>JBCBGY010000010.1:15392-47898 GCA_038526275.1 Pseudomonadota bacterium | reverse complement strand
ACTGGACGACTTGCAGCAGGGCTGCGAGGGTAAGGACGGTGAGTTCGGGGCTCATTCTCTTTTTTCCAAACTATTGACCGTAATTCTGCGCGTCAGGTCAATCGAGTTTCTTGGACCTGGCCATCCCGGTCCCTTGGGGCGTGGGGATGGCCAGCGCAGGGGGTATTAGAGATCCATGAGCAGGCGGCGGGGGTCTTCGAGGGCTTCCTTTACGCGGACCAGGAAGGTGACGGCGCCTTTGCCGTCGACGATACGGTGGTCGTAGCTGAGTGCGAGGTACATCATCGGGCGGATCACCACTTGACCGCCGATTGCCATTGGGCGGTCCTGGATCTTGTGCATGCCAAGGATACCCGATTGCGGTGGGTTCAGGATTGGCGAAGACATCAGCGAGCCATAGACGCCACCATTTGAGATAGTGAAGGTCCCGCCTTGCATTTCAGCCATGGAGAGCTTGCCGTCGCGGGCGCGCTTGCCTTTTTCGGCGATCGCTTTTTCGATGGCGGCGAAGCTCATGGAGTCTGCGTCGCGGATCACTGGCACGACCAGGCCCGTGGGCGTTCCCGCCGCGATCCCCATATGGACGAAATTCTTGTAGACGATATCTGTGCCGTCGATTTCGGCGTTTACTTCCGGTACCTCCCGCAGGGCATGGCAGCAGGCTTTGGTGAAGAAGGACATGAAGCCCAGTTTGACGCCGTGCTTCTTCAGGAACAGCTCTTTATATTCGTTGCGCAGCGCCATGACCTCGGTCATGTCGACCTCGTTATAGGTCGTCAGCATCGCTGCGGTATTCTGGCTGTCTTTCAGACGCTTGGCGATGGTCTGGCGGAGGCGGGTCATCTTGACCCGTTCTTCGCGGGCGGCGTCGTCCGCCGGAACGGGGGCGCGGACTGCCGGAGCGGGTGCCGGCGCCGACGGCGCGGCAGGGGCCTGAAGGGCGCGCTGCACGTCTTCTTTCATAATCCGTCCGTCGCGACCGGTGCCTTCGACCTTTGTCGGGTCGAGTTTGTGTTCGGCCATCATCTTATTCGCGGACGGGGCGTTTTCGACATCTGTGCGGGCCGTTGCGGCAGCGGGCTGAGCGGCGGCAGGAGTCGTGGGCGCGGAGGGAGCAGCGGCAGCGGCCCCGGCACCTGCGGAGATGACGGCCAGTTTGGCCGTGGCATCAACGGTCGTGCCTTCTGCGGCGACGATTTCGGTTAGAGTGCCGGAGGCCGGTGCGGGGACTTCGACGCTGACCTTGTCGGTTTCCAACTCGCAGAGCATTTCGTCTTGAGCCACAGCATCACCCACGGCCTTGAACCAGGTGCTGACGGTGGCTTCCGTGACGCTTTCGCCGAGGGTCGGGACCATGACGTCAACGGCCTGGCTACCGCTGGCCGCGCCATTGCTGGCCGCAGGTGCCGGGGCGTCTGCCGGGGTGGCTGCGCCTGCGCCTTCGGACAGAGTGGCCAAGAGCGCATCGACGCCCACGGTTTCGCCTTCTGCTGCGACGATCTCTCCCAATGTCCCGGCGGCGGGGGCGGGGACTTCGACTGTGACTTTGTCGGTTTCCAGCTCGCAGAGCATTTCGTCCACCGCGACCGCGTCGCCCGGTTTTTTGAACCAGGTGGCGACGGTGGCCTCGGTGACGCTTTCGCCCAGGGTGGGGACGCGAATGTCGATAGACATGGGAGTTAGTTTCCTTCGATGGTCAGCGCCTCGTTCACGAGGGCGGATTGTTGGGCTTTATGCTGAGAGGCAAGGCCGGTTGCGGGCGAGGCTGAGGTGGCGCGACCGACAAAAAGCGGGCGACCATGCGTGGCATCGATCCGGCTGAGAACCCACTCGATATTGGGTTCGATGAACGTCCAGGCGCCTTGGTTCTTGGGCTCTTCCTGGCACCAGACCATTTCGGCGGTGGGGAAACGCTTGAGTTCATTGACAAGGGCGAGCGCTGGGAACGGGTAAAACTGTTCGATGCGCAGCAGGTAGACATCTTCAATGCCGCGCGCATCGCGTTCTTCCAGCAGGTCGTAATAAACCTTGCCCGAGCACATGACGACGCGCTTGATCTTGTCGTCTGCCACCAGCTTGGTTTCCGAATTGCCCTGTTGTGCATCGTCCCAAAGGACCCGGTGGAAACTGGATCCGTCCAGGAACTCCTCGGCTTTGCTGACGGCCAGTTTGTGGCGCAGGAGCGACTTTGGTGTCATCAGCACCAAAGGCTTCCGGAACGACCTGTGGATCTGACGGCGCAGGATGTGGAAATAGTTCGCGGGCGTCGTGCAGTTCGCGACGATCCAGTTGTCTTGGCCGCACATCTGCAGGAAACGTTCCAGGCGGGCGGAGGAGTGCTCTGGCCCCTGGCCCTCGTACCCGTGCGGCAAGAGCATCACGAGGCCCGACATGCGCAACCATTTGCTTTCGCCAGAGCTGATGAACTGGTCAAACATGATCTGGGCGCCATTGGCGAAATCGCCGAACTGGGCTTCCCACATGACCAGCGCGTTGGGTTCGGCGAGCGAATAGCCGTATTCAAAGCCAAGCACCGCATATTCAGAGAGCATGGAATCGATGACTTCGTACCGTTCTTGGCCCGCACGGATGTTATTCAGCGGATAGTAACGCTCTTCCGTGTCCTGGTTCACCAGCCCGGAATGGCGCTGGCTGAAGGTGCCGCGTGTGCTGTCCTGGCCCGCCAGCCTGACCGGATAACCTTCGGCCAGCAGGGAGCCAAAGGCCAGTGCCTCGCCCGTGGCCCAATCGAAGCCTTCCCCGGACTTGAACATGTTAGCCTTGGTCTCAAGAAGGCGCCCGACGGTGCGGTGCAGCGGAAAGCCTTCGGGCACGCTGCTCAGGGCCTTGCCGACATCATCCAGCGTCTGACGGGTGATCGAGGTTTGGCCGCGCTGATATTCCTCGCCACGGCGGTCCAGGTGCGACCAGCGGCCATCCAGCCAATCGGCCTTGTTGGGGCGGTACTCCTTACCGGCCTCGAACTCTTCGTTCAGGTAGGCCTGGAAGGCGGCCTTCATGTCCTCAATCTCGCCTTCCGGGATCAGACCGTCTTTCACCAGCCGCTCGGTATAGAGCGTCAGTGTGGTTTTGTGGGTCTTGATCTTTTTGTACATGAGCGGGTTGGTGAACATGGGTTCATCCCCCTCATTGTGGCCGAACCGGCGGTAGCAGATCATATCGATGACCACGTCTTTGTGGAACTTCTGCCGGAATTCGATTGCGACGCGGGCCGCGTGCACCACGGCTTCGGGGTCATCGGCGTTGACGTGGAAGATCGGCGCTTCGACCATCAAGGCGATATCCGTGGGATACGGGCTTGACCGGCTGAAATGCGGTGCAGTGGTAAAGCCGATCTGGTTGTTCACGACGATATGGATGGTGCCGCCGGTGCGGTGGCCGCGCAGGCCGCTCAGGCCAAAACATTCCGCTACAACGCCTTGGCCCGCGAAGGCCGCGTCGCCATGGAGCAGGATCGGCAGAACCTTCGTACGGTCCGGGTCGATGAGTTGGTCTTGCTTGGCGCGCGCTTTGCCAAGGACGACCGGATTGACCGCTTCCAGGTGGCTCGGGTTTGCGGTTAGGCTCAGGTGAACCGTGTTGCCGTCGAATTCTCTATCTGAACTGGCACCGAGGTGATATTTCACATCGCCTGACCCGTCCACATCTTCGGGTTTGAAGCTGCCGCCTTGGAATTCGTTGAAGATCGCGCGGTAAGGTTTGCTCATCACGTTGGCGAGCACGCTCAGGCGGCCCCTGTGCGGCATCCCGATCACGATATCCTGGATACCCAGTGCCCCGCCGCGTTTGATGATCTGTTCCATCGCAGGAACCAGGCTTTCGCCGCCATCGAGGCCAAAGCGTTTGGTGCCCATATACTTAACGTGCAGAAACTTCTCGAAACCTTCGGCCTCGACCAGTTTGTTCAGGATCGCTTTCCGACCCTCGCGGGTGAACTGGATTTCCTTGCCGTAGCCTTCGATCCGTTCCTTGAGCCAGCTTGCCTCTTCCGGGTTCGAGATGTGCATATATTGCAGCGCAAAGGTGCCGCAGTAGGTGCGTTTGACGATGTCGAGGATCTGCCGGATCGATGCAATCTGCAGGCCCAGCACGTTGTCGATGAAGATCGGCCGGTCGAGGTCGGCCTCAGAGAAGCCGTAGGAACGCGGATCAAGCTCGGGATGGGGCTCTTCCTCGCGCATCCCCAGCGGGTCCAGATCGGCGATCAGGTGGCCGCGGATCCGGTAGGCGCGGATCAGCATCAGCGCGCGGATACTGTCAAGCACGGCACGCTTGATCTGATCTTCCGAGATTTCGGTGCCTTTTTCAGCCGCTTTGGCTTTGATCTTCTCCGCAGCTTTGGGCGCGTCGGCCTCAACGGGCCATTCCCCGGTGAGCGCGCCGGTCAGGTCATCTCCGGGCTGCGGCGGCCAATCAGGACGCGACCAGGATGGGCCTTGCGCCTCTGCTTTGACGTCCAGTTCCGCATCGCCCATCTGCGCAAAGAAGGCCGCCCAGGCCTCGTCCACCGCACTGGGGTCGTTGGCGTAGCGTGCGTAAAGCTGTTCCAGATAAGCGGCATTGTGCCCCTGCATGAAAGACGAGGCGTGGAACTGTTCGTTCGGAGAATGTTCGGTCATGGGGTCACCTCAAGGGGGTTGGGGCCGTATCGGGAATTGCGGTCTTGGCTGGGGAAAGCGGCTACGACGAGCACCAGCAGGTAGAGAAACAGGCTGGAGTAGAACAGTGCTTCTAGGAAGGCGCTGTCGACGGGCCAAGCCAATAAGACGAGATCCAAAAGCACCAACGCTATCACGGGCCAGGGATTTAGCCCGATATCGTGAAACCGACGGACAGCGACAGACGTGCTCGGTAGCCAAATCAGAAGGGCATAGGCTTGGATTGGCCAGTAAGTCTCGCCAAATATCCAGTCTTCTTCCCAACAAATGCCGAGCCCGACCATTGCTGCCGCGAACGCGAATTCGGCAATCAAGGTCCACCACCAGAATTCAGATCTGGAGGCGCGGCCCGAGAAAGTCGCGGATTTCACAAGGCAGGCTCTTATGGCGGTTAACGGGCCCATCAACGGTCCAATTCCTCTGGTTGCGGGCCATAGGAATTGGTGAATGGTTCGCCAGGTTGGACCAGCCACCAAAGCAAAACGATGGGCACCAAAGCGCATCCCGTTATCGCGACATGGCCCAAAAAACGCAGCATAGTCACGGAGCCGAGCCTGGCCACAAGGATGCCTGCGAAGATTGTAAAGATCGCCAGGCCGGTTGCCATGATAAGCGGCAAGAACAACTCAAAGCCTGATCGGCCCGTATCGTGCATCCGCCGCCATGCCACGGCCAGGGTAGGGGGCGCGACGAGCAGGCAGAAGAGGAAAGACAAAAACCCGTCGCGTCGGATACCGGTCACATAGGGCCGTTCGGGAAAGACCCATCGGATCAACTGACCGTCCAGCAGGGCAACGGCGGTGGAGCCCATTACGAGAAACCCCACAAACCACCAGAATTCCATCCGCGAGGCGCGACCGCGCACCTCGATATACTTGCCGAAGCAACTGGCGATTGCGTCACCGGGGCCCATGGATCAGATCCCTGCCGGTCGCGGTTTCAATTGCATGACGGGCTCCCTTTGTTGCGAACAAGACCGCATCGAGCCAGACCTGTGACAGCGCAAGATCGCTGGCGTGGTTTCTGGCCAAAGCGGTTTCGAGCGCAACATCGGCTCCATTGCCTTCGGCCATCTTAACATGGGCTTGGATTAGATGTGGCACAGTGACCGTTTCATCCTGGCCTATGATTTCCACTGCCCTGATCGCGGCAGTGAGGTCGCCGTTGTCGCCAATGGTTAATCTGTCGAAGGCACTAGCCGCGCTGACAGCAGGCCACAGGATCAGCAAGGTGAAGAGTATCACCCTGCGGATGAGTGCTATGACCTGTCTTGGTGCCATCGGCTTAGCTATCGACTCCTTGCAAGTTACTCGCAGAACAGGCGGGCTGATTGGCGTCGCCCTTTTGGTTCAGAAAATCCGATGCGGGGGCGTTTGCCCGCAAACCCGCAAAATTCCTTGGCGAATGCAGAGATTACTTGCGGATTGCTTTTCTGAGGGTTGAAGCGAAGGTTGAACCCGCCGCTTTTGCGATTGTCATCGATCGTCAGTCCGTCGGGTGGATCAAAGAACTTACCATCCCGAGGGCCGACTTTCACATACCATTGGTTTGCGCCCATGCGGACCGCCCCGATCGGGTAATCCGCCTGGGCATGGGCCGCAAACCCGGCCAGTATCAAGACAAGGCAAGCGGCAGTTCGGATCATCCAATGGCCTCCAGGACCGCTTCGCCAAGTTGAGCGGGGCTGTCTGCGACAACGATGCCCGCGCTTTTCATCGCTTCGATCTTGTCTTCCGCGCCGCCTTTGCCGCCTGCCACGATGGCACCGGCATGGCCCATGCGGCGGCCCGGAGGCGCCGTGCGGCCGGCGATAAAGCCAGCAGTCGGTTTCCAGCGGCCCTTCTTCTTTTCGTCGGCCAGGAACTGCGCGGCCTCTTCCTCGGCGCTGCCGCCAATCTCGCCGATCATGATGATCGACTTGGTTTCGTCGTCGGCCAGGAACTTTTCCAGCACGTCCAGATGTTCGGTGCCTTTGATCGGGTCGCCGCCAATGCCCACGGCGGTTGACTGGCCCAAGCCGGAATCGGAGGTCTGCTTCACGGCCTCATAGGTCAGGGTGCCGGAGCGGCTCACAACGCCCACCGAACCACGCTTGTGGATGTGGCCCGGCATGATGCCGATCTTGCAGGCATCCGGCGTGATGACCCCAGGGCAGTTGGGGCCAATCAGCACGCTGTCGCTGTCCATCAGGGCGCGTTTCACGGCCATCATGTCGAGCACAGGAATACCTTCGGTGATGCAGCAGATCAGCGGGATCTTTGCGTCGATGGCTTCCAGAATCGAATCCGCGGCGAAGGGCGGAGGCACGTAGATAACGCTGGCATTTGCGCCGGTCTCATGGACGGCCTCATGGCAGGAGTTAAAGACCGGCAGGTCGAGGTGGCTTTGTCCGCCTTTGCCCGGTGTCACCCCGCCAACCATTTTGGTTCCGTAGGCTATGGCCTGCTCCGTATGGAAGGTGCCTTGCGAGCCGGTCAGGCCCTGACAAATCACCTTTGTGTTTTCATCAACGAAAATGGCCATGTTAGTTGGTCCTTACTTCTGCGAGAGCAATTAGAGAGAGGGGAAGGGGCGAGAGGCTGCGGGTCATGGCCGACTTGCCTCCGGCGTCAAACGTTCAACATTGAGAAAGGTCTCGGTCCCATTTGGTCCGGGTCGGGTGCCTGTATGCACCACAGCGATCCGGTTGGGGTTAAGGTAACGGGCCGCCAGCAGGGATGTGCCCGGCTGGCGCAGATGTGTTTCAGGCAGCGCGGCGTCTTTCTGGATCCCTTCGGCCTCTAGGGCAGACTGTGCTGTAGTTGCAGCTTCGGATCCATGGTCGCCATCGAACGCCACTTCGCAGCGGCGGTCTGTTCCGACAGTGGATGCTCGACCTGTCACCGGCGAAGGCGGTACGTTGGAAAAAGGCTTCAGATCATAGAATTCGGTGCGGATACCGGGCGCGTTCGAAAACCGGGCGACGTTCTCTGCCGTTAAGAAGGGTGAGAAACAATGCTCCGCAAAGGTGCGCATCGCCGACTTTGCCAACGGCTCTGCAACTGCTTGCGCGGAAAGGCCCGCGGATAAGACGGCCAGAGCTCCGCCGGTCAGCGCAGAGGGGGAGAGTGAACGCCGGGCCATCATGGTCTACATCCGCAGCACGATTTGCGACGTGCCATCCATGGTGCAGGTGCCGTCATTGCCCGCCCGCTCCACCACGACCGAAATCAGACGACGGGGCGCAAAAACGTGGAAGCCAGAGCAGGATTGCTGGTCGGCCTCGGGCGTGCCGGGCAGGATATTCTGGCCCTCGGGGGAGCCGTCCAAGATGTCGCCCGAATAAAGCTGATCGATCACGGTTCGGGCAAATGGCAGGGCCTGTTCGACCCCAAACAGGTCGGTGCTAATCCGGCATTCGGTGCCGCCCTCTTCGCCCAACACCAATACATTGGCCGTATTGGCGGGTGCGGCATACCAGTTCAGGACGTCGCCGTCCGCCCAGGTTTCGGTGGAATGTTCAAAACCAGCCGTCACGAACAGGCCGTGGATTGCGTCATGCTGGTGATAGTTCTGAAAGCACAGGGTAATGGCAAGCTGCACATTCTGCGCCGCCGCCTCAACCGGTGTCAGAGCCGTTGCCGGTTGGCTGCTGGCGATCAGGCCGAGGGATATCAGGGCGGCTCGCAACATTATTGAGTAATTTCGCCGATCATGATGAGCGACCCGCTGTAATAGGGGCCAACGACCCGGGATCGGGTTACCAGCACAGCGCCAACAGAGGTGCCGAGTGGCACGGCCCAGGCGGCAAGTACACTGGGATCACCGGTATTCTCTACCGGGATCGCGTTGCGCCCGAAGGTCTTACGCACGATGCGCTGGGCCAAATTCAGCGTCGGTTTGTTGCCCTGCCGGTTGATGCCGAACATACAAAAGGGCTCCCCACGCCGGGCGCCGGTGCCAGCGAAAACGCGGCGACCGTGGTCACTGTGAAACCACATATCGTCCGCCAGCCCTTCGGAGCGCATGCCGGCATCCTTATGAGCCTGCCGCACGGATTTCATGTTGGGAAATGCCTCGGCACAGCGCTGAAACGCCTGTTCCAGACTTGCCGCTTTGTCAGCGGCTGAGCTCAACGTTGGCACAAGCAGCAGTGCCGAGACTAAAAAAGCGCGAAACATTGGTTACCTACCGGACTGTTCATGGAAACCGTGCCACTCCCGGCTGCGTGCGGGTCATGGCGCCGCCAGAGCGCGAGATCAAAGCTATGGCACCCGTTGATCCGATCAGCCATGCTTCCTCCCCCGGAAGCTTCCGAACCGGAATTCCGCTTTTGGCCAGTTCGGCACTCACCAAGGGGATCATCTGTGACAGGCTGCCGGATTTCGGAGTAACGGTGCACTGTCCGCCGGGCCAAACGGATGCCGTGCCAAACGAAGACGTCATGTTCTGTCGTCCCCGTGCGAATCTGGTCTCGCTAAACCCAAGCGATTTCAGGACTTCAGTCGCACGGCCCGGATTGGTCGTGGTGCCAACGCAGCCCTGAACAAAGGCCGCAGCCGCAGTCTGCGCGGATGTCCCCGAACCTGACGGTCGGTCCTGCGCAGAGGGGCTGGTCTGTGTCGTGGATGTGCAAGACGCGAGAATTGCCGTGGCCGCGATCAATGTAGCCAGGCGAAGCATTAGCCTTTCACTGCCTTCACGATCTTTTGGGCGCCGTCCTTCAGATCGTCTGCGGCGATGACGTTCAGGCCGCTGGTATTGATCAGCTCTTTGCCCTTTTCGACGTTCGTGCCTTCCAGGCGCACGACCAGCGGCACTTCGAGCCCGACTTCCTTGACCGCCGTGATGACCCCTTCTGCAATGACGTCACAGCGCATGATCCCGCCGAAGATGTTGACCAAGATGCCCTTTACGTTCGGGTCGGAGGTGATGATCTTGAATGCCTCGGTCACCTTCTCGGTGGTCGCGCCGCCGCCCACATCCAGGAAGTTGGCGGGCTCGGCACCATAAAGCTTGATAATGTCCATCGTCGCCATGGCAAGGCCCGCGCCGTTCACCATGCACCCGATCTCTCCATCAAGCGCAATGTAGTTCAGGTCGTACTTAGAGGCGGCAAGCTCTTTCGGGTCTTCTTCCGTTTCGTCGCGAAGTTGTGCCACGTCCGGGTGGCGGTAGACGGCGTTTCCGTCAAAGCCCACCTTCGCGTCGAGGCATTTCAGATCGCCGCCGTCAGTGACGATCAGCGGGTTGATCTCGAGCATTTCCATGTCTTTTTCGACGAACAGCTTGTAAAGCGTGCCCATCAGTTTGACGCATTGCTTCACCTGCCCGCCTTTCAAGCCGAGCATAAAGGCGATGCGGCGTCCGTGGTAAGGCTGGTAGCCCGTGGCGGGATCGACTGAGAAGCTCAGGATCTTTTCTGGCGTCTCAGCGGCGACTTCTTCGATATCCATGCCGCCTTCGGTCGAGCAGACAAAACTGATACGCGAGGACGCACGATCCACCAACAGCGCCAGATAGAGTTCGGTTTCGATGCCAGAGCCGTCTTCGATATAAACGCGATTCACCTGCTTGCCGGCTGGGCCGGTCTGGTGCGTTATCAGCGTACGACCAAGCATCCGTTCGGCTTCTTCGGCAGCTTCTGCGACCGACTTGGCCAACCGCACGCCGCCTTTCTCGCCAGCTTCGTTTTCCTTGAAGTGGCCTTTGCCCCGCCCACCGGCGTGGATTTGCGCCTTTACCACCCACAGCGGGCCGTCCAGTTCTGCGGCTGCCGTTTTGGCATCTTCGGATTTCAGAACAATTCGGCCGTCGGAAACCGGGGCGCCGTAGCTGCGAAGCAAAGCCTTCGCCTGATATTCATGGATATTCACGAAAAGATCCCGTCTTGCTGTGGTAGACTAGCTTTCGCACGTCTGTACGGGCTCTCAAACTGCCAAATCGCCTCGTTTCGCGCTTTCAAGGAAAAAAATCTCAGCTTGTGATCACAGCATTTTTGGTGTGATCACAAATTGCGCTGACGGCGTTTCAAGCGTCGGCTCGCGATGGAATCGGAGGCTGTTAGAGAGGCACCTGGCCCAGCGGCCCTCTGTCCAGTCGTGTGATAAACTCTGCGCGTGGGTGGGACGGGAAAAGCTTTGCCACCAACGGGTCGTGTCCGGGTATGATCAGTTCGGGCTTTGAGGCCAACTGTCTGAGACGATCAAAGCCGGTGAGCATGTCTTCGACATCCACCACCAGGGGAAACGGGATACCGTTCGCAATGTTGGCGTAAAAATGCGTGGCATCAGAGGCAAGGCACAGGGCGCCGGCCTCGGTTTCCACTCGCACAGCCTGAAGCCCACGACTATGACCGCCAATCCGGTGAACGGTCACGCCTTCAGCCACCTGCCCGTCGCCATCGTGAAAGGTAATGCGCCCCTGGTAAAGCCGCCGGACGGCTTCAACCACATGTTCGACAGAGAAAGGATAGCGCATGACCATGTGGCACATGCATGGCCCGGTGGCATAGGCCATTTCCGAAGACTGCAAATGGATCTGGGCGTTGGGGAACAGGTGCAGACCGCCCGCATGGTCAAAGTGCAGATGGGTACAGATGACCGTATTAATGTCTTCCGCCCTTAGGCCAAGCGGTGCCAGTGCCTCTGCCGGATCGCGACGCAGGGGGCGGCCGCGTTTTTGGCCCTCGGCGGCGTCGAAACCGGTATCGACCAGGATCACCTGATCCTTTCGCTGCAAAACCCAGAAATAGAAATCGATCGGATCAATGGATAGGTGATCGTCGGTGTACATCAGATTGTCAGCGCGAATCCGATCCGTCTGCTCGGCATACTTCACGGCATGTACGGTCCAGGTCATTGGCTCACCTCTGTAAAGGTCCGGACAGTTTTGGCGGCAACCATTCCCGCGACGCCCGCGTCGAACGCCTGAAAATGGCTGGAAGCAAGATGGGCCTCAAACGCGGCATCGTCGTCGTAAATCTCGTACAAGAACACCTCCTGTGGCGTCGTCGGATCTGTGCAGACGTCAAACTGGTGGCATCCCGGCTCTTCCTTGAGTGAGGTGAGCGCATTTTCCCGCATGAGCGGTAGGAATGCCTCCATCTTCCCGTCTTTGATGGTGAATTGCACGGTCACTGCGAACAAGATTGTCACTCCCTTTGCGTCACTTGAGCGGAAAGGTTGCTGTTTTCCAAGACTCCCTTTGCGACATCCGCTACCAAATCCTCACGAAGCTCAAGGGAGGATGGTCCGTGCAGAGGTTCAAGATTGCTGTGTTCGAGGGTGACGGAATCGGACCTGAGATTATGGCGCCCACCCTGAAGCTGCTGACCAAACTCGCGCAGGCCGGCGGCACCTACCGACTGGAATTTGAAACCGTTCCGGCCGGGGCTGGGCACTATGCCAAAACGGGTGAGAGTTTGCCGCACCAATCTTTGGACGCCGCACGGCAAGCCGATGCGATATTGCTGTCCGCCATGGGGCTGCCCGATATCCGTTATGAAGACGGAACCGAAATCTCGCCTCAGATCGACTTGCGCATCGCTTTGGATCTTTTTGCCGGTGTGCGACCGGTTCGGATCAGACCGGGTCAACCGACCCCGCTGCGCGAAATGGATCGCCCGGTGGACTTCGTACTGATCCGAGAAAGCACAGAAGGCTTGTTTTATACCCAGGGCCAAGGCGACTTGGAGAAAGATGAAGCGCGGGAAACGCTGCGAATTACCCGCGCGACCAGTGAGAAACTGTTCCAGTTTTCCTTCAATCTGGCGATGCGCCGAAAGGGGCTTGGTCAGGGGCCGGGTCATGTGACATGCGTTGACAAGGCGAACGTGTTCCGGGCCTTTGCGTTCTTTCGGGAAATTTTTGACCAACAGGCCAAGGCGTTTCCGGATATTGCGACGGGCCACGCCTATGTCGATGCTACGGCTTTGGCGATGGTGCAAAAGCCTTGGATGTTTGACGTGATGGTCACTGAAAACATGTTCGGCGATATTCTGTCGGATCTGGGGGCCGGACTAATGGGCGGTCTCGGCTTGGCACCGTCCGCTGATATCGGCGCAAACCATGCCGTGTTCCAGCCTTGTCACGGCTCGGCACCAGATATTGCGGGACAGGGGGCGGCCAATCCCCTTGCGATGATCCTGTCGGCGGCGATGATGCTGGACTGGCTCGGCAATCGATTTGGCCTGACCAAAATGATTGCGGATAGTCACTTGCTGACGGCTGCCGTCGATCAGGTGGTGGAGCAAGGCGCGGTGCTGACCCGAGATATCGGCGGGACGGCCACCACGGCGGAAGCAGCGGAGGCTGTCGAGCGAGCACTGGAGGCGATGTGAGCCCTGATCTAAGGGTTGCGGTTCTAGGGGCCGGTTATTTTGCGCAGTTTCACTACGAGGCCTGGTCGCGCATCCCGGAGGTACATCTGGTCGGAGCGGCCGATCAGGATATCACCCGGGCGCAAGCAACCGGGCTGCCTGCTTTTGCAAACCTCGATGCGTTGATCGAACAGACCAACCCGGACCTTCTGGATATAGCAACCCCGCCGCCCACCCATGCCACCGCCATAGCGCGGGCCATTGATGCGGGTATTTCCACGGTCATTTGCCAAAAGCCCTTCTGCACCTCGCATGAGGAGGCCATCCGCGTCACATCCTTGGCCGAGCGCGCAGGCCTGCGTCTGATCATCCATGAAAACTTCCGTTTTCAGCCATGGTACCGGACAATCAAGGGCGCGCTCGATGCAGGAGAGATTGGCGACCCTTTGCAGGTGACGTTTCGGTTGCGTCCGGGCGACGGGCAAGGCCCGCGCGCCTATCTGGACCGTCAGCCCTACTTTCAGACGATGGAGCGGTTCTTGATCCACGAAACCGGTGTCCACTGGGTCGACACGTTTCGGTATCTCCTGGGCAATCCAACCGCAGTTTACGCGGATCTGAGGCGGCTCAATCCTGTCATCGCGGGAGAAGATGCGGGATACGTTCTGTTCGACCATGGACCCGCGCGCGCGCTGTTCGATGGCAACAGATTGCTGGACCACAAGGCCGAGCAGACCCGACTGACCATGGGCGAAGCGATGGTGGAAGGCACCCGCGGCACGCTTTCACTTTCCGGTGATGGTGCCGTTCAGTCCCGCCGATTTGGGGAGCAAGACAACCGGGTCGTCTTGCCTCCACAGACCTATCAAGGATTTGGCGGAGATTGCGTGTATGCCCTGCAATCCCATGTTGTGGCATCAGTATTGCATGGCGCAGCTGTGGAAAATGCGGCAGCGGACTATCTGTCGGTGCTGGACATCGAGGACGCGATTTACCGGTCAGCGGCTGGCGGACAAAAAGTTTCCTTGTCATCCTAGGGCTTTGGGTCGGCAAAAGTCTGGCATGGTTGCGATTTTTGTGAATTATTACGCCAAAGCCCGCGAACGAGGCTCTGGAATACGCACGCCGCTAGACGGTCAGGGAGGATCGCAAATCAAGGAATGGTCGATGAAGTCGACCTGAGCGTTTGATGCTGGAGGGCATTGAACGGTCATCTAGATTTGCCTTTGCACGTATTCTGGAGACTCGGCGTAGGGGAGAGATCTGGTCGAACCACGGCCAGTGCCTCGGTGCTTGCGCCGTGGCCTTTGTTTAAAGGGAGGAAGATATGAAGACTAATGTACTTGGTGCTGTTATCGGCGCTTCTGTCGCTGTGGCGGGTGCCGCTTCGGCTCAGGAAACGCTGGAGATGACCTCGGCTTTCGGGAAGAACTTGCCGATCCTGGGAACTGCTGGTGTGAACTTTGTCGAGAAGATCAACGCGATCTCGGAATCAGTTGAATTCGAGCATTTTGATCCGGGCGAGTTGGTTCCGACACTGGAAGCCCTTGATGCCGTCTCCAATGGTTCCGTTGATGCGGCCTATACCACATCGGGCTACTGGCAGGGCAAAATGGCCGCCGCAGGTTTGTTCGCCGCCGTGCCGTTTGGGCCGGAGCCCGGTGAAGCACTGGCCTGGATGCTTTACGATGACGGTCTGACGCTGATGCGTGAGATGTACGAAACCAACGGTTACAACGTGCATGTTATGCTGTGCGGTACCTATGCCCCCGAAACATCCGGCTGGTTCAAGAATGAAATCGCGTCGCTGGAAGATCTTCAGGGTCTGAACATGCGCTTCTTCGGCCTGGGTGCTGAGGTCATGCAAAAGCTCGGCGTTTCGACCTCATTGCTCGCGGGTGGTGACATCTTCCCGGCCCTGGAGCGCGGCGCGATTGACGCCACCGAATTCTCCATGCCGATCGTCGATGCCAACCTGGGTTTCTATCAGATCGCGAAGTACAACTATTTCCCTGGCTGGCACCAGCCTGCGACCTTGTTCGAACTGCTGATCAACAAGGACCGCTGGGACGATCTGGATGATGTGAGCAAGAAGCAGATCGAAATCGCTTGCATGGCCAACATCACTGACAACTTTGCCGAAGGTGAAGCCAAGAACTTCCCGGCCATGGTCACGAATGTCGAAGAACATGGCGTCACCATCAAGCAGTGGACTCCAGAGCAGTTGAAAGCCTTTGAGGCCGCATGGCTGGAAGTTGCTGCTGAGCTGGCCGCTGAAGACGAGATGTTCGCCAAAGCTTGGGCCGATCTGCAGGAATTCCGCGAAGGCTACAAAACCTGGGGCAACAACATCTACCTGCCGCGTCCCTGGAAATAAGCGGACGTCAAGGTTTGATCCGGGCGGCACGTCGCTGTTGCCCGGATTTTTGCGGGAGGGGATATGCAAAGTACGGAAGAAATTGTCGCCGTCACCGATCCGGGTGAGGCGAATAAGAGCAGTCATAACCGTGCGGATCGGTTCATCGTCCATGTGTCGAACCTGTTTGCATGGCTCTTCCCGCTCTTGATGATGGCGATTGTGGCGCAGGTTTTTCTGCGCGGGTCAGGTATGAACCAGGCGTGGCTCGATGACCTGCAATGGTGGCTCTATGGCGCGGCCTCGCTGGTGGCGATTGGGTTTGCCGTGACCACGAACAGCCATGTGCGCGTTGACATCTTTTACGAACATTTCAGCGATCAGCGAAAAAACCGGATCGAGATCTTCGGTCTGGTCTGGCTCTTTCTGCCCTTCATCATTCTGGCGTGGGACTACACGTTGCATTACGCGATTTCATCGGTCCAGATTAATGAGGGCTCTGACAGCCCCAATGGCCTGCATAAACTGTGGATTCTTAAGGTCTTTATGAATGTGGCCTTCCTGTTTGTAGGCGTCGCAATCTGGGCGGCCTATGTCCGCTACCTGGACAAGTTGACTGAACCCACCTTGTGGCGGCAGATGCTCTATGCCTTCCCGTCAACGATGTTTCTGGTCAACCTCGCGCTTTACTACGGGATTTGGTGGGTGCTGCGGCTGACATCGCCAGCGGATGTAAACAACCGTCAAATCGGCCGCAGCCCAATCTTTGGCGAGTTCGAATTTGGCCAGCAAGAGATGGCTTACACAGTGGCAATGGCATTTGTGGTGACCGTCGGGTTGATTTTGCTGGCCCGGTTCCTCGGCGATCGGCGGGCGTAACGGATGGCAATTCTGAGTGCGATTGGTCAGTTTCTGACCCTGAACGAACTGGCGGTGCTCGCCATGTTCCTGCTGTTCATCTTCCTGCTGTTCCGCGGCATTCCCGTGGCCTATTCCTTGGTCGGCGTGACCCTGATCTTTGCCCTGATCGCGGAGATTTTCCTGGACCCGTACCGGTCCGCCTTCCGTGATGTGATCGAGTTCGACCGAACCGGCATCGACTACCAGCGCCTCGCGGCCCTGTCCGGGCGACTCTTTGGTGGCATTGTCAAAAACCCGGTTCTTGTGGCGTTGCCGATGTTCATCTTCATGGGCCTCATGCTGGATCAATCCGGCGTGGCCCAGCGGATGATGCATTCGATGCAGCGTCTGTTCGGCGGGCTGCGGGGTGGCCTTTCGCTGACCGTGCTGCTGATCGGCATTATCCTTGCCGCGTCAACCGGCGTGATCGGTGCGTCTGTCACGCTGCTGGGCGTGATGGCCCTGCCTGCGATGATGGCCCAGAATTACAACAAACCCATCGCCACCGGCACAATTGCTTCGGCGGGGACACTGGGCATTCTGATCCCGCCGTCGATCATGCTGGTCATCATGTCGGATCAATTGGCGATTTCGCTGGGTGACTTGTTCATGGGGGCGCTCTTTCCGGGCCTGATCCTTGGCGCACTCTATATCATATTCATCGTCATTTACGGCCTGATCAGCCCGTCGGCGATGCCAGCTCCGGCGGACTCCGAGCATGTGGGCTGGGACGCTATTCGCGAGGTTCTTCTGGCCGTCGTCCCGCCCATGCTGCTCATCCTTCTGGTTTTGGGTTCAATCTTTGCCGGTTTCGCCACACCGACAGAGGCATCGGGCCTTGGTGCCTTGGGCGCAACTTTGCTGGCGCTGGCCAATGGCAAGCTCAACCTCAAGGTGCTGAAAGAGGTCAGCCGGTCTACCATGAACACGACCGGCTATATTGTGGGCATCTTCCTGGCGGCGAACTTCTTTGCCTTCGTCTTGCGCCGGTATGGCGGCGATGAGATCGTCGAGAACATGGTCTTGTCGGCCTTCGAAGACCCCTACATGACGGTGATGTTCATCTTGTTGATCGTGTTCCTGCTGGGATTCCTGCTCGACTGGATTGAAATCACGATCATCGTCATGCCGCTGATGCTGCCGATCATCCAAGGCCTCGCGCTGGATGTGAACGGTTTCGATGCCGTC
The DNA here is from genome assembly GCA_038526275.1 of Pseudomonadota bacterium. Lineage (GTDB taxonomy): Bacteria > Pseudomonadota > Alphaproteobacteria > Rhodobacterales > Rhodobacteraceae > 188UL27-1. The sequence goes on along the minus strand of JBCBGY010000010.1, from coordinate 30,476 downwards.
CGCGACCCGACCGTGGTGTGGTTTGCAATCCTTGTTGCCGTGACGTTGCAAACGTCATTCCTGACGCCGCCTGTAGGGTTTGCGCTGTTCTACCTGAAGGGCGTATGCCCGCCTGGCGTGAATCTCGGGCATATCTATCGGGGCATCATTCCGTTCGTGTTGCTGCAACTTTTGGGGCTGTGCATTGTGTTCAGTATCCCTGAACTCACGACATGGCTGCCTGCGATGGCTTACGGCAACTGAGCGATCTACCGGGCGGCCGCCCGTTTGAAAGCGGGGCGGGCGTGCATCCGCGCGGTGTACTCATCAAGCTTGGGTTCGGCGATCGGGAAATGCGCCCGCATCGCCCAACTCATGCAGTGGGTTAGTATAATGTCGGGCACGGTCATCTCGTCGCCAAGCAGGTAGTTGGCCCCCGACATCCTACGAACGAGCGTCTTTTGACTGCGCTCAAATTCCCATTTCAGGCTGTCTTTGACGGCGGACTGGCGAAGCTCTTCGGGCAAAATGAAACTGTGACGCGCGGCCATCCAGAGCGCTGCATCGAATTCGTCCAGCAGGAACTGGGTCAGACTGTCTTGACGGGCGCGTTCCAAGGTCCCGGCGGGATAGGTGAACGTGCCATGCTTATCGGCCAGGTAGGTCAGAATCGCCGTGGAATCCAAGATGGGTGTCTGATCCACCACCAGCACCGGCACCTTGCCCGCTGGGTTTACCGCCACCACATCGTCAGATCGGGGCGGGGCGGCAACGTGGGAAAAGGGAACATCAAGTTCTTCCAGCATCCAGATAACGCGCATGGCGCGGCTGCCGGTGCTGCCGATGACTGTATACATGCCTGTACTCCGATCCTTGCCAATAGCTGACATGTCAATTTGACAGGGTCCAGAGCTAAGCGTTACGGCTTGCGCGCATCATTGCCAGCCGGATGAACATGCGTTCGACGAGGGCCATTTGCGGCGCGGTTTGCCCGCCAGAGCGCAATGCGAGGTCGGTTTGGTGAATACCGGCAAGGGCAGCTTCCAGCCGGCGGGCGCCCCAATCCTGGGCCTGCCGGGCCATTCTGTCGCGGCGCGGGCCGAAGACGGGCGGCCTGGCTTTGCCAATGCCCGCGGATGCACCGCCTGGGTCGCTGGCCGCGGCATGGAGCGTGCGGAAATGACGACTGGCCATAATGCACATTGTAACGGCAGCCACGCCTTGTCCGGTCAGGCGCACCATCAACGGGCCAATCCGATCTGATTGCGCTTCCGCTACGGCATTGAGCAGCGCATCAAGCTCTGCATCATAGGTAGCGGGGGCATGGAGCGCGATTTCGTCAGGCGTCAACGGTGTGGCATCGCCAAGCTTGTAAAGCGCGATCTTTTCGATGGTCTGGCGGAAGTCTCCGGGATCGAGCGCGCGGCCCAAGGCTTCCAACGCGCCAAGCGAGTCGCGGGGCAGGTCGGTCAAACCCGCTTTGGCGCATTCGGCCTCAATTTCACCGCGCCCTGGCGGGTCATCATAGATCGCGGCGCAAACCGCATTGCTGTGGCCTTCGAAAAGTTTGCGCAGCTTGGATCGGGCAGCCAGCGATCCCGCCGTCGCGACCACCATACCGTCGCCAGGGGCCCATGCGTCCAGTGCCGCCGAGATCGTGTCCGTCAGCCCGTCGGAGGCGTCTTCGACCAGAACGGCGCGTTGGCCGGGGAAAAACCCCGCCGCGCGCATCGCATCCTGCAAACTGGCGCCGTCCCGCCGCAGGTCAGAGCCCGCAAGCCGGGTCAGACGCATCTCTTCTTCCGCACCGGGGCCCAACAAAGCGGCCAGCATATCCGCGCGTTTCAGCGCCACCCGCATCGCATCTGCGCCGTAAATCAGTATCCCGGCCCGGTTTGGGTCAGGCTTCGCGAAGAAGGCGTTGGCGTCGCGGGTTGAAAGCTTCACGGTAACCAACCATCGCCCGTGGCGATGAGCCGTGTGATCAGTTGGTCTGCCAGGATGACGATGAGCCTTTCGTAGGCATCATCTTCTGCCGCCTGCGTCGCCACCGTAGTGCCGGTCGTGGAATAGGATGTAAATGAACTGACCGTCCCGCTGGTCAGAACGGCACCAGATGCCTGATCTTCCACTTCGTAGGTGACTTGCCCGACCAGATTGAAGCGCTGCGTTTGTTGATCCGCTGTGATCGCGACGCCATCGCGACTGGTCGTGATATCGTATGACAATAGGAGGGGCGCCGCACCATTGCGCCCCAAGCGATCTTCTAGACGGGTGACGAAGTTAAAGTCCTCGCGATCCTGCGGGGTGTCGACCAGGATTTGCCCCCGCAATTGATCACCGGAATTGCCCGGCGCAAAGGCCGGTTCGAACCCGCAGGCTGCGGTGGCCAAAAGGGCCGTCAGCGCAAGGCGGCGATCAAACAACCACATTCACAATCCGCCCCGGCACCACGATCAATTTCTTGGGCACGGCTCCGTTCAACGCCTTTTGAACCGCATCTTGGCCCAATGCCAGCTCTTCGATGGCCTCCTTGCTGGCATCTTTGGCCACACTGATTTCCGCCCGCCGCTTGCCGTTGATCTGGACCGGAAGCGTTACGGTATCCTCGACCAACAGGGCCGGATCTGCTTTGGGCCAGGGGGCCTGAACCACCAGATCTTCGCCGCCCAGCATTGCCCAAACTTCTTCGGCCAGATGAGGTGTCATGGGCTGCATCAGACGCGCCATGGTCCGCATTGCTTCGCGCCGCTCGTCCCCGGATGCCTTTGACTTGGCGACCGTGTTGGTAAAGGCATAAAGCTTGGCAACGGATGTGTTGAACTGAAAGCCATCAATCCCGTCTGTCACATCCTGCACCGTGCGGGCCGTTGCCCGACGCAGCGCCAGCGCATCTTCTTCCGTGCCCGAACTGGTGTTATCGACCAGTTCGGCGGCGATCCGGTAGACCCGACCCAGATGTTTGAAGGCGGCTTCCGCGCCCGATGCTGTCCATTCAACGTCGCGCTCGGGTGGGCTGTCAGACATTACGAACCAGCGCGCCGTATCCGCGCCGTAGGCCGAGATAATTGCTTCCGGATCCACCACATTCTTCTTGGATTTCGACATCTTAATGGGCGGGATGATCTTAATCGGTTGGCCCGTCTCGCGATGCACGCCCGCTTCGATATCGACCTCCTCCGGAAAGAAGAACGGCCCGCGCTTTTCGTCACCATCTGCAGGTGTGAACAGGGCATGCGTCACCATACCTTGCGTGAAAAGCGCGTCGATCGGTTCAATAGCACCTTCTGGCAAGTGGCCGCAGATATGCATCGCCCGGGCGAAGAATCGGGAATAGAGCAGGTGCAAGATCGCGTGTTCCACGCCGCCAATATACTGATCCACATTCATCCAGTATGCCACATCCTCGGCCACCGTGGGCGTCGGGGCATCTGGCGCGGTAAATCGGGCGAAATACCAGGAACTATCAACGAACGTGTCCATCGTGTCTGTTTCGCGCTTGGCGGGTGCGCCGCAGGCCGGGCAGGGCGTGTCGCGCCAGGTCGGGTGGCGGTCGAGCGGATTGCCCGGAATGTCAAAGCTCACATCTTCGGGCAGTTTGACCGGCAGGTTTTCCTTCTTTTCCGGAACCACACCACATTTTTCGCAGTGTACGACCGGGATGGGGCACCCCCAATAGCGCTGGCGACTCAGGCCCCAGTCGCGCAGACGGAATTGTGTGACACCGGTGCCCCAACCGGCCTTTTCCGCGAAGGCAACGGTCGCGTCGATGGCTTCCAGCCCCGTTGCTTCCTCCAGTCCGGCGAAGTGGTTGACCCATTTCACTTTTTCGGTCTTCGGCGGGACGAAAGCCTCATTGGCAACCGGCGCGGGATCGTCCATCGCGAAGAATGTATCGATCACCGGCAAGTCGTATTTTCGGCAAAAATCCAGGTCACGCTGGTCATGGGCCGGACAGGCGAAAATCGCACCGGTTCCGTAATCCATCAGGATGAAGTTCGCGATCCAGACCGGCAGTTCCCAATTTGGATCCAGCGGGTGGCGGACCTTGAGCCCGGTGTCAAAGCCCAGCTTCTCGGCCTTTTCCATCGCCTCTTCGCTGGTGCCCGTTTTGCGGCATTCCGCGCAGAAGGCGGCGATATCGGGGTTTTCCGCCTCCAAGGCCTTTGCCAAAGGGTGATCTGGAGAGATTCCAACGAATGACGCGCCCAGCAATGTATCTGGCCGAGTCGTAAAGACCTCGATCCGGTCCATGTCTGAAGCAGGGGTTGTCAGATCAAATCCAAACCGCAGTCCTTGGGACTTGCCGATCCAGTTGGCCTGCATCAGCCGCACCTTCTCGGGCCAGTTTGTCAGCCCGTCCAAGGCAGACAGCAATTCCTCGGAATAGTCGCTGATCTTGAAAAACCACTGGGTCAGTTCTTTGCGTTCGACCGTTGCGCCAGAGCGCCAGCCTTTGCCGTCGATCACCTGTTCATTGGCCAGAACGGTCATATCGACCGGGTCCCAGTTGACCACGGCGTCCTTGCGGTAGATCAGGCCTTTTTCCATGAAATCGATGAACAGCGATTGTTGCTGCGCGTAGTAATCCGGATCGCAGGTCGCGAATTCGCGGCTCCAGTCCAGCGACAGGCCCAGCAAGTTGAACTGCCGTTTCATGCTGTCAATGTTCTGGCGGGTCCAGGCGCCCGGATGGAGGTTATTATCGATGGCCGCGTTTTCGGCGGGCAGCCCGAACGCATCCCACCCCATTGGGTGCAGCACGGCATGGCCGGTTGCGATCTTGTAGCGGGCGACAACGTCGCCCATTGTGTAGTTCCGAACATGCCCGATATGGAGTTTGCCGGACGGGTAGGGGAACATTTCCAGCACATAATATTTGGGCTTGGCCGGGTCGCGAACGGCCTTAAAAACTTGGGCCGCATCCCAGGCAGCTTGCCATTTGGGTTCGATCTCGGCGGGGTTCAGTTTGGACATCGGTCTATCCTGGATATGAAAACGCCGGGCGAAGGGCCCGGCGTGGTGATAGAGTTAAGGCGGGCGGTGAGTCTATAGGTCGTCGTCCCGTAGCCGTAGCTGACGGGCGCGGGTTAGGATCGCATCCTCGACGGCGCGCTGAGTCTCTGCGGATACGGGCCCGCCACGACTGGCCAGTGCCACTTTCAGCGAACGGGCTTCCAAGGCCGGGTCTTGGACGAACACGGTTGCGCGGTAGGCGCGGCCGCCGCCGGGCGGGGTGCCAAAGCCGGTGACGATAATACCCGAAAACGGATCGACCGACTGAATGGGCAGGAAGTTGAGCACCTCAAGCGACGCATTCCACAGGTACTTGTTGACCTCAATGGTCACATTCGGGTCGTCGATGTTGGTAAACAGGTCGAAAATCGTCGACTGGCGAGGGCCCTCTTCGGTGTCGCCCACTTGCGCGGGTTCAATGCCGTCCTGGCGGAATAGTCCACTATCTCCACCCAACGAGCCACGCAAGTTGCCACAGGCGGCCGTCAGAGCGACGAGCGCAGCGAGCGATCCCCAACGGAGTGTTTTGAACAAGATCATACCGTTGCCTTGATACACATTCATCGCGGCTTAACCTACGCGTGGAGGGCTCACAAGGCATTTCAAATTCCCCTTGTAAAACCCACTGTGGCAAAGCTGCACCAATTTGCCCGGCGGGCAGGGTGGCGGCGCGGCGCGCCTTGCAATCGGGGGGTGTTGGCGCGACTAAGGTGCATACCCAATTCGGATTCCCGAGTTGCGGTGCACTCTTTAGAGACTAACGAGGGAAAACGATGAAAAAAGTTCTTCTCGCTTCTACCGCACTGGTCGGCCTGGCCGGCATGGCGGCAGCAGAAGTATCGATCTCGGGTTCGGCTGAACTCGGTATCGTGGGCGGTTCACGTTACGACGACAACGTACAGTTCTTCAACGACGTTGATGTTACGTTCAGCATGACTGGCGAAACAGACGGTGGTTTGCAGTTCGGTGTGTCTGTTGACTTGGACGAAGCCGCTACGCTGGACCCTGATTCCGCCAGCTCCTTTGACTCTGAGCTGGACGATATCGGCGGTTACGCAATCTTTATCTCCGGCAACTTTGGCCGTGTGACTGTTGGTGATACTGACGGCGCTCTGGACTTTGCTCTGCAGGAAATCAACGTCGGCCACCCAGGCTCGATCGATGACTCCGAAACCGAGCATCCTGGCTTCTTCGGTTCGTACCACGACGGTGCTGGCTTCTATGACGGCCAGATCGTTCGTTACGAATATTCGTTTGATGCTTTCACCGTCGCAGTGTCGGTTGAACAGGGTCAGTCCACAACCGATCTGGACACCGATGGCGATGGCTTCGTTGTCGCTGGCGTAGACGAGCAGTCGGTTGAAGCACTGGACACAGCATTCGCCATTGGTGCGCGTTACACCTTTGACCTGGCTGCTGGTTCGATCGTAGTTGGTGCTGGTTACCAGTCCATCGACGCTGACGCCGTAGGCGGCCTGCTCGAAGATGGCAACGCAGCACGTACTGCTGATGAAACTGCGGACATCTTCGGTATCTCTGTCACTGGTAACTTCGACAGCGGCTTCTCTGCTGTTCTGAACTACGTTGACGGCGACATCGCTGGTATCGAAGGTTCGAACTATGTCGGCGTTGGTGCCGCTTACTCGTTCGACGCTCTGACCCTGGCAGCCAACTACGGTATGTTTGACTTCGGCGACGACTCCGAAGCAGACGGTTTCGCTCTGAACGTTGGCTACGACCTGGGCGGCGGCATGTCTGTCCTGGCTGCTTACTCTGACGGTACTGTCACCGATGCGGCTGGCAACGACGAAGAGTTCGACAGCTTCTCGCTCGGCCTGAGCATGAGCTTCTAATCCTACTTCAGGATTTGAAGGGAAGAGCGGGCCTTGTGCCCGCTCTTTTCTTTTGTGGGGCAGGCCGCTAGCACTGACCCAACCCCGGGGGGCACATCATGCTGGCACTGTCAAAAGAACAGCTCAAAGGTTTGTTTTCTCAAGCAACCGCGCTGCAAAAGGCCGGACGGTTGGGCGAGGCACGTGCCGTCTATCGCAAAATCCTTTTGGCTGCTCCGGGATTGCCGCAGGTCCATTTCCAGATGGGGCAACTGAACGCAGCAGAAAAGAAATGGCCCGAGGCTGTTATCTCTCTGCGCCGCGCCGCCCAATCGAAACCTGATGAGCCGGCCATACTGACCGTTTTGGCCCATGCCTTGGTTGAGGCCGGAGATCTGGATGATGCCATTGCCATTTACGACAACTTGATTGCTCTTACGCCCAAAGCTGTGAAACCACGGGCGGACAAGGCCTTTGTCTTGCAGCGCGCCGGACGTTTCGAAGAGTCCGAGACGGAGTTTCGCAGCGTTCTGAAGATCGCGCCAAAGGAAGGCGAGATCTACCGGACCTTCCTGGCAACCAAGAAATTGCAGCCCGGTGACCCACTAATTGGTGCGATGAAGCGCGCTTGGGCGGACAAGTCGGTCAAAGGGCACAGCCGCGCACATTTGGGGTTCGCTCTGGCCAAGGTGATGGAAGATACTGGTCAGCCGGAGCTGATGTTCAAATATCTCAACCCGGCCAATGCTGCCTTGACGAAAGCCTATCCATTCGATCTGGCGGCCCGAGAGCAGGAAATTGCGGCGCTCAAATCAGCTTGCGTGGAGTTCGATTTTTCAACCGGAGATGGCACGTCAGACGGTGCCCATCCGATTTTTGTGTCCGGTTTACCCCGATCCGGCACCACATTGGTCGAGCAAATCATCGCCAGTCATCCCGAGGTTGTGGGTGGTGGCGAAATGGCCCACGGGCTTCGGGCGACCTACGGTTTGTTGGGCGATCCGGCAAAGGGCCTGCGTCACCTTTCATCAATGAGCAAGGAAGATTGGGCGGCCTTGCGGGATGCCTACCTCAACGCGGTGGACAAGGGCCTTGGCGCCTCGGGCCGATTTACCGACAAGTCCGTGCAGTCCCATTTGATCCTTGGGATCATGAAGTTTGCCGTGCCTGGTGCGCGGTTCATTATCGTCCGGCGGGATCCGCGAGATGTTGCCCTTTCGATCTATAAGAATGTCTTTGCTCCGGGTCGGCATCGCTACGCTTACGACTTCAAGCAAATCGCGGCTTACATGCGGACCTACGATCAGATGATGGCGTTCTGGCAAGATGTCATGGGAGCCGACTTGACAGAGGTTGTTTACGAGGATCTTGTCGCCGATCCCGAAGCTCAAACTCGCCGGTTGATCGAGGCTGTCGGGCTCGAATGGGACCCGGCCTGCCTCGATTTTCACCAGAACAAGCGAGCGGTGAAAACCCTGAGCGTTCACCAGGTGCGCCAGCCAATTTACAAGTCATCGAGTGCGGCCTGGACCCGGCATGAGGCAGACCTTCAGCCCTTTATTGACGCCTATTTTGAGGAGTAACCCGTGTCATTAACTGATATTCGGGCGCGTATCACAAAGGCAGAGGATGCGGCGGATCGCCAGGGTCAGACCACCTTGATCGCGGTTTCCAAGGTGCAGCCCCTGGAACGTGTGGAAGCAGTGCTTGATCAAGGCCATCGCACTTTCGGCGAGAACAAAGTGCAAGAGGCGGCAGGCAAGTGGCCCGCTTTTCGGGAGCGTTTCGAAGGGGTTGAGTTGCACCTCGTCGGGCCCTTGCAAACCAACAAGGCCCGGCAAGCCATGGGTCTGTTTCAAGTGATCCATTCCCTCGACCGCCCGAAACTGGCGGCCACCCTGGCGCGTCTTGCGCAGGAAATTGGCCAATGCCCGTCGCTGTTTGTGCAGATCAATACAGGTGAGGAGCCGCAAAAAGCGGGTGTCTTGCCAGCCGATGCGGATGCGTTTGTGTCAGAATGCGAATCGATGGATCTGCCGGTTCGCGGCTTGATGTGCTTGCCACCGGTGGACGAAGAGGCCAGCCTGCATTTCGCTTTGCTGGCCAAGATCGCCGAACGCAACGGGTTGGCAGACTTGAGCATGGGGATGAGTGCCGACTTTGAGAAGGCCATCGCTTTGGGCGCCACCCATGTGCGGGTCGGATCAGCGATCTTTGGGGCCCGAGATTACGCGCAGTCTTAGCGTATGATGATCCGGGTCCCGCGTTGGATCCGGGCCGCGATCCATCTCAAATGAGTGGGATTGAATGCAACGCAGCCTTCGGTCGGGTGGCGCGGCTTTCGCCAGGCATGCAGAAATATTGCCGAACCTTGGCCGGGTTGGCTGTCTGGCCAGTTCCAATTGGTCAGTAAAACAAGGTCATATAGCGGATCCGGGCGGCGAAGCCGTTCATGCCGGAATGCGTGGGGGGCTTTGACCCGGTGGTTATAATTCGGGTCTGCAGGATCGTCTGACCAAAGATCCCGAGGGCCAATAGGCACGGCCCAATCTGCGGGACGCCGTATCCGGTCGGGGCGGTAAAGCATCCCTACGATACGATGAGACCCCCGCGGTGAGGCGCCATCGCCTTCCCGCTTGTCGTTTGTCATCCCGGACTTACCGATAGCTGCCGGAAACCGACGCCCCATGAAGTGCGCACCCCACGGCCCAACCAGCAGATCCTGAGGCGTCACAAAAGATGCCCTGATTTGGCAGCCTTGGTGTCCAGATAGGCACGATTCTCGGCTGTTTCTCCGACTTGCAGGGGCACTCTTTCCGGAACCGAAATTCCGTGCGCTTCCATCATCGCGATTTTGGCCGGATTGTTGGTCATCAATCGAACCTGATTGAAACCCAGGCGTCGCAAAAGCTGTGCCCCAATCCGAAAGTCGCGTTCGTCATCTTCGAAACCTAGCCGATGATTCGCCTCAACCGTATCAAAGCCCTGGTCCTGCAGGGCATATGCCCGCATTTTGTTGGCCAGACCGATGCCTCGGCCCTCTTGATTCAAGTAAAGCAAAACACCGGCGCCCGCCTGACCCATCGCCGCAAGTGCCGCGCGCAATTGGGGGCCGCAATCACATTTCAGACTTCCCATCAAGTCACCGGTGACACAGGCCGAATGCAACCGGGCCAGCACCGGCATATCACGCGGCGGACGGCCGATTTCGACAGCATAATGTTCCTCTCCCCCATCGTCAGGACGAAACACATGAAGCCGGCTGTTCTTTGAAACAGTCAGTGGAACTTTGGCCCAGATCACATCGGAATAGTGGCTTTCGGCAACGGTCGGTGAAACGTCGAGAACGACCAGATCCGGAGGGGCGGCATCGACCGTGACGGTCATAAGCGCAGGCAGCAATCTGGCCTCTTTGGCCAGCACCAGACCCGCCGCGTGAAGATTTGCAGCACCTTCGCGCTCACTATGAAAGGGGCCCTTCATAGGGGATTTCAGATCATCCGCCGGATCAGCCATTGCCTGAAGCCACAGCATGTCCGCTGTTGCAGGGATCCGCAGGCGGGCAAGCTCACCATCATAGGCCCGCGCGTTTAAGGTCTGTGCGCGCCGCTGAGTAATGACGAGATGGGGCTGGCCAAGGGAGCGAATCGCCTGGAAGCGTTCGCCGGACAAGGTCTCTACCGCTGCCGCGATCAACAGTGAGGAGCCGTCGCTCAACACGACGGGAACACCCATGCGCAGGTCGGCCCGCGCCCTTGCGCGGCGTTCAATCGAAGTTAGGGAAAGTGTCATAAAAGCCCGTTCTCGCACCGCTTGCGGCCTTTTAGCCGCTATCTATTGGAATTTGAAACATTTCCTCGCGGCCCCACACGAGGGCGTGAAACCTTTGCAGCATACCTTGCCGGTTACACCAAATGTGCGCAGATGGAACGCAAGAGAGTTGAGGAGGCTGTTCAACATGGCAAACCTGAAGAAGATTCTTCTTGTTGATGACGATGACGATCTGCGTGAAGCCCTGAGCGAACAGCTCGTGATGACCGAAGACTTCGATGTGTTCGAGGGGGGATCAGGCGCAGAAGCAATGGAAAAGGTCAAGGGCGGCATCTACGACCTGATCATTTTGGACGTAGGTTTGCCGGATACCGATGGCCGCGAACTTTGTCGCCTGATGCGCAAGCAAGGCGTGAAATGCCCTGTCTTGATGCTGACGGGCCATGACAGTGACGCCGATACGATTCTTGGTTTGGACGCTGGTGCCAACGATTATGTCACCAAGCCTTTCAAGTTTCCGGTGCTATTGGCGCGGATTAGGGCGCAATTGCGGCAACATGAGCAGTCTGAAGACGCTGTTTTCCAGCTTGGGCCCTATACGTTCAAGCCGGCGATGAAAATGTTGGTCGATGACAATGATCGCAAAATTCGGCTGACTGAGAAAGAAACCAATATTCTCAAGTTCTTATACCGCGCTTCCGAAGGCGTTGTGGCCCGAGACGTACTTTTGCATGAAGTGTGGGGCTACAATGCTGGTGTTACAACACATACATTAGAGACACACATTTATCGTCTGCGTCAGAAAATTGAACCAGACCCGTCCAATGCCCGCCTTCTTGTGACCGAATCCGGGGGGTATAGATTGGTGGCATAGGGTAGATCGGTACCCGCAACGGTTCCCCTGGCCACATCGGGGTTATGATGTGGCACCTCCCTGTTGGACTGGCCCGGGCTTCGTGCCCGGGTCCTTTTTTTTGCAGACCGCGGCAACTCTCGTTTAGCGTGCATTGCTTCTAGACCACGATAACGTGAACGGAAACCAAGGACTGGGAATTACTCTGTTTCCAGCCGGATCGCCCGTTTCTTATTGGCCAAAATATCACCGCCGGAGGCACAGGCGCGCGCAGCGCGCCTGCCGGGCCCAACGCCTGCGAAGGCCGCAAGGCCGCACGAAGGGGGCGGGAGCACCACCGCAATGATCATCTGGGAGCTTGTAGTCCCGGTACCGCGATAAAGGTGGGGGCAATAAGCTCGCGGTACCGGGGTGAGTTTTCACTCTCTACAAAGTATAGATAGCGGCACCGAAAGGCATGAGGCTGACCAAAGGCGGAAGTTTTTTGGGCTATTCTGGCTCGCGAATGGGGCGTGGGTTGATTTTGCCGGTTCAGCACAACAGACTGACACTATGACAGTTCCTACGCCGTTTCCCATGCGACCCGCCGAAGAGAAAGTTGCATTTCAACGCGCAGAGCTCAGTTTGATCCTCGCGCTCTATGGTCGAATGGTCGCTGCAGGTGAGTGGCGAGATTACGGCATTTCCTGTTTGCGCGACGTGGCCGTCTTCAGCGTCTTTCGTCGCACGGCCGAACATCCGCTCTACCGGATCGAAAAACGTCCCAAACTGCGCGGGCGCCAGGGCCTTTATGCTGTGATCGGCATGGAAGGGCAGGTGCTCAAGCGCGGCCACGATTTGCGAACAGTTCTGCAGGTGTTGGAACGCAAGCTGATCCGCGTCGTGGAGTAGCCGGCAGGCTGGTTCCGTTGCCATGAATGTAATTACCTCCCTCTTCGCGCGAAAGATGGTCGCCGCGGCTGGAGATGGTGTGGATGGCTCGGCCCTGCTGGCCGAAATCGGGCTCGATCCGGCGGCACCTTGGGACCCAAAGGTCATGGTCACGGACGTGGCCTATTACACGATGCTGGAACGGATCGCTCAGCAGATTGACGTGACGGACCTGCCCATTCGCGTTGGCGCATCTATGCGCTGCGACGAATATGGTGCCTTGGGCCTTGCCTTCAAAGCCGCGCCTGACCTTGGCGGTTCTTTTGCGCGGGTCGCGCGATATGCGCGTCTTTGGACGAGCGTGGTCGAGTATGAACTGCGCCCATGCGAGCGCGGCGTCCTTTTTCTGCTCCATCGCACAGGCCAACGGCGGTTAGGGCTCCGACTGTCGAATGAGGCCACCCTTGCCAGCGGAGTCTCGATCAGCCGTCAGGTTTCCGCGGCGGACTTTCACCCATTGGAAGTATGGTTGAAGCATACCGCACCACCCGCACTAGATGCCCATGTCTCCTATTTCGGCTGCCCTGTGCGTTTTGATATGGACCAAGATGCCTTGTTGCTGTCGCCTGAGTCCCTCGCCCGCCCGAACATCCTGGGAGATGAGGGCATAACGCAGTTTCTACTGTCCCATCTGGATGCCGAACTGCGAGAGGTTGGAGACAAAGACGGTTCGTTGGAACGCGTTGCAAAGGATGCCATCGCGCGGTCTCTCAGCGAAGGCCTGCCCAAAATGGCCGATATCGCGCGCGGTCTGGGGATGAGTGGCCGATCCTTTCACCGGCGCCTCTCTGAACATGGACTGACCTTCCAGGCCTTGACAGAACGCACCCGTCGGGAACTGGCCGAAGGGCTTTTGCGAGATCAGCAATATTCCCTTGCAGAGGTCGCCTTCTTGACCGGCTTCTCGGAACAAAGCTCCTTCACCCGCGCGTTCAAACGTTGGGTCGGGCACACGCCCGCACGGTTTCGGAAAGAAAACGCGTAAAGACTCCGCTGGCAGAGCCGGTCAAAAGAGTGGCGTAACCGGTCAATACTGGCACGGCCCCTGTCCGATAGGCCTTGGTCACAGCGTTTCGCAAAGCGCTCTCGTCACAACCAAGGAGGAATTCGATATGCAATCCCAACCTATTCTCGTCATCGGCGCAAAAGGCAAAACCGGATCACGCGTTGCAGCACAACTGGAAGCCATGGGTATTTCTGTCCGTCGCGGATCGCGCAGTGCGTCCATCCCATTTGACTGGGATAAACCCGAAAGCTGGGCACCTGCGCTAAAGGGCGTGGGCGCGGCTTATGTGACCTACTTCCCGGATCTCGCTTTTCCGGGTGCTGTCGAAAAACTGGAGGCCTTGACCAGGGTTGCCAAGGATGCTGGCGTCGCAAAACTGGTTCTGCTGTCTGGGCGCGGCGAGCATCACGCCCAGTTGGGCGAAGAGGTCGTCCGGCAATCCGGCATCGACTTCACCATTGTGCGGTCCGCCTGGTTTGCTCAGAATTTCAGTGAAGGTTACTTGCGCGACCCAATCCTGGAAGGCGTCTTGCCCATGCCAGGCGGAGACATTCAGGAGCCGATCATCCACGCCGATGACATTGCCGACGTGGTGGTGGCCGCCCTGACCGAAAGCGGTCATGAGGGTGAACTTTACGAAGTGACCGGCCCCCGGCTCATGTCATTTGCCGAAATGGCGGACGAGTTGTCTCAGGCCATTGGCCGCCCTATTCGCCATCTGCCCATCACGTTTGAGGAGTTTCATGCCAATGTTGAGCGGGCAGGCGATAGTTTCGTGGCCGACGTCTTCACCGGCATCGCTCGTGAAACGTTGGATGGGCATAATGCCTATTTGACCGACGGTGTTGAACGCGCCCTTGGTCGTCCGCCCCGCGACTTTTCCGAATATGCCAGGTCGGCGGCTTCTGCAGGTGCGTGGACGCAAGCAGCCTAGATCCTTCAGGGCGGGTTCGACCCGCCCGTCGCAGATTGGTTCCGAGGGGGCGGTCAAACGCCCCTCGGGCTCTAGGAAAGGAGATCCCCATGTCTTTCACGTTTCTCGTATTTTCCCAACTTGCCGCTTTGGCCCTGGCTTTGGTGGGCGGCGTGTTTCTGGCCTTTTCCGACTTCATTATGCGGTCCTTGTCAAAGACCAGCGGCGCCGGCGGCATTGAAGCGATGCAGGTCATCAATCGGGAGGTCTTTCGCTGGATCTTCATGACCTTGTTTCTGGGATTGGCGGCTCTATCGGCGTTGCTGGTGGCCTACGGGCTGATGGCGACCGATGGCAGCACGCGCATGCTGCTCAGCGCGGCGGGGCTTGCATATCTACTCGGGTGTTTTGGTGTGACGGTCTTTTTCAATGTTCCGATGAACGAAACCTTGGCCAAAATGGACCTCGGCGCAGCCGAAACGCAGGTTTATTGGGTCGAGACCTATCTGCCAGGTTGGACTGGTTGGAACACGTTTCGCGCGATCGCCTGCATCATATCTGCGGCGTTTTTGATGGGTTTGCCGTTGGTTGCTCAGTGATCAGCATACTCAGCGCTCGACACTTGGCGTGGACCACGGTCAATGGCCGCTGGGCCACCCCATCGGCCCTTCTACGCTCGCGCCCTATGGGTTGACCTAAATCGCGAGAAACACAGCCCTGCCACGGCCAAGCAATTGCCCAGTCCCGCTTAGAAGAATTCTGTATCGTAAGCGACGATATGCGC
>JBCBGY010000010.1:0-15292 GCA_038526275.1 Pseudomonadota bacterium | reverse complement strand
GCGACGATATGCGCGGCCGGGTCCAGATCTGCCGTGCCGGAAATGCCGAAGGTGAAGCTTTCGCCCGGGGCCAGGTCGTTTTCCCAGGTTGGAGCCTGAACGAAGACCCAGTCCTCGTCCTGTTCCAGAATGCTGACCTTACCCACATTGCTCACATCGAACGGCCCCCGCAAGCGCAGTTCCCAGTTTTCGAACTCCGTATCGGAATTGTTCTGTAGGGTCACGCGGGCGAAGAAATCGGTGCCAAATGTTTCAACCACTTCCATCGAGATATCGACCTGCGGATTGCCGCTAAAGAGCTTGCCGGTGGGGCTGAGGAAGGCCGGGTTGATATCCGGGTCGATCTCTTCAAACGGTTCGGCAAATAGCAGCGATGTTTCGAGCCCGAGCATGTCTTCGAGCGGAACCTTCAAAGTGGCCGTCAGCGAATTGGTGAACTTTCCGTTCTTGATCTGGTTTTGCACCTCATAAACATCAGGCGACCCGTCGACGGGCGAAATGTCCCCCTTAACGGCTAGATCGAGGTCAAAGTAATCGCTGTAGAGAAGCGATTTCCAGTTTTCCGCCGTTGGGTCCACATCCTTGGCCTCTAGCCGGATTGTCCAGACGCCCGGGCTGCGCTGCTCGGCACCGACGAACACTTTGCCGTCGTCACCCTGAGTCGTGCCGTCATCGTCGAGAATAGTTACCTTCTCCAGGCCCAATGGTGCGCCGTCCATGGTGCCAAAGCGGAACAGGAACGTTTCGCGGCCTTCTGTGTCGTCGTCCGAGATCAGGGTCAGGCGGGCGCTGGATTCGATCTGACTGCGAGAGAACTGCAATACGCCTTCCTCGGCGTAGTAGTCCTCACCAGCAACGGCGGTCAGGTCGAGCGTTTCGTAAAGGTATGAGCGATTCCAGAGCTCTGCTTCATCTGCGTAGACCGTGACGTCGATATTAACGTCGTTCAGTTCCCGGGCCGCGCGTTCATTGACCGGAAGTTGTGGGCCGAAAAGAGGGGCCAAAACGTCAACCTTTTGCTGATCTACGGTCAGCCAGTCATCTTCAAGGATGCCCTTGGTGTCGAAGGAATTTGGGCCCCATGTCCACCAGATCGCGCCAATGCCGCCCGAGCCGCCATTGGCACTGTCTTGCAGATATTGCTGTAGCGTTTCGGTATAGAGGTCGTCCTCTGGCAGAGCAAAGCGCGAACCCGTTTCGCCAATGACCACAGGGGCGATGCCGTTATCGTAGAGAAAACCCCAGTTCGTATCCCAGTTCGCGCGCATCTCTTCTGCGGTGGCGTCTTCCAGCCACGGCACGGCCCGCACACTGTAGGGATAGTCATGCGGGGAATAGACGAGCTTATTGTCTGTTTCGAGTTCCACCGGGTCGAACAGGACCCCGCGCAGATTTCCACCCACCCAGTAAAATTTGGTGTCCACGATATGGACACCTTCGACGAAGGCCAGCAGATCTGGATTGACCTCGTGGATGCCGTTGGCGATCCGTTCCGCCGCATCGACCCAGGCCAGCTCATCCGACGGGGGAGGCGTGCGCGGATCCAGCGTCGACCAGCGCGCTTGGCCCGATGGTTCGTTGAACAGGTCGGCTCCGACCACCGTTGGGTCATCCGCGTAGCGTCCCGCAATTGCTTGCCAGTCAGCGATCAGATCGTCTTCGGAATAGTCGTCTGAAAACCACAGACCGTCCTGTTGCTTGCCCACGCCGGGATCGCGGCGGTGCATGTCCAAAAGGACCCGAAGACCAATTTGCCCGGCATAGTCGATGATCTCGTCAATCATCTCGATTGCTGTCAGCCCGCGGAATGTCGGGTTGAGCGACAGGTTGACTGCGCCCGCACTGTCAGGGGCGCGAAGGACTTCAGGCGAAATCGGCAGCCGGATCAGGTTGTAACCCGTCTCGGCGATCTGATCGAGCATATCGCGATAGTTGCGGGTCCAAAGCCCGCCGGGGACGAAGGTAAACCCTTCCGCCCCGTGCCAGTTGACGCCGGTCAGCCGAATGACCTCGCCTGTCGTGTCTTCCACGATTTCGGTGCCAGCGGTCGAGAAATAGCCGTAGGTCTGCAGTTCTTCGGCAGAGATATCCGCTTCGGTCGCAACGTATTCTTCCGTTCGAAACGACATCGCCTAACTCCCTATCGGTCAGCGATTGCAGGGCGGCCGTTCGAGCCGCCGAGACCTTTACGCAAATTCGAAGAAGTCGCTGATCAGCCCTTCGACCGGTTTGTTCTGCGGCGAGTAATCCGCGACATTGACGATTGTGCCATCGGGCGGCGATGGCTCGGTCGGGTATTCCCAAAGGAACAGGCCGTCGAGATAGGCGCCCATTTCGTCTTCCGCTGCTTCGAAAAAGGCTTCGTAGGCGTCGAGCTGTTCCTGCAGGTCAGCCGCGCCTTGCAGATCAAAGTCGAAAGGCCGGGCCGCCGCGCCATCAACCGAACGGAAGCCGGTTTCTGTGATCAGAACCTTTTTGCCGTATTGCTCGGACAGACCAGCGATCAGATCTGTGATCGGCTGATTGAAATATGCTTCAAGTCCGCGCTCTGTTGTCGGCAGGTCCGTCCATCCATCGTATAGCTCGCCGACCGAAGGGGCGAGGTTCTCGGTCAGGGGCGGGTAGATATCGAGCGAGATCTGGTCGAGTTGATCCCAGAAGCGGACAAACAGCTCCTCGCCCACGATGGTGGCGTAAGAAAGGTCACCGCTGTAGATCGCGCGGACATCTTCGATCAATTGCGTCCAATAGGGCAGGTTGGCGCGGTTCTTGGCCAGATCGACCAGTTCAGTGCCGATCAGCATAATGTCGACACCTTCGGCTTCGGCGATCGTGGCATAGCGCGTGATCAGTTCACCATAAGAGCCTTGGGCATAGGTGCCGTCTTCCTGACGCCCGAAGAACTCTTCCACCGCAGCGGGACCGGCGGTGCTGAGCAGGCGCCCGCGGAATTGACCGCTCTCCAAGTCGATATGCGGTTTCAGCAGGACGTTCAGACCGTCTTCCTTGGCCGACTGGATTGCGCTGACCAGATCTTCGTCCGTCATCGTGAAGTCATTGGCGAACACTTCCGTGCTGGTTGTGTTTTCCATGAAGTTCGTCGTGACAATGGCGATGGAGTTTGCGCCGAGGGCTTGCTGTTCCTCGAACGACGCATCCACATCTTCCGGGGTCACGTCTGTGCGGTTGAGGAAGCTGGTGTTAAAGCCCTTGTAGGTCAGATCCAGCGGAGTGAAGTCCCGTTCCGGAGTTTCCAGCTCAAAGGTGGTGGGTGCGATTTCGATCCGCTCTTCCAGTGGTTTGAAGAAGTGCGAGCCGCGGAAGAAAAGCTCGATATTGGCGGTGTCGCCCGGATCCCATGTGCCGTCGGCCAGATCTGGGTTTCGCCCGGCAGCGGGATTGATCTGGAACGTATAGTAACGGTCATCATGGGAGCCCTGCACCGTGGCCTGACCATCCTGTGTGACGCTTGATCCTTCGCCTTCACGGTAGTCAGCCCCGGTTGAGGTGACCAGCTTCATCCCGTCCTGCACGCCCACGGTGATGACCGGGGCACCGGCAAAAGTTTCACCACTGGTATTCGTCAGGGTCAGCCCGAATGTGTGGCCCACGACGAATTCGCCAGCCAGGCTAACTTGCACGTCCAACCCTTCGGTTTGGGTGCCAAATGGGCCGGTATCGCCCGCATCATCCACGATCGTGGCCACCCCGGCATGTTTGCCAATCTCTGCACCTTTTGCGTTGGACAGGAGCAGATCGAATGTCTCGGTCAGTTCGAAGTCAGGATTGTCGACCAGATCCACCGTGATGGACTGGGTCCGGCTTGTATCCGTAAAGACCAGCGTGTCTGATGTGGTCAAGAAGTCGGCCCCGGCGAGAGCGCTGCCTTCGCGGGTTGCCACATCAACCTCGACCGTATCCCGGAGGCTGAGCGCGCCGGTCAGGGTGACATCAAACGTAACCGAGCCATCGGCCTCGTTCACCGTCACGTCGTCGACATTCAGGATCGGCGCTTCTGGCAGATCGACAAAGATCTGCGCGCTGCCCAATACGCCGTCGGAATCTTCGACATCGTAGTTGATCACGACCTGGCCGCGTTCCGTGGGCTGAACAGTGTACTCAATCGTGTCGCCGACCAGAACTGACGCGCCACCGCCCGTTGCAGTGTCGACTCCCACCAATGTCAGAGGCCCGCCATCGGCGGCACTGTCATTTTGCAAGACATCGGCCACATCGATGCTGACCTTGCTGGTGGTGGTATCGTAATCGTAGGCGAGGCCGAAATCGTTCACCGCATCCGGTGCCGTTGCGCCATCTGGGGCGCTGAGAACGATGCTATTAACGAGTGCGGGATCGCCGGAAACATTGAAACCGATCGCAACGGAGTCGCCAGACGCAATGGTCGACAGGAAAGCCTGTTTCGGCACAAGAAATCCGGTGCCATCACCATTGTCGATGAAGTCCACCGCGCCGGAGCGTGCGAAAGTCAGTCCGGCCAGATCAATCGGCAAGCGCCAGTCCGTCAGGTCCTGGCTGTCATTGTTGGTGAGCCGCACCTGAAGCCAGGCTCCAGTGGCCCAAGTGTCTTTGACGATCAATTCGGACGTGATGCCTGTAATGGGCAATGGTCCGTCATCATCCAAATCGTACCGTTCGCCTTCGACGGTGAAGGCGTCGGCTTGAATATTGGTCACCGCATCGGGTGTGCGCGATGATCGGAATGTAAATGAAACGGTTTCATTGGGCGAAATGGTGTTCAGCCAATTTCTGTCCGGCGCGAACGTCGCGATATCACCGTCCTGGCTTTCATCCATTTGGTTGGAGTTTTGAACCGTGGTGCCGGTGCCCATATCGAGGTCGAGTGACCAACCTGTCAGCGGAACGGATGAGACATTGGCGAGTGTCACTCGTGTGACGAAACCTGAATTCCAATCGTTAATGATCTCGATTTCGAGGTCCAACGTGACCCCATTTGGGAGGTTTACGATCATGTCTGTCCCTTAATACCTGCCACCGAGGGCATACTTTCCACGCGAGTTCTAGGCGCTCGTCCGCTGATTACTGACGTGCGCATGCTCTGAACCGGTGTGTGTTTCCAAGGGGAAACGACTTGCGCCGCTATCCACGGCAATGACCCGCCGAATGGATCGGCGGGCGATTGCCAGTGCCCCCATGTTCATGATGTTCGCCACGTCAGGCTGCCGCGTCAAATCCCTGGGCAACAGGGGCCGTGCCGATATGCTTGAGCCCGACTGTTTGGGTACGACCCTTCATCCGCAGAACGAGCCAGAAGAAGTATAGGCTGTCCAGCGTATAGCGGCGCAACATGCGGCGCGGCTCGAGAAGCAACCGATACGCCCATTCCAGGCGGGCTGCCCGAACCCATTTCGGGGCGCGGGATACGGTTTCTGACAAAAAGTCGAACAAGGCGCCAACGCCGAGCACCAAACGGGCTCCGGTCGCTGGGCCGTGGTCCGCCATCCAGTCTTCCTGCAAGGGATTGCCCAGGGCGACCAGCACAACGTCAGGTCGACTATGTGATATCTGCTGTGCCACTGCCGCGTCGCGGTAGGTGTAGCCGTCCATGTAACCGACCACATCCACCTCTGTACGTTCTGCGATGACCTCTGCGGCCTGCCGGACCACATCGACCTTTCCACCGTACAGAAAAACGCGTGTTCCCCGAGGGAGGCGCGACAGCAGCAAAGGCGTGAAATCGGTTCCGTTCAAGTTGTGTCGCAGGAACTGACCATTGGAAACGACACTGGCGGCACTGGCCGCAACACCATCATTCAGAAAAAGAAAATTGGCGTAGCGCGATGCATCGCGCCGCAATTCCTTTAATTTCACGACAAGTCGGGAATTGAAAAAGGCCACAGTAAACCGGGCGCCTTTGTTCATTTCAGATATCAGTGCGTCTGCAACAGTTTCCGGCCGACCATCCAGAACTGAATAACCCGCAATAGGGCGATACTTGAAGTTTGCGCCCTCTTCCAACTTAGACATACAAGACCCCATACAACCTAGTCCGCTACGAAATCCGGGTGTCCCAACGCGTTCGCACCGTACGCGCACAGGCAACCTGGAGGATTGTGAGGATGTGCCATGATCAGGTTGTTCGCCGGTTCTCTCAACCGTTGTCGAACACCCAATGGTCTTATTGCCGTTGCCCCCCGACGTAACCGTCAAAAGCAGAATTACACTCACGCGTTACACCCAGCGTTGCGAATGTACTCCGTCTTTCGACCACACTTTTACACTCCACTAGGGGTTGGATGGCACAACGTTAAGTTCTTGGAAAGGGAAATCTGGCAGGAATGCGTCAATGCATTGGCGGCAGCGGGGCTTTTCGCAGCTTCGGGTTGATCCGCTGTCTATTTTTGCGCACATATTTCCCGCAAAGCGTGTTTTCTGCGCATGCGCCATCCTTCGGCAAGTGCAAAATATGGCTTTCTATGGGCAGGTTTGCCGGCGAACGATTCTGCCAGCCCGTGTCCTTGTCCGCCCTCTTGCATTGTCCAGGTCAATTTGATTTGGCCGAAGTTGTCTAGACTCTCTTGCCCGCGCTAGACGGTATTTGCCTAAATAATGGGCGGCGCCTGGGGTCCTGAAATTATCCAATAAGTCTGGCCGCAAAATACCAAAGAATCAGGGTCTTAATGGCTGTTGTTGGTTGCTTTAGTATCATTTCGGCGCCGTGTCAGAAGGTTTGGGCCAACCTTTTGCCTCAATTTGGTCAAAAACGCGTCACCGTCTGAACGTTGGGCCGTTTTCAGTATGCGAACAATCGCCGACAGCGATTTCCATATTGGAAAATTAACCATCTACACGGTAGGCCAGAATTCGAGGCCCATACAGGACCCAGGAGAAGAGCAGAATGACCGTTTCGACAACTCAGGAACCCGTTTATGCGGGGACCCAGACCACCTACGGTTATCTCAAGACGGATGGCAATTCGCTGGTTGACCGGGAAACCGGTGAAACGGTTCGGCTCGTCGGGGTCAATTGGCACGGGGCGGAAGGTACCACCAAAGTTCCTGGCGGGTTGTGGGAGCGCAATTACAAAGAGATGATGGGCGAGATGGTTGAGGCGGGCTTCAATAGCCTGCGTATTCCCATTTCGCCGGCAATTCTTGATAACCAGCCCGTTTATAACGGGATTCGCCGCGATGCTAATCCCGATCTCTACGGTTTGACGCCGTTAGAAATCCTAGACAAGATCATTGATTATGCAGAGCAAACCGGATTGCGGGTTGTTTTGGATATGCACCGCATCACGCCGGGTGTGGGCAAACAAGAGTCCGGCCTGTGGTACAACAATTCCTATTCTGAGGCCGATCTGGTTCAGGATTGGAAACAAATAGCCAAACATTACGCCGACAATCCAACGGTTATTGGTTTTGACGTTTTCAACGAACCGTCCGGTCCGGCTCATTGGGCGGAAGATGGCAGTTATAACAACGATTGGCACCGTGTGGCCACGAAACTCGGCAACCAAATTCACAAGGTCAATCCTGACGCGCTGATTTTCGTTCAAGGAAATCACATTGTTGATGGTGATTGGTATTGGGTCGGGGGCAACCTCAGCGGGGCGGAAGACGACCCAATTGAGTTGAACAAGGATAACCGCCTTGTCTACTCACCGCACGACTATCCCTATTCTGTGCAGAACGTACCTTGGCTGGAAGGGGCGACGAAGGCAGAGATCAAGGAAGGGTTTGAAGAGCATTGGGGCTACCTTTTTGAAGGGAACGAAGCTCCGGTTGTGATCGGCGAGACAGGGGCACGACTTCAGGCCGCCGCTGATACGCGGTATCTCAACGCTTTGTTCGAGTATCTAGAGGAAACCGAAAATTCCAGTAGCGACGGTATTGGTTTCTTCTGGTGGACATGGGGGCCCAACTCCGGCGATACGGGCGGCATCCTGGACACTTGGTACAAGGTGGACCAGGACAAGTTGGATTTTGTCCAGCGGGTGGACGCGGAATTGCTGCCCACCACTCAGGCGGCCGCCAACTATATCGCAGGCAAAGAATTCAACATCACGTTCGAGCAAACAAATAATCCGGGAATCGAGCGTACCTATTCTTACGTTACCCGAAACGGTACCGCCCAGGCTGGCCAGGACTATGCCGCTGAAACTGGCATTATTCGCCTTGCGCCCGGCGAGACTTCAACAGAATTCGGTATCCGTATCCTAGGAGATCAAAGGACCGAGACGACCGAGAATTTCTTCGTCGACGTTTACTACCAGGACGGTCAGAAATTCCGCACGATTGAAGTGAAAATCAAGGATCGTGTGGCGTCCGTGTCGAACCAGGATGATACTGACGAATCTGGAAACGTGCAGAATTCGACCGGCGAAGAGGCTGATGCAACCCGAAATTACGGTTTCGGGACACATGTATTAAGGGTTGAGATCGACGAAACGTCGGATGGTGAATTTGATGTTTACGGCTCGCTCGAACGCTGGGATGGCAAAGCCATTAATCGCGATTGGCGATTGCGCCTGGACGAAGAGGTCGAAGGCCCGGTGAGTTTCGATTTCGGCGACGAACTGGAAATCAAACTGCGCAATGATGGAAATTTGCGCCTGACTGCAGCCGAAGACATGCCTGCAGGCGAAACGGATTTCGAATTCAATTTCTCTGTCTCTGCCGGAGGAGAAAATGCGGCGATCAACTGGTCAGGACAGTCCAGCGGCCTGGGAACCGGGCGTGCGGAACTGTCTGGCTCTTCGACCCAAAGTTCGAACAGCCCGTTGGACGTCGATTTCACGTCGGTGCAGACTTGGCAGTCCGGAGAGTTTGTGGCCAAGGTTGCCGTCACCAATACATCGAACGCGATCATCAAAGATTGGCAGATCGAACTGTTGGCTGAGGGTTTCACGCTGGATGCAGAGGATGTTCATACAGCGGTCGCATGGGAACAGCGCTCGACCGGCAATCTCCAGGTTCGGCCGCATGATTGGAACGACGATCTGTCCCCCGGCGAGACCTATGTTTTTGGCATCAGTGCAAAGATGGACGCCACCGAACCGTCGCTTTCCCTCACCGCCGCCCAAATCGCCGAACAGCTGGAGTTCTACTTCATCTGATCTGGGCGTCGCACTCTGCCAAAAACAAGAAATTTCAGTGGGTTAAGTGGGGGCTTGCTCGCGGGGTATCAATGGATCGGATCGCTGGCCGCTTGGGTCGTCTCGGGTCGGCCCTTGCCATAGTGTGTTGATGAGATGATGATCTGATCTTGCTCGTGCGCCTTTTCGACATCGACATCCATCATCACGCAACCGATGAACTTGCCGCGCAGCGGCCCGAGTTTCTTCAAGGCCAGCCTTAGTTCGGTTCGCGATGTGGCATTCCAACGAATGGTCATGATGCCGAAGTCGAGTTGTGGAAGCACCTCAAGTGCTTCCGAAACGGCCAGCACCGGGGGCAGGTTGACGATGATCAGATCATATTTCTTGCGAAGATGGCGGAAGGCCGTACCAAACCGTGCACTGGAAAGCAGCTTTTGGGTCGTGATGCCAGTGTCGCCGAGAACCATGAAATCCATACCGCCCGGCGACGGCGATGTGGCCTTGCTGATGGCCTGATCCAGGGCGGCGAGGTCGTCGCTGTCGGTCTGCTCCGAAAGGGCATCGGTAAAGGTCATGCCCATCCCGGCCATGATGTCTTCGTCCAAAACCATCGAAGCGAGCGAAGGTTGGTAGACGTCACCTTCGACCAGTAGAACCTTGCGCCCAGACCGTGCGAAGGCTTCGGCGAGGGTCGCGCTCAGTATGGATTGGCGGGAGTCCTCCTGGGCGGAGGCGACACCAAGGATGCCCGGGGCGTCTCCGGTGCGGGCAAAGATCACGGAGCAAAGGCTGCGCAGACCTCGTTCAAACCCATAGGTTTGGTGCCCGGCAACCGCCAGAATGTTTTCTTCCCAGTTCGGGTCGTGCTGGCGCGGCAAACTGCTGAGATGTGGCAGGCCGTAAAGCCGTTCGACATCCGCACCGGAGTCAATCGACTGTTTCAATGCATCACGGGCAAGCGCGGCCAGGCACCCAAGGAACAGGCCCAGCAAGCCTGCCAGTACAACGATCAGGCGGCGTGAGGCGCCGGACGGAAACTGCGGAGGACGCGCCTCGGACACAATGCGGGTATTGGGTTGGAAGAGCGTCGCCGTTTCGCTCACTTCGCGAAAGCGGGTCAGGAAGGCCACGTAAATTTCTCGGTCGGTCTCTAGCGTGGCCTCCAAAGATTGGAGGTCACGTCCACCCTCAAGCTGCTGAATGCGCGCCAGTTCAAGTTCCTGGACTTTGCCGGACAGTTGTTGCTCTATGCTGATGGCCTGTCGGAGTTCGTTCTCCAGCACTTCACTGATCCGTTCGATCTCGCCGACCATGCTGCGTTCAAGCGCGCTGAGCTCTGCCGTGCGGCTTTGCGTATCCGGGTGATTACCGCCATTGCGAACCCGCAGTCGCGCCAGCTCGGCCTCAATCGAGACGATCCGGTTTTTAAGATCGCCCACCAGATCCGACCGCATGACTTCAGGCAAGGCAGACAGGGCCTGTGGGTCGGATCCTGCGGAGTGCAGCCGCTGCACACGCGCTTCGCGATCAGCCCGTTCGGCCTGGGCTACAGCGAGTTGTCGGCTGACCTCGGCCAGTCGAGCTTCGAGCGAGCTTTCACTTTCCCCAAAGCGTTCAATATTTTGGGTCCGAAAGCTCTCCAGAGCCTGGGCGGAGGAGGCGATTTTTTCGTTCAGTTCCTCCAAGCGGGCCGTGAACCAGTTCTGGGCCCGGTCCGCTTCCCGCTGCATTGTTTTGTACTGCTCAAGGATGTAGGCATTCGCGACAGCATTTGCGATCAGCGCGGCCTTCCGCGGCGAAGCCGCTTCCGCTCGAATGTTCAGCGTGAACGAGTTTCCCTGGCGTTCAATGGTCAAACTGCGCCGCAGAGAGCCGATCGTGCGGTCCAGGGCAATTTCCGATGTCTCAATTTCGGGATTAGTGTCATCACCCGCTGCAACATCCAGCAGCGGATTGTAGTTTGGGTCTCGGTCGAGCCGCAGCCCGAGAACCACGGCGCGCATCGTCTCATGAGACAACAGTATGCTGATTTCGTCCGAGACGGCTGTATCTTCCAGTGGCACGCCAGAGACGACCTGATCAATGTCCACATAGTTCTGTTGTTGGTTGCCGATAGAAACCTGTGCGATGGCCGTGTAACTCGGCGCGAGCGACAGGGCAAAGGCCACGGCTGCCGCAACCACCACGCCTGCAATCAGCAATACTAGCCTGCGATAACGCCAAAACAGAATGAGCGGGTCCAGCAAATCGATGCTGTCATAACTCTTGGAGGGCTCGTCTGTTCTCACGAATGATTACTCTTCCAATGGCACCGGACCAGCGGATACCTTACTGATCTTCGGCATCAAGAGCCAGCGGGCTCCAACATTCTGGGTCAGCCGCTTGCCCGGCAGAGTTGCAGTCGAACTGCATCAACACTGCAAACGGGCGGCGGACGGGCCAGGTTTCATGCTGCTCAAGCCCGCGGACCCACCTGCGATTTCCGGCACTGGTCGGTTCGACCACCGTCATGAAGCGCTGGCCCATCTGGGCGTTGGTCAAAGCCTGCAAGACCGCACTGCTGGCCTCCGGCGTATCAAGATCGGTGTTCTGCTGGGCCTCCAAGCCGGCGGCGCCTAAGCATGCTGCCAAGGATAGGGCGAAGCGCCAACGCATAGCCCTGGGGGGCTGAAATCTAGCCATTGCCGGTTTCCTTTGTGCCCACCATGATCCGGTTTTCGTGCCCCTATCTAACGTGTTGACCCATCAGCGCAAGCGGCCCTCAAACATGACTGTGTCCAATCACCGTCCCAGGATGCGATATTGGACGATTTAGCATCAATTTGTTCTCATTTCGGGGACATCCTGACCAAAGCAATGAGACTGTTTTCGGTTCTGCCAAAGTCCCTGAAAACAACACAAATTGGTCATCGCGCTACCCCATGAATCTCGGCTTTGCGCAATTCAAGTCGAATTGACGGTAGTTTGGCGAGACCACTTCTCGCTTTCTTAAATGGAACGGCAATAGCCGTTGTCTTCGTGACGGTCCGGGGCATGTTGCGGCCCCCTTGCAAAACTAGGAGCGAAGAGCATGTCTAGAACTCTTGTCGTTGAACCGACAACTGCGCCGAATGCCTTCCCCGAAAGTGAAGTCTCCGGTTATTTCCACACAAGTGGCAGCGATATTGTCACGGAAGACGGCCAACCCGTTCAACTGATCGGAGCCAATTGGTTTGGGGCCGAAGGATCAACGATGATCCCAAACGGTCTTTGGGCTCGGAATTACCGCGACATGATGGATGAGATGGCCGAAAGCGGGATCAATACGCTGCGTATCCCCATTTCGCCAGACATCCTAACCGATGAGCCCGTTTCTGATGGCTTGCACAAGCTTCTGAACCCGGATCTGGCCGGCAAAACCCCCATCGAGGTGATGGATGCGATCGTTGACTATGCCAGCCAGATCGGCATTCGGATCATCCTGGATATGCACCGGATTGGCAGTGGCGTAGGGAAACAGGAAGACGGCCTTTGGTTTTCGGACGATTATTCGGTCGAGGATCTGGCAAGCGATTGGGGCACCATCGCGGGGCGGTATGCCGGAAACCCGACCGTTATTGGCGCCGACGTCTTTAACGAACCGTCCGGCAAGGCCCATTGGGGCGACGAAGATCAACCTGCGGAATATGACTGGGCCGCGGCGGCAGAGCATCTGGGCAATGCAATTCTGGATGCCAATCCAGACCTGCTGATCCTCGTGCAAGGGGTCCATATCGTTGATGGCGAGTGGTACTGGGTTGGCGGTAACCTTTCGGGCGCCGGTGACCGGCCAATCGAATTGGATATTGATGGTCGGCTCGTTTATTCTCCGCACGATTATCCCTATTCCGTTCAGAACGTGCCGTGGCTGGAAGGCGCGACGCCCGAAGAGATGGTCGAGCTTTTCCGCGAACATTGGGGTTACTTGGCCGAAGAAGGCCAGGCACCGATCTTGATCGGCGAAACCGGCGGTCGCCTGATCCATTCCCAGGACGAAGTCTACTTTGACGCCTTGTTCGGATATCTTTCGGAACTTTCGGGCGACGGCACCGGCGGGCCGGGCGTCACATGGTGGGGTTGGAACCCGAATTCCGGCGATACCGGAGGCATACTAGACGATGATTGGCGGCTGACCGACACGTCTAAGCTAGCTTACCTCCACAGTCTGCAGCCGGAAATGTATCCGACAACGCAGGAAGCGCAGGAATTCCTCAGCTATGCCCGCCAGAGCTTGCAGGTAAGTTTTGGCGACGCGGCCAGTTTTGACCGGATCTATGACTACACGCTTTGGCTGGTGAATGATGCGGGCGAAACCGAATTGCTCGACCAGTCCGTCCTGCATTTTCGCGCCGGTGATGAAGCGGCCATCGTCGATGTCGTGATCACAACTGACATGATTGGCGAAGGCTGGACCAGCGTGCGCTTGGACCTCGCATTCCTCAATGGTGTTCAGGCGGGATCGCAGACCCTGGATATGGTCGCAATGGGTATTGGCAAATCCGTCTCCGATGATCCGGTGCCCGCAACCTTGGATGATCTGACGGTCACACTAACTGAGATATCCAGCGATATGTCTGGATCCTTCGCTGCCTCGGTGTCAGCCGATGGCCTGTTTGACGGGTTGGTTCTGGCCGGTCGCGCCGAAGATAGCGGGGTGGAGGTCACGCCGTTTTTGACATGGGCCGATACATTCGGCGGCACGGGTGCAGCTGCCGCCAACGGCTCGGTCGCTGGCAACGGCGACGGTTTGGATGTCAGTTTCACAGTCGATCAGCACTGGGGCTCAAAGATGTTGGGCCGAGTTACCGTTACCAACACGACTGACCAAGTGATGAGCGATTGGGGCCTAAGCTTGCGCGGTTTTGGTTTCGACGTGGCTAAGGTCCACAAAGCCAGTGCCGAGATCGGCAGCGACGGGTTGATCGAGATCTCTGGCCCCTCCTGGAAAACCGACCTTGCCCCCGGCGAAAGCATCCGGTTCGGCTTTGATGCCTTCTTCAGCGAACTGGACCTGCCCGGCTTGGAAGATCAAGTGAACGACGCCATTTCCAGCGGCGAACTTGAGCCGGATACGGAGTTGCTGCGATGGAGCTTTGAGGACGGAGACAATGGCGCCGTCGTATTTGAAGAGGGCGCTAACACTGGTCAGATCGAAGTCCTAGAATTGGATGCCTGGCAAAAGCGCTTTGTCGCTGAAGTCGCGGTCACCAATACCGGCGACGATGCCATGGACGCCCTTCATGTGAACCTGTCAGGCAAGGGGTTTTGGATTGACGATGTCAGCAGTGACACTGCGACAGGGACTTTCGAAACCAAAAACCGGCGTTGGGAGCTTGAAGGGAGCCAGGATCCGGAGATCGACCCTGGCGAGGTCGCCCATTTCACAGTGACAGGCTATTTTGTGGACGACCCGCTGGTTCTCTAGCGCGTTCGGCTCTGCAAGAAGGTTCGGCTTCGTTCGCGGGAAGCCGAACCTGTTTTCTGTCAACCCAAGGCTTCGGTTTCAATCAAGGTGCCGTTGGTCGCTGAGAAGGTGAACGTGATGTCTTCTTCATCCAGCAATCCGCCATTCGTGTTTTTGCCAGCAAACGCTTCGGCTTTCAGACTGTGGGTTCCGTTGCTGATGGTGCCATCTTTGAAATCTCCGAAGATGTCGCCGAATGCGGCGTAGGGCACCACATTTTCCACCTGACTCGAACCATCAAGCGTGATGCGCATGCTCGCCACCTCATCTGCGGCAGCGACCTCGAGCGAAAGCTGGTTGAGATCCAGCCCTTGCGTATTGATCACATCACCATCCTCGATCTGTCCAATGCGCAGATCGGTTGCCGTGTCGACAAGGAAAATCTCAAATGGCGACGCCTCTATGACAGGTTCGGTTCCTGGTTTTGCTCCTACCTCGACTGACAAAGTTGCCGTGTCGGTTGCGCCGTCCGCGTCTTCGATCGTGTAGGTGATCGTTTCCGTCCGGGCCTCTGGCACGGCTTGAAGCGGGTTCACCTTGATCTGACCGTTCACAATGGAAACATAAGAGGTCGAGCCATCGTAAGACACATCCGTTAAGGTCGGGGTCCCGCCATCTGGGTCGCTGTCATTGGCGAGCACATCTACCACAACTGTCTTGTTATACACGGTGGACACGGTGTCATCGACTGCCACGGGGGCTTCATTCACTGGCGGCTCGGGTTCCGGATC
>JBCBGY010000009.1:42881-48103 GCA_038526275.1 Pseudomonadota bacterium | reverse complement strand
TCGGTACTGTCACAACCGATGCAATTCCAAATGCCCGCCCATCAGATACCGCGCCCTCCGAAAAGGATGATCGTCTGGCGGGCGTAACCACGGACAGTGTCACGAGCGCCCCGCCTCCCCGCGCCCAGCAAATTATCGACTCTCCTTCTACCCCAATCACGGCTCCGCCAACGGCCTCTACCAGTCCCCTGACGCAGGATTTGGTTGAAACGATACCAGGACAGCGCACGCCGTCAGCCACCACAAGCACACCGCCTGTGTCAGTCGGTGCCGCTGCCCCAATCGAAACGAGACCCGATACCGCCCCTGCCACGTCCGCACCTTCGCCGGACCGACTAAGCGGTGCGTCGGTGCCCCAAACGCAATCGACAGGTTCGACGCCGACTGATCCGCGCCCCGCCACGTCCACCTCGGCGGTCCAACCCAACATAGCCGCCACATCAAGACCCGCTGCCGTTTCCCCTGGAACCGCCAATCCGGCAACCGTCCAACCGGGTTCGTCAAACCGGCTGGCTGCCCTGCCATCCGCCCCATCCACGCCCGATCCTAACAACGCGGTTGCAGCGGTAGCGCCCGCTCCCGCCGACGCAATTCCACCTGAAGAGCTCAATCAATATGCAAATGTCCTCGAATTCCTGCGCAGTTACTCCGGTGGCCCCTGCTTCGCCGCCCTGCCCGCATTGGGGGAACGCGCCGGACAATTGTCGCTAGACGCTTTCGGCCCCACGACCAAACGGCTCGACCAGTTTCGAGCGGGCCTTGAAGGTGCGGCCGGTATCCTCCCGCAAACCCACCTGAAGCCCATCAGTGATGCTCAATGCGCCACCTTGCAGTTTGTGCGGGATTTGCCGAACTACCCCGAATTCGGGCTTTATTTCGAGCTGAGCAATCGAGAGATCGCCAGCGGAACCCGGTTGGAGGGCCGCATTCTCAATGCTGCGGGCCAGTTCCTGCATCTGGTGGTGATTGACGATGACGGATTGGTCCAAAGCTTGGACAGTTTTTTGACCCTAGCCGGTGATGCCGTTGAATTTGCGATCCCTTTGACCTTTCAAGGCGGCCCAATTGACACGCAGCAACTGCTGCTGGCGATTGCCGCCCCCATCAATCTGTCCACGACAGAACGTATGAACGGCGCTAGCGCTTTTGCCTTCTTTTCCGCCCTTGAAACCGAACGCAGCCAAAACGGCATACCGCTTGACCTATCCATGGTCGCGTTTTCGGTGGTCCCCTAAAACTCAGGTCTGATCGTCAGTCGCCCGAGAACCTGAAATAGCCCACAGCCGCAGCGCCGTCCCGCCCAGTGGACCGCAACTCGGCAGCGACCTGCGGCAAGACATCATTGGCATTTGCTCCCGGTGCGGACCGAGCCGCTGACAGGGCGCCGTCTGTCGCCACCGCGACGATCATTTGCGGGACAAGTTGTTCACCCGGATCGGGATCATTCGGGCGCAGCGCTACGGAAAAGGACGACCGCCCCGAGCCTTCAGGCACCAACCGACCGGAAAGGTCATAGATCGCGCCCTCTGAATCGACCAGAAACAGCCAGACTTCCCGAGACCCAATTCCCTCTACAAGCCCACGAATTGGTTCACCGCTTTTCAGCACAGTCTTGTCGAGCGACAAGAATGGGGAACGGGATCGGTCAGGGTCCAGACGGCTCAGGAAATCCAGAACCGGGCACTGCGCTTCCTTGATCAGGCGCACACCGATGTCTGGCTCCGTCCCGAACCGGGTCTGGAATTCATCATGCAGTGTCCAGAACGGATCGGCCGTCGGGGCGAACCCTTCGATCACGAAGGTCGACGGCGTAGCGCTTTGCACGGTGGCGTAGGCACATGTTGGCAAGTTATGGCTTTGCATCCACGCCACCCGTTCCGCGATCGCATCCAACGCCGGGTTGCCCGTGCTGGGCTGAGGTGAATCCACGGTTGTCGAATTCACAGGTGGCTGAACCGGTGGATTTGGGGTTTGCGAAGGCGGGTCCACCGTTGAAGCAGAGGGATTGTCAGTTGTGCTGTTCGTTTCATTGTTCGGAAGCAACGCTGTAACGATGGTCTCTGTATCTGGCTTATTTTGCGGATTGGTTGGCGGGGTCACTCCATCGTCGGTGTTGGGATTGCTCGCCACCTGACTTGGAGGAGAACCGCTTTCAGTACCGTTTTCGACTGGGGTGACCGGGTCGGGATTGTCAGTGATCCGATCGTCGTCGTCACCATCAGTGGTTCCCCCGCCCAGCATCGCCGAAATTTGGGTCCGCAAAGCATCAACTTGCCCCGTGAAATAGAGCCCCGCCCCACCGCCGCCCAAGACCACCGCAAGGACCGAGAGCAGCACAAATGGGCTTCCCCGACGGTTAGAATGCGGGGTGACGGGTTCGGGTGGCGCTGTCGGCGCAGCCGCAGGTGTCACTGGCGCAACACTGGGCTGCGCGGAAACACCAAATGGAGAATCGCTGTCACTGACGGGGTTGGAGGTTGGTTCGGAGGCGGAAAATCCGTTCGTCGGTGGACGGGTGATCGCGGGAGGTAAGCTGCCCATCGGCGCTATGATCGTCGGCTCCGGGGCGGTTGGTGGTACAAATGTTCCGCCCGAAGCTGTCACCGGCGGTTTATCAAGCAGGTCGATCACCTCCAGCATCGTCGCAGGACGGTGCGCCGGGTTCGGTTGCAACATCCGCTCCAATACGGGCCGCAGTTCCGGATAGACATAGGTCAGATCCGGCACCTGGTTGCGCCGGTCCACCGCCTCGCCCGGATTGTCGCCCATATCAAGCTGATGGCCCATCGCAGCTGCCGCCGCCACAAGTCCTAGGGAATAGATATCGGACTGGCCCTCTATCACACCCTGGAATCGGCCCAATTGTTCGGGGGAGACATATCCGTACTTGCCCGCAAACTGGCCGCCAAGAAGTGTGCCGCCCCCGAATTTTTCCGACTTGGCAATGCCGAAATCGATGATCTTGGCGTGGCTGACCAGATTGTCCTGGATGATCACATTGTCCGGGCTCAGATCGCGGTGAACGACGCCCAACTCGTGGGCCTTGTGCAGGCCAGGTGCGAGCCTGCGCAGCAAGACCCGCACATCTTCCAGCGGCATCGGGCGGCCATCGATGAAATCAGACAAAGGCCGACCGCCGACAAATTCCATGACCAGACAAGCGCGGTTGATCGTGTCATCCACGGTAAAAAGATTGTACCGCACGATTGCGTCGTGGTGCAGGCGTCCCAGAACCTTGGCCTCTTTCTGGAACAGTGCGATGATCTTTTTGTCATGGGCCAGTGCTGCCAGAACGATCTTGATCGCCACTGGTTCGCCGGTATGGATGTTCAATCCGCGATAGACCTCGCCCATGCCGCCTGTGGCGATATGTTCTTCAATCTCATAGGTTCCGCCTACGATACGGGTCCCGATGGCCACCCCGTTCGGAGCAGAAAACGCAATCTGAGTTTTTTCAGTCTCGTCGGATGCCATGGCCCGCCTCGTTTTCCTTCCGATCGTCCCGCATCTACATGGTCGCTCGCTGCGCGGACCGATCGTCGGCCCGCACGACAATGATCGACACATTATCCGTCGCGCCACGGTCCAGCGTAATCTCTAACAAACGGTCACAAGCTGCCTGCGGTTCATGATTTCGGGCGACATCAAAGATATCTGCATCAGGAACATGCGCCGTCAGCCCGTCAGAACACAGAATGAACGTGTCGCGGTCGCGTAAGGTGCCGTAACGGTGGTCTAACGCCACATCATTGCCCACGCCAACCGCCCGGGTGATCACGTTTTTGCGCGGCCAGTTTTCCGCTTCTTCCTCGGTGATGGCCCCACGGTCGAGCAGTTCGTTAACTTCGGTATGGTCGCGGCTGAGCATCATGAACTGATCATCGCGGATCATATACACCCGGCTGTCGCCCGACCAGACGCAGGCAAAGTGCTGTTCGAACGTCAACAGCGCAACCACGGTGGAGCCAATGGTGCCGCCGGTATTGGCGGCATGTTTCAAAATGTCGCCATTGGCCCGGCTGATCCGTTCGACAAAGCGGGCCTGCAGGTCCGGCGCGGAGGACGGCTTGCCGATGGAGGACAGGTGGTCAACGATGGAGCCCGACGCGAATGCGCCGCCAACATGCCCCCCCATCCCGTCGGCCACCAACCATAGACCACTGTCCGGTTCCGAAAGCAGTCGGTCCTCGTTATTGTCGCGTTTGAGCCCGGTATGGGTCTTGGACCCGGTCTCGAAGGTGAAAGTACGTCCGATCATAAGCGGAACTCAATTGTACGACCGCGGGTCATTTCTTTATCTCACCGGCCATGCCGAAGCCAAGGCGGATCCCAATGCCACTGGTGGGCAAAGCGCCAAACGGGCTTTCCTCATCTTCGGGATTGTCATCGAGCGTCGGCGGCAGATCAGGCCCGTTCACGTACCAACCGGCCTCTGTGTCAAAGGGTGTCGGTTCCGTCATCAGGTCAGGGACCGGTGTAAGCACCGGTGTCGAGGCGGCCTCGCCGGCCGTGTCGACAGGCGGTTTATCCGTGTCTTCAAGGGCCATTTCGGCGGCAACAGGCTTTCCAAAGCCCACCAGCATCGCGGCAAAGCCCTGTGGATCCAACATTCCATTCAAAGCCAACATGGCAGGACCGGCCCGATCATTGCCCGCCGTCCACCAATAGCTTCGGCCAGCGGCGGCGAGTTGATGATCATGTTCCCGAACATCCTGAAGCAAAGGCGCGAGCCCCTCCTCCCCGAATGCGAAAAACGCGCGGCGATCATCCTCTGCCGCAGCCTGATTGGTTCCCTCTGGCAGCGCCACTTCGCCAAGCAACCTGTCAATGTCGCCGTCAAAGCTGTGACTTGTCGCGCCAAGCATCAGTTGATCGAGGGTTGCGTACCACGCCTCATTGCCATCCCCCGCAACAGGGGGCGCAGGGTGCTGTTCTCCAGCATCATGCAGGAAGACCGACAGCGGAAATTCGCGGCCTACCTTATCCATCGATGGGGCCAGCGCACCCGTCACGGCATGGCCGAAAACCGCGTCACCAATCCAGAACCGCCAAACGGGCGCCGTCACATAAACCGATGGCCACTGTTCGGCCAATTGCTGGCGCGCGCCCTCAAACACCTGGCTGAGCCAGCGATCCCAGATCCGCTGCAGCTCTGGCGGCATGCCACGGCTGACAAAGTCGCCCTTGGCTGGGAGCTTTCCAAACAGGGCGACCGTCATGAG
>JBCBGY010000009.1:31557-42781 GCA_038526275.1 Pseudomonadota bacterium | reverse complement strand
TCAGCGTCACGTTCCCTGCCCCGGACCCCGGCCAGGTGATGTTGGTGGGCGTATTGGTGCCACGATTGGTGATCACTGGCTGACCGTCAATATCAAGGGTCGCCACATCAATCTGACTATGCATGCGGGCCCGGAAGGTCATCGCGATGTTGGGGGTTCCACCGCCGCTGGCGAAGAAGGCATCACGGATCGACGCAGCCCTTTCAAACTGCTTCAGCGTGGCGTTGCTGAGCTTTCCGGCAAGCGGTCCGTCTGTCTTCCAGGACCAAGTGGATCCGGATAGATCCGCGAACTGCGACAGTTCCTGCAGGAAGAACCGGTCGATCACCCCGTTCGGCGCGAAAAGTTGCGAGAATTCGGGGATCGACACGTCGCGGCTGGACCCGCCGGAGAACGGGAAGCGGTTGGCGATGATGGCCTCGCAGCGCTGCGTCACATTCTGGGCCAATGCATCGTTCAGCCGCGAGATCGACGTATTGGCCGCATCGCCTTCAAAATCGCTGATCGCTTCGTCAATCATCCGATCCAACGGGGACGGCATGCGGGTGGCGCTTTGCTTGAGCGACCCCAGAAGCGGCGGCAGCAAAGCAGCGGCGCGGTCAGGGGCATTGACCGACACAAGCAAACCGTTCTGCATTTGGCTGAGCGTTTCAATCAAGCGGTCGATGACCCGGCTGCCCGGCTCGCCCCGCAGCACGTCATCCCAGTCAGCATAGTATTGTTCGATCTCATTGCCTGGCAGGCGTTGGGCGGCCTCCCGCCCTGCGGCTCCGGCACGGCTTTCGCCCTTGGTATTGTCAAGGATCGCTTCCAAGCCAATGCGTTTCAGGCCGGTTTGGGTTTCGACAAAGCGATCCAAAGCCTCGTTGCCGAATTCATCCGCGATGTTCGTCGCAACGTCAGTCGCACTATCAGTGGAAATCCGGGCTTCCGAGAATTCGCTGGTCAGCTTGGTCTCTGCACCGATCTGTTCCGACAACAGAAGGATCGGGGAGGTTCGCGCGGCAGATGCAGCCCCAAGCGCCTCATAACGCGGTTTGTCGGCAGCCATGGGGCGGAGTTTGAGATTGTTCAGAACCGTATCCCATTCGCGGATCCAATCCTGCGTATAGCGGCGCAACAGCGGAGGCCCGACCTTGGAGATCTGATCTTCAAACTGCGCTTCTTCTGCGTAAACCCCCATAACCCACTGTTCGGCCAGCAGCGCTTCGGCGATCTCTGACAGGCGGGGCAGGAAGAAATCGTGGAAGCCGCGATAGGTGTATAATGCAGGGATGATCATATCCTCGATGGGCTGGCCATCGATGGTCTCGAACACCAGATCCGCGTCGCGCCCGGCGCGGTTGACGATTGTGAAATCCTCGATCCCGTCCGCGAATTGCGCGCCGGACTGGATCAGTGAATAGGCCACATCGCCCACATTCATCCGCGCCAGCGTGCGCTCGGCCTGATCGACAAGAGAACCGTTCAACTCGAACGATGGCTCCTGCGCGGCGTCCAGATCCAACATGGCGCGCAAGTGATCTTCCAACGCAACCCGCGTTTCCCGAAGTTGCGGGCCCGGATAGATCACATTGGTCCAATCATCGCGGAACCAGGCGACCACAAAATCATCATCAGATTTGGGGGCCGTATCGACACCGAGCAACTTGTAGACCTTGAGCGATTCATAGACGCTCAGAACCTCGCCCTCACGGATGTTCTTTTCCAACTCCGCTTCGACCCGCAGGATAAGGCGCGAGCGGAACATGCGCTCAAGCGCTTGCCTGTAGGTGGCCTCCGATGCGGAACGCAGCCTGTCGCGCTGGCTCAGACCAAACCGTTCGGTCAGTGTGCGGGTTTCGGTCTCGCGGTCGGCATAACCCAGCGGCATGTTCCGAATTGTATCCAGATAGGGCAGAACCTCCTGCAAATCGAAGCTGCTGATCTCGGCCGTCTGAAGCTCGTCTTGCGCCAACAGTTCGTAGTCAACGATGGCCGCTTGAGCCGTGCGCACGAGCTGGCGGTTCTGCCAGAAAGACGTCCCCCACAACCCGACCATACCAAAGGTAACGACAGCCAGCACGGTATAGGCGCCATAGCGCAGGAAGGCGGCCCGTCGTACGGCGCGGCGGTCGGTCGACACCCATCCGGCCTCGGCAAAGATCACTTTGCGCAGCAGGTCATGCAGGAAGTACGACTTGCCCTTGCCAGACAGTGCACCCGCGACGCCCATACCCTGAAAGTTGCGCTCCATTGCGCCCAGAACCTGGTCGATCGGGTTGCCTTCCTGGGTGCCGGACGAAAAGTAGAAGCCCCGCAGATTGGCGTTCACCTTGTACCGCGTGTGCCCAAAGATGCCCTTCATGAAACCTTCCAGCCGGTCGCGCAGCATGGCGACCTGGCCCGGGAAACCAAAGATGGCGATGCGGTTCACGCCGTCAGCTTCTTCCTGCAGGCGGTCTGTGACCTCTTCCGACAAGCGGCTGACCAGTTCGTCATAGGCCGGAATGAAACGTTCGACCGTTGCTTCCTTCTTGGAGTTGGTCTGGAACGTGTGGCCCCAGACCTTCTGGCGCCGCGACGCCGAGAAGGTGCCGAAATACTCCATAAAGCCGGAAATCAGGTCTGCCTTGGTGAAGAGCACATAGACCGGGAAGTCGACACGCAACTGATCGTGGATCTCCATCAGGCGCTTGCGGATCGTGTCCGCGTGCATTTCCAACTGCTCAGCGCTGTCGGTCATGATCTCTTGCAAGCTGATGGCCACAATCACGCCGTTGATCGGCTGGCGGGCCCGATTGGTTTTCAAAAGCTTCAGGAAGCTGAACCAGCTTTCCTTATCGGCCTCAGCATCGCTGTCCTGCGTCGTGTAACGGCCTGCCGTGTCGATCAGAACGGCCTCGTCAGAAAACCACCAGTCGCAGTACCGCGTGCCGCCAACGCCGGACACTGACCCGCCTTTTTCGGCCAAGGGGAACTTGATGCCGGAATTGAGCAAGGCCGTTGTCTTGCCTGCACCCGGAGGGCCAATGATCACGTACCACGGCAATTCATAAAGATACGCCTTTGATCCAGAAGAGTTTTTCAGAACTGAAAGAGCATCGGACATCCGCTCCGAAAGCTCTTCGCCATCCCCCGTGATTTCGGGTTCGGTAATCGCCTCTTCCAATGCTTTGGCGCGGCGGCGGCGGATCAAGAAGCGGATGAGGTAGATGGTGCCGACCGTGATCCAGACCACGGCGATCATCAACACG
The DNA here is from genome assembly GCA_038526275.1 of Pseudomonadota bacterium. Lineage (GTDB taxonomy): Bacteria > Pseudomonadota > Alphaproteobacteria > Rhodobacterales > Rhodobacteraceae > 188UL27-1. The sequence continues at coordinate 39,545 of JBCBGY010000009.1, read as the reverse complement.
CGCACCAAGATGGAATCAAACGGACGGCTTTCACCAAATCCGATCAGCGGAAAGGCGAACCATACAACCGCAGCCCAGCACAAAAGGGCCAAGACGACCAGAATACCGGCGATCCATTTCCACATCGGTCAGTCTCCCCTTTCTTCCGCAGTCAGCGTGTCCTCACGCTTGAGCAAGATCTCTACCCGGCGGTTCCGCGCCCTGCCTTCCGGCGTGGCATTTCCGGCAACCGGTTCGTCCTCGCCCTTGCCGATCACTTCGATCCTTGAAGACTTTACGAATAAGGGGGCCAGAATATTCGCGACCGATTGAGCCCGCGCGACAGAAAGTTCAAAATTGTTCTTAAACCGGCCCCTGCCGGACAAAGGTACATTGTCCGTGTGCCCCACGACCCGCACCGGACCTTTCTCGGCATTCAAAACATCAGCCAGCTTGGCGGCGAGTGGCTCAAAAGCTGCTTTCACATCAGAACTGCCAGAATCGAACAGGACGGCATTGTTGACATCGAGAACGATGAAATCGCCTTTCGAACTCACCTCCACCGCTTCACCGGCAAGGCCTTCCGTCACGCGTTCTAACTGACCGGTTTCCTTCAACTCGGGTGGCGGAATATATTCGATGACCTGTGTATTGCGCTCCAGTAGGATCTGCTGGGTCGGATGGAGCCCAGCCATCCGGGTCGCCAAGGCATTGCCTTCATCCACCAGTGCCAACCGCATCGCGAAATACGATCCGGCCATGACTGCCGCAGCAAAGCAGGCAACGGCCCAGACCGGAATGCCGCGAAAAACGCGCCGCGCCGCCATCTCGACACCTTTCCAATGGATCGAAATGTCGTCGTCGCCGCGCGCCTTTACCCGGCGCAGGGCTTCATAGATCGCCCGTTTGACGTTTTGCAGTTGGACATCGCCACCTTTCATGGCGCGGTACTGACCTTCGAAGCCAAGTTGCAGACAAGTGAGCATCAGTTCCAACAGATGGTATTTGTGGATTGGGTTCTGAAGCGCCTTTTCCACTTCTTGGAAAAAGCCCACACCAGAGGTGCGTTTATTGAAGAACCGCGCCACCATTGAATATTGCAGCCAGACAGAGCGGTCGGTGCCCGGAAGGTTCTGCACAATGTCATCTGCCGTTCCGCAAAGGCAGTATTTGGCAACCATCGCGTCATGTTCATCGACGCCTTCGGCCATAACGCGCTCTTCAAAGCGCTCGATTTCCTCGGTGACGTGCTGCATCAGCGGGACGGCGTGCATATCCACGACCTGACTGCGCAAACGACCGAAGAGGATCAGCAGAGATGCCGCAGCCGCCGTCAGCGGATTGGCCTCTGACGAATGGCCGGAAACCTTGGCATTCAGGGCCTTGTCCAGGCTGATCTTTCTGACGGGCGTACGCTGAACCTGTTCGGGCTTCGACACTTCCGGGAAAAACCCCTGTTGTGCCGGTTTCGCACCCATCCAGGCATTGGGGTCAGTTTGGCCTTCGCCGACCCCGGGTTGATCCCAAGCTGGTCCGCCAAACGCACCGCCAGCATTCTGGCCCCCCTGGCTGAACGGGTCGTTGCCGCCGCCAAAGCCACCAATGACGGTTTTCTGACCTCCGGGCGCGGGTTTCGGCCCGCTAAATCCACCGCCGGGCATGGGACGGATGACTGTTTTACCACCATCCTTTTTGTCGCTCATGCCCTGTTCTCCTGAATGGCCCAGAGTTCAAGCTTCAGTTCCGGCCAAGAGCCGGCAAAGTGCATGCCGATGGCGGGGGCGGTGGAGAATTCCCGCCACATGGCGTTGTTTCTATCAATATAGAAATAAACGTGACTCGTCACCGCCCGGATCTGTCGCGGCGGGGTTGGCGTATGCACCAGTTCCAGACCCGGCAGGTTGTTGTTGACGATGGCGTTCATCTGCGTGTTCGGCCCAACCTTGCAGAGCGCGGGGAACTGCTGCTGGATCTGCGACAGAGGCTGATTGGCGGCGACTTCCACAACGAACGAGGCATCGCGGAACAAGTTGCGGTCCGCGACCTTGGCGATGAAGCTGCCCGGATGGACCTCCTGCAGATCCAGTCGGATCGCACGGCCCAGATCCCGGCTGAGCAACCGCTGAATGTCGCGGATAACCGGTTCGAACACCTCTTCCAGATTGTCCTGGTCGTAGGGTTTATATTCCGGGGCCAGACGGTTTGTGTCGAACGTCCACAACTCGCCCGCCAGACGCAGGAACAACTGATACAGCTCCTCCGGATGCACATAGCGGCTCCCGCGATAGTGCCGCAATATGTTGATCTCGCGGTTCAGGATCAGCAGCATGAAATAGTCATTGGCCTGAAGACCGCCGCCCGCAGATGGATCTGCCGCGTAACGCGCCAGGCTTTCCAGCTTGGTTTCCGTCCAGCCAACCACGCGTTCGATCCAGCCCGAGACGACCGGATGCGCCTGGATGCTCAGAACTGGCGGCGCGAACTTTTCGTCAAAAATGACCGTTTTGTCACGTACTTCGACGATCCGCCCGACCTTGAGGCAGAGATAGCCGGGCTTCTCGGTCCGGCGTATGTCAAACTCGATTCGCGGATGGGCGATCTCGATCCCCTGCTCCAGCCGCATGGAGGCTGTGCTGTCGGCAATGGTTTCCGCGGCAAGACGATATCGCGAGGATCGGCTGGCCTCGTCTTCCGTCCCCACTTCCCGGCCGTTCATTTGCGCCATCGGCAGCGTCAGCCAGACCAGCTGGCCCTCGGCGCCCTCCGGAATGTCGATCGGGTCGGGCAATGCGCTGGTCCCCGGCATGTCAAACGGCGTGCCATCGGGAAAAATACCAGACGCGGACCGAAGACCGAACTTCATCTGCTGGGCAATGTCGCGGTCAATCTCGACCTGCGCAAATCCCCAGGGATAGGGCGACATCAGCCGCGTGCGGCTTTCTAAAAGTTTCTCAAAATAACGATCGCTCTGCTGAAAATGATGAGGCTGAAGAAAAAGCCCTTCCTTCCAGGCGACCTTGGAATACCAGGACATGTTAAGTTTTACCGTCGTTCAAATGATCTGTCCGCGCATCTTGACAGGTTCCGGTTTGCGGGAAAAGCGAAGATTTCCGAAGCCTTTCCGCCGCGCCCTTACCGCATCATGAGTGCGGTCTGAACCAGACAAATGTGGCTCTGCCAAGGCCCCGCTGACCAAAAGAAGCCCTGCACCAGCATCGGTGAGGGCGCGACCGACCCGACTGATTATCCACAGGATTGTTTCGGCATGGTTACTATTTTCGTGTGCGAACAAGGTTTGGGCACCTGTTCCGCGCAATTGTTGGAAAACAGAAATTCCTGGGGTCTTGAAACACAACAAATGACGTGTAAGTGTCTAAGTATTACATTTTAAGAAAGTCCTGGCCGCCATATTTCCACTGGCCAATTTTAACAAAGTAAAGTGAGACGCCTGGATATGGCATTAAACATTTCCCAGCAGGGTCGGCTTGGGATCCTCCATACACCGCTTGGTCAAGATGTGTTGGGGCTCCTGAGGTTCGACGGCACCGACAGCATCAATGAGTTGTTCGAATATCGCATCGAGGCCGTCAGCGACGATCCTTTCATCGACTTCGACGCCCTGGTCGGCCACCACATCTCGGTCGAGCTGACCCATGTGTACAAAGACAAAAAATGGTACGACGGCATCTTGTCCGACGTGCAATATGTAGGTGTCGGCGAGTCCGGCAATATGTACCGCTTGGTCCTGCGACCCTGGTTTTGGCTGGCAACAAAGCGCCGCAACCAGCGGATTTTCCACGAAAAGACAGCTCCCGAGATCATATCCGAGATTCTCGGCGAATATGGCATGGGCAGCTTTCAAGACACGCTGACCAAGACCTATCCCAAGCTGGAATACACAGTTCAGTACCGGGAAAGCGACATGACGTTCGTCAGCCGGATGATGGAGAAGTTTGGGATCAACTATTACTTTTCCCATTCCCAAGGCGAACATGTGATGGTGCTGGTCGACAGCCTCGATAATTTCGAGGCCATCCCCGGCGGCAGCCGCCCCTATGTGGGCACCTCCAGCGGCGCGCATAGTAGCGAACAGGAACATTTCTGGGCCTGGTCCCCGAAACGCGTGATGACGACCGGTAAGGTTGTCATGACCGGGTACAATTTCAAAACGCCCACCGCCAATATGCGGGTCGAACAAACAGGTGACGCGGCCTATACAAATGGCCAGATCGAAAGTTTCGACTATCCCGGCACATACCTTGATCAGGGTGAAGGCAAGGATGTCGTGCGGCTGCGCACCGAACAAGAACGCTCAGCTGACAAGCGCCACAGTTCTACGGGCAACGTCATCACGCTCTGTTCGGGCATGCGGGTGACAATCACGGACAATGCCAAGCCAGACCTGGTGGACCAGGAATATTTGTGCGTGCGGGCCCACCATTCTTTCCGCGGTCAAAGCTTTGGTTCCGGCAGTCGAACGGACCAGAAAGAGGTGTTTCAGGGCCATTACGAGTTCGCCAGCACCGAAGCGCCGTTTTCGCCAGCCCGGAAAACGCCCGAAGCCCGGGTCATGGGGCCACAAACCGCCTGGGTCGTCGGAGCCGTCGGTGAAGAGATCGACTGCGACGAATATGGCCGTATCCTGGTGCGCTTCCATTGGGATCTGGACGGAGCCCATTCCATGCGGTGTCGCGTGGCCCAGATGTGGGCCGGGAATAAGTGGGGATCGATGTACATCCCCCGAATCGGAATGGAAGTGGTCGTGGACTTCCTGGAAGGCGATCCGGACCAGCCTTTGGTCGTCGGTTGCGTCTACAATGCCGACAATATGCCACCTTATGACTTGCCGGGGGACAAGAACCTAAACGGGATCAAGTCCGACAGCACAACGGGTGGCGGAGGCTATAACGAACTGGTCTTCGACGATACCAAAGGCGAGGAACTGTTCCGACAGCATGCCCAGAAAGACATGCTGACCAAGGTGTTGAACGATGAAACGCGCGAAGTGGACAACAATCGCGACACGATCATCGGCAACAACGAAACCCGCACCGTGAAGGGCGAAGAGGTTCACGAGATCGACAAGGACTCCACCTATACCATCCACGGTGGTGAGGCTCGGACGATCGACAAGAACCACGACACCAAGATCAAAGGCAACGAGACCCATGATGTGACGGGCAACCGGACCAGCGAGGTCATGGGGGCCGAAAAACTGACGGTCACCCGGACGACGGACATCAACGGGCTCCAAGCGATTACGATCGAAAGCATGCAATCGATCGAACTGAAAGTCGGCATGAATTCAATCAAGCTCGAACAATCCGGCATCAAGATCAATGGGTTGATGGTGGATGTGAACGCCACGACGATGCTGAACACATCGGGCCTCATGTCGACCCACAAAGCCTCGGCCATCATGACGGTGCAAGGCGCCCTGGTGAAGATCAACTAAGCTCTTGGGGGAGCCGACGTGAGCGATACCAAAACAGAACCGACACCAGACCTGTCCCGTAGCAACTTTCGGTTTGCTACGGCTCAGGATCTGTTCGACGAAATCCCACAGATTGCCGATGACATCACGGCCAGGCCTGATGGGCAAAGCACTGTCGACTTTATCAAACTGCTGGTCGACAGCCCGATCCCGGAAGAGGCGATCACATTCTGTGCCTACATTCTGCCGCGCCGGTTTTCGGTCTGGTGGGGCCATGAATGTCTGAAAATTCTGGACCAGACGCTGGATGCCAATGATGCGGCAATGCTGGAACTGGCGGCAGCTTGGGTCGGCAACCCGGAAGAAGAAAGCCGCTATGCCGCGATGGATGCCGCCATGGAAGCCACATCGAAAACGCCGGGCGTTTGGATTGCTTTAGGAGCCGGCTGGTCGGGAGGATCGATGGTCGGGCCGGAAACGCCGCCCGTACCGCCCGCGCCATATCTGACCGCTCGTGCCGTGAATGCGGGAATTCTTTCGGTTCTGGCCCGTGTGGACGTGAGCGAACGCATAGAGAATCTGGACCGCTTTACCCGCATGGCCATCAAGCTGGGTCACGAAAGTTAACGGCACCTTTGGCGCGTCATCCCACGAAGAATTGCAGTAACGGATTGTGCCGATCCCAAAACGGCCCTACCTGACAGATATCGATCTGCCCTGCCTGCCCCTGCCTTGTGGACATTGGCCCAAACCAAAGCCCGTGACTATGACTCTGACCTTGCGCATCGACAATCTGACAAGCCTGCCTGATGGCGGACCAATGGAGTTTCGCGTAGACCAAGCAGGCTTCGAGATCGGTCGCGATCCAAATACGGATTGGACATTGCCGGATCCGAGCCGGTTCGTTTCGAGCCGCCATCTGGAGATCCGGTTTTCGGAAGGCGGCTACTGGCTGCACGATGTCTCGACCAACGGCACATTTGTGAATGGCGCGACAATGCGGGTCAAAAGCCCCTATGCCCTGCAACATGGCGACCGTTTGCAAGTCGGCCATTACCTGGTTGTGGTGGATCTAGGCGGCGGTCAGGCCCCTGCAGATCCGATGGGTGCCGGAGCAGGTGGCGCGACGCCTGGCGGTGGCAGCGATATTTGGTCCGTTGGAACCACGCCTCCTCCAGCCAGTGCCGGGTTCGATCCAATGCCCCGACCCAATACGCCTTTGCCCGATTTCGGATCTCAGCATATCGACAACCCAGCCTTCGGGCCCGGCCCAGACAGCGCGGAGCCTTTTCCTTCTCCCGATCCGTCCGCAGCGGTCGTGAAAGACTTCGGTGCGTTTGGCGCGGCCGAGGAGGAAAGCGATAGCCCGTTCGGCGGCCCCGCCCCGTCGAAACCGGAGCCGCCCCTCAAGGGCGACCCCTCAAAGGCGCAAAGCCTTGCGCAACCGGACAGCAGCGCAGAACCGCCCTCGCCGTTTCGGTCACCCGAACAGACAGCCCCACCACCTGAACCCGGCGCAGCGGCACCCGCAAGGCCCATCTCATCTCCGGTTTTTGCCCCCGGTGCAGGTGAACCGGTGGCCAGGCCAGATTTTCCGCCTTCCAGCCCGGAATGGGAACCGGAAGCGCCGGCGTCAGAAGCCTTCCTGCAATCGCCCCCCGCCAAGGCGCCAGAACCTGCGCCGCCCCGGAAACCGTCGAGTTCCGGTCAAGCGGATTGGCTTAACCTGATCTGCGAAAGCGCGGGATTGCCCCCGGGCACCCTCAACGGTGCCGACCCTGACGAGACCGCCCGGGAGATTGGCGCCTCGCTTCGGATCGTTGCCGACGAACTTGCCGGGCTTCTTCGGGTCCGTGCCGAAGCGAAACATATGGTCAAAAGCGGCAGCCGCACCATGCTGGGCCACGACGCCAACAATCCGCTGAAGTTCATTCCCACAGGGGAAGAAGCGCTCGGCATCATGTTTGGCCAGGGTCGGGCTGGCTTTCAACGTGGGAGTGACGCGATCAAGTCCTCGTTCCACGACATCAAGCAGCACCAATTCGCGACTCACGCCGCTTTGCAACCGGCCATCGCAGAGCTTCTCGAAGATCTGAGCCCAGAGGCCATCGAGGAAAAGATCGAAGGCCACAGATTCTCATCGAAGAGCGCCAAAGCCTGGGAGATCTTCGTCGAACGTTGGGACGCCAAAACGAGACCCTACGAAAACGGCATGCTCGACGTCTTCCTCGCCTATTTCGCTAAAGCCTACGACGACTGCGTCAGCAACGACTAAGTGCACCACAGATGGTAGCGCCGCCATTTGAGAATGAATGGCAGCGTCAATCGTTATGATAAATCATAGCGGCTTTTGCGATTATCATTTGGCGAATTTCTTATGTGGGCATTAATCGGAGTTGTTCAAGACGTCAGTCCGAATTTTTTCAACATTGTTGACCTTCCGGGCATGTATGCGGTCTTGAGATGGAAATGCGGGCAGCGCTGATTCCATAATTAGCTCGCCCACTTTCAAAACAGCGTCACAGTTTTGACAAATTCCCCAAATAATTTTTTCACGGGCAATATATCTTCAACA
>JBCBGY010000009.1:0-31457 GCA_038526275.1 Pseudomonadota bacterium | reverse complement strand
CACAGTTTTGACAAATTCCCCAAATAATTTTTTCACGGGCAATATATCTTCAACAAATAAAGGTTCGAGCATCCAGCTCTGTTACTCCTATGGGACTTATACTAAAATCTCTCCCCCTCTCCTTCGTAGTTCTCGCAGGCATGATAGGACCTGTAATCGCAATCACAATTTTATCGATCATTATATCGTTGGTGCTCAACCTTCTCACATTTGGGCTGGCAAGCCTGATCCTTGAACCAGCCATCCCAATCTTTTTTACCCTCTTCGGCATTCGGGTGGCTCTATCGGCAATGGGTGAGCATACCCGGCCAAGCTATGGAATTTTGGCTCTCTATTCAGTTATTTACGGTCTGATCATGGTGTTCGCCAAAGGCACCGTACTCACGATCTCGGGCCTTGTGGGGGTGGCTTACGGCGAATGGCAAATGGAAGACGCGATCTCGATCAGAACTTTTGCTGAAGCCGCGGACCCGCTGCAAACCGCTTTCGTTCTCCATACACTAAGCGCGACAACAATCCTGTCATTCGTGCTTTATTGTGTCGTCCATGCCGTCATCGCTGTTCCAATGGCCGGCGCCGCGCGTTCGGCTGGCCATAATGCAAATAGCTCCAGCTTTATGGACGGTTTCGGTCGCGCCTTCGTACCGCTGTTCTGCATATTTGCCGTGGTGTTCTTTCTTCAGTTCTTCTTTGAGTTCTTCGCGCTCCTTTTCGCTATCTTTCCGCTGTTGATAGAAGTCTTGTCGTTTCTGATCACTCTGTCGGTGCCTGACATAGATCTCATTGTCGTTTTGAAAGGTCTGGCTGCGGCCGCTGGGTTGCTATGGTTCAATTCATGGATGTGGGCCGCCTCGGCGCTTGCACTTCGCCAAACCGACGAAAAACAACACCGCAAACGTAAGGTTGAAAAACAACCCGTTGCAACAACAACCGATATCCGAAAATTGCGGAAATCTCGTGAGTAGTTCTCCGGTTGGTTGAGGTTAGGCGGAAACAACCGAGACGAACTGCAAGATTATAACGATGGCTCGGCACGCAAATTTCGAAGGTTCTGCATCGAAGACAGGACCTTCTGAAACTGTTTCTCGATTTCCTTCTGGCTTTCCGGGGAAGGCTTGTTCTTTCCGAGAAGTTTGTCCCAGAATTTTCTTTCGTCATATCGCTCGACAAAAGCGCCGCCCTCCTGCCAATCCGTTGTGCAGTACGTCTGGAAGTCCGCTTCTTCTTCAACTTGGTTGATTTGATGAACCCCAACCATGCAAAGATGACCGTCCCACCGAATGAAGAAGTACCAACCCCAATCCTCGGGATCGACCGCTTCATCATCGGTTTGCTGCCATCCTGCCGCTAACAGCGCATCTCGGATCATGCCGCCCAGGGCCTGTCCGGATATCCTGTTAGGGTTCTCCAGTATGGTCTCCCAGCTGTCGTTTGTATCTCGGGTTTCAAACCAGAACGTCTTGTCCATGTTGCGCTTTTCCGGGGATTATGTGGACAGCATAATTGATTGAAGAAGCTTGTACGCAACGCGCCACTTGAAAGCCGCGGCAACTGCACGATGAGTGCAGGTTGCCTATCAGCCAGAAAGGTACGCGAGCGCCCTTACGCCGCCGTTCCTGAGCGCCAGAAATGTCAGAAGTGGATTGCCTTGTCGTAGGCGTCCAAGACGCTTTCGTGCATCATCTCGCTGAGGGTCGGGTGCGGGAACACGGTTTCCATCAGGTCTTCTTCCGTCGTCTCGAGCTTTTGACCCACCACGTAACCCTGGATCAGCTCGGTCACTTCCGCACCGATCATGTGGGCCCCCAGCAGTTCGCCTGTCTCCGCATCGAAGATCGTCTTGATCAGGCCCTCAGGCTCGCCCAATGCGATGGCTTTGCCGTTGCCGATGAAGGGGAACCGGCCCACTTTGACCTTTTTGCCCTGCTCTTTCGCCTTAGCCTCGGTCAGGCCGACGCTTGCGACCTGAGGGTGGCAGTATGTGCAGCCGGCAATGGCTTCGGGCTTGACCGGGTGGACATTGTTCTTACCCGCGATCAGTTCAGCCACCATCACGCCTTCATGGCTGGCCTTGTGCGCGAGCCAAGGGCCGTTGGTCGCATCGCCGATGACGTAGACGCCTTCAATGCCTGTCCGGCAATATTCGTCCGTGACGGCAAAGCTCCGGTCGATCTTTACGCCCAGCTTTTCGAGACCCAGATTTTCGGTGTTTGCGACGATCCCCACGGCAGAGATCACCGTGTCGAACTCCATCTTCTCGACCTTGCCACCGGTTTCGATATGGGCCGTCACTTTGCCTTTGCCGCGATCCAGTTGCTTGACCATGGCTTTCTCCATGATCTTCATGCCCTGCTTCGCAAAGGCCTTCTTCGCAAACGCGCTAATCTCGGCGTCCTCGACGGGCAGGATACGGTCCTGCACCTCAACGACCGTCGTGTCGGCGCCCAATGTATTGTAAAAGCTCGCAAATTCGATGCCGATGGCACCGGAGCCGATCACCAGCAGCTTCTTGGGCATGCGCTTCGGTGTCAGGGCGGCCTTGTAGGTCCAGACCAGATCGCCATCGGCTTCCAGCCCGGGCAACTCTCGCGCACGGGCGCCGGTGGCCACAACGATATTGGTGGCGGTCAGCTCTTCCGTGCCCTTTTCAGTTTTGACGCTGACTTTGCCTTTCCCGGTCAGGGTGGCGGTGCCCATGACAGCAGTCACCTTGTTCTTCTTCAAAAGATGACCGACCCCGCCATTCAGCTGCTTTGCCACAGCGCGCGACCGCGCCACGACCGCATCCAGATCATAGCCGATCCCGTCGGCCTTTAGCCCAAATTCCTTGGCCCGGTGCATCAGGTGGAAAACCTCGGACGACCGCAGCAAGGCCTTGGTCGGAATACAGCCCCAGTTCAGGCAAATCCCGCCCATATGCTCGCGCTCGACAACGGCAACCTTCAGGCCCAATTGAGCGCCACGGATGGCTGCCACATAGCCACCGGGACCCGCCCCGATTACGATCATGTCGAATGATTGCGCCGCCATCCCAGTCTCCTCGGTTCAAGATGGTTTAGCGTTAAACTATCCGCTGGCGGCTTTGAAGGGGGTGTGGGTAACGCCAGAGTGACGCAGGGGGCTTTTCTATGCAGATTCCGATTGCGGGGCGAGGTCCTTCAGCAGCTGAGCATAACCATTTGAAGCCAGGTAAGCTTCCTCGGCAGCAGAATTTATTCGACCCAATGCCGCATTGCGGGCGGGAAACCGGCCGAAACTGCGGATGATCGCGCGATGGGCGCGCGCATGCAGCAACGTGTTGCTGCCATTTTCTGGCATACGGGTCAGGATCAGGCGGACCGCACGGGCTTGATCCTGCAGGCTTTCAGAATGTTCCAGCGGCAGATAAAAGAATTGCCGCGTCTCTTCCGGGAATTGCTGATCCCAGCCGCGCCCCATTGCATGTATCGTCGCCGCCCGCGCCAGCCGGTCGGTGGCAAAAGCCTCCGCCTTTCCCCGGTGCATGTTGCGGGACAACTGATCGGCCACCAGGATGTAGGCCAATGCGCCATCCGGGCAGGTCCGCCAGCGTTCCAGACGGCCAGCGACCAGATCGTCCCATGCGCCGCCGAACCGGTCTCTGCAATCGGCATCCAATGCGTCGCCGCCCTGATACCAGTTCTTGGGTTCAAGTTCCTGCAACCAGAATTCCAGAACCGCTCTGTAGTCTGCCATGGCCCGCCTCCCCGTGGCTATTCAGCCGGATTCGGCTGCTGCTCCTCTTCTTGGGCCGCTTCGATAAAGACTTCTTGGGCAACCTCCAAGGCGACGGGGGTCGAACTGGCCAGGATCGGCGCATAGCTTCCGGTGGCCTCCACCGCGGGTGCCGGGCGTTGGGTCATCCTGTAGGCCCCGTAAGTCACCAGCCCCATCAACAGGAGTGCCAGAAACAAGAAGAAGCCAAGAGGACCGACCTGCGCCATGATCCAGCCGGTGATCAAGGGTCCGGCAATCGCGCCCATGCCATTGATGAAGATCAGTCCGCCAGAGGCCGAGGCCATGTCTTCATAGTCCAGATAGTCGTTGGTATAGGCAATGAGCAGCGCGTAAAGCGGGTTGGTCATGCCTCCGATCACGAAGGCCGTACCGACGAGCGCATAGTAGTTGTTTCCAAAGAACATCGCGGCCAGCGAGGCCAAACCGCTGACAAGCGCCACCCAGATGATAAGTTGGCGGCGGTCGACCCGGTCAGAAATCCAGCCAATGGGATACTGAAAGACCAGCCCGCCCACATAGATCGCTGCAACAAAGATCGAAATCTCCAACACAGACAGACCCGCCTCCGAGCCAAATACCGACGACATGCCAAAAAGCGCGGAATAGACCCCGCCCAAGACCCCCATGCCAACGCAGCCCAGCGGCGAGAATGTCCAAAGTTCGCCAAAAGTCATCGGTTTTGTGGTCTCGAAAGCAGGCGTTGGGCTAATGCTCAGCAGGATCGGCGCAAAGGCCACTGACACCAGAACAGACGGGATGATGAACAGGATAAACCCGCTAGGATCGCCCAAACTGACCAGGCCTTGCGCCGCAACGATCCCGGCCATCTGCACGATCATGTAAAGGGACAAGGCTTTGCCGCGGATATCATTGCCGACGGAATTGTTCAGCCAGCTTTCGGCAGTGACATAGACGCCAGAGAAACAGAACCCGATCAGGATCCGCCCGATCGACCAACTGATCGGATCCGTCAGCGTAGGGTAAAGGATCAAGATCGCCGAGATGAGCGAACCCAACGCCGCAAATACCCGAACATGACCCACCCTACGGATCAACTCTGGCGTCATACGCGAACCGCCCAGGAAGCCCAGGAAATAGGCCGACATGATGATCGACATCTCGAAGGTCGAAAATCCTTCGATGCCGCCCCGTATGCCCAGCAACGTGCCCTGAACGCCGTTTCCGACCATCAAAAGCATCATCCCCAGCAGCAGAGGCCATGTGCTTACAAGTACCTGAATCATGGGCCTTATCCCGAGTGTCGTCTTGTGCCGCAGTTACGCCGTCGCATCCAAGCCAAACCGCGCAAAAACGCCGTTCCAATGTCGGTTTCTACCGGTCTGGAAATAGGAGCGAAGCATCGCCGTAGGAAAAAAACCGATAACGCTGTGCAATGGCATGGGCGTAGATGTCTCTGACCACATCCGGCCCCATCAGCGCGCTGACCAGCATCATCAGGGTCGATTTGGGCAGGTGAAAATTTGTCATCAAACCGTCTGTCACCTGGAACCGGTATCCGGGTGTGATGAAGATATCCGTTTCGCCCTGAAAGGCTCGCATTTGGCCGTCATGGGCGGCGCTCTCGATCAGCCGCAGGGCCGTGGTCCCAACGGGAATGACCCGACCGCCCGCTGATCTGGTGGCGTTGATCTCGGCGGCGGCCACGCCAGACACGTCGCCCCATTCCGCATGCATTTTGTGTTCGCTGATATCGTCGACCTTGACCGGCAGAAACGTCCCCGCCCCCACATGCAGTGTCACCTCTGTCATATCGACGCCCATGTCCCGGATCTGGGACAAAAGCGTATTGTCGAAATGCAGGCTGGCGGTCGGCGCAGCGACAGCACCGGATTCCTGCGCAAAAACCGTCTGGTAATCCGTCTTGTCCTGTTCATCCGCCGCGCGTTTGGCGGCAATGTAGGGCGGCAAAGGCATCTGCCCGGCAGATTGCAACGCTTGGTCAAACGCCTCACCACCGGCAGAAAAGGCAAGGCGGGCCTGACCATCTGCTCGCGACAGAACCTTGGCCGAGAATCCATCGGCAAAGACGATGTCCTCGCCGTCCCGGACCTTTCGGAGGGGTTTCAGCAGCGCCGTCCAACTGCCATCCGCCTCCGGTGCCAGCAACGTGACCTCAATTCGAGAGGCGGAGCGTCCCTCTGGCCCGTCGCGAAAGCGCTGGCCGGTCAAACGCGCCGGGATCACCTTGGTATTGTTCAAGACCAACCGGTCTCCGGCCCGCAAGAAGGCGGGCAGATCGGCAACTGAGGCATCCGTCATGCCGCCCCGGCATACCAGCAAGCGGGCCGACGTACGCGGGCGCGCGGGCCGGGTCGCAATCAGATCCTCCGGCAGGTCAAAGTCAAAGTCAGAGAGCTTCACTGGCCCAGACTCGGTGGTGGGCGACGGAAGATCTCGCGAAACATGCCGGGCGTGAAAACAGAGAGCGGATTGACCGAAACACGTGGCGACTCCACCGATCCCTGCATCCGGTAATTGAACCCGAACAACCCTTCGCGCCGCCGGGTAAAAAGCTGACCGATGCCGTTCAGCACATAGATGGGCGAGAGCACGCCCTGCACATCGATCCGGTCACGGTTCAGATCGTAAAGGCCTGCCATCGATATGCCGACCGAAGGCCCGACGCCCGAGGCCCGACGCACCTGCAATGCATTCGGTGTCAGACGAAAGACCGCCTCAATGTCGGTGAACAGCAAACCCGGCCCGTTCAATTGGTCCAATAGCCCGACAACGGAGATCGTGTTCAAAATCGCCGCTAGGCCCGGCGCGCTTTGCACGCGGGTCCCTTTCACGTTGAGTTGCCCGTCATACTGGCCCGCCTCTTGCCGCGGGCTCAGCACCAAGGTCAGTTCTCCGCCGCGGCTTTTCTTGAACAGCCCCGCCGCGCTAAAGACTTGACCCGCATCATTCGATGTCAACCGAACGGCGGTTCCGCCATTTTGCCCCGGCGCCACGCGCCCTTCAACCGGGGCGATGCCGTTCACCGAACCACGAAAAGACCCTTGCATGCCATTGCCGCGCGGACTGAGCGAAGCGCTGAAGTCCGACAATTTGATCCCGTCGGATATGACAAGGCTGTCCAGGTTCACCGCAATCGCGCCCCCGACAGAGCGGCTTCCGCTGCCTCGGGAAAAACTCGTGCGGCGCAGATCGACCCAACCACCGCGGACCTCCACACCCGGTGCGGCCCCGGCTCCACGGCCTTCCAGAGTTACAGGCGCATCGATCCAGCCGCCCGCACGCACGCGCGAAAAATCGGCCCGGGCCAGGCCGCCATCGGGTCTCAGCGTCACCCGACCTTCTGCTGACAAACCGTTTGTGGCCAGTGAAAGCTGATCAACGCCGGGCTGATCCCCCAATCGCCCCGCAACGGCCAGACTGCCCAGCTCCGCCGGCGGTTTTGTCCAACCAAGTTCGGGTATCTGCAGTTGCACCTGGTTGAGATCGCTTGACAGCTGAAAGGTCGGAGCCCCGTCCCGTGGCAAGGTCACAACAAACTGCCCCTGGCCTGCCCCCTGCACCATTCCGTCCGGCAACCCGATATCAAAGCGCTCCACCATGGCAGCGCTCAACTCGACCGTTCCCTCTACGCGAGATCCGGTTTCCCCTGGTCCAAGGGGTTTGATCCAGATGGCACGCGCGGGAACACCGCTCAACGTCCCGCTCCCGGAAATGGTGACTTCGGCGTTCGATGCCTCGACGCTCAACTCATTTGAAGCGATCTGCCGATCGGGCACAATCAGGTCCGAGACCACGTCGGTGATTTTGCCCGTCACTTGATAGTCAACGTCCTGAAGGGCGAGTTGTCGTTTCAGTGGAAAAACAAGCTTGGCTTCGGCAGCGGCATTGCCATCGGCCAGAGCCACCGGAAAGGCCGTGCCTTCGAGCAAGGCAATCGGCGGGCGGTTCAGCAGTGCGAGGGTGCCGGTGACGGTACCTGCGGTGCGCAATGTCAGTTCGGCGCGATCATCCGCCAGACGAATGTCTGGAATCTGGAAAACTGATCCCGTCAGATCGAGCAGCCCACCCTCAGACGGCGAAACCGTTCCCGCATCCAGGTTCAGGGTAAACCGGTGGTCTTGGATCGAAGCATAGCCAACCGCCGAGGTTATCGGCGGCAGCGTATCAAGCGGATGCAGCGTGACATCCGAAAACTGAAACACCACCGATGATTGCGGCTCGGCTCCAGGCTGCACCCGCACTGATGCCACCGCATCGTGCAGATGCCCGGCGAGCAGATGCTTCGTGAGCCATGCCCGGGTGCGAGGCCCTTCCGATTGCGGCCAAAGCGCCAAAACCCCGGCGGGAGAGGCCGCATCCACCTTTGCGTCGATTGCAGCATGCCAAGCTCCGTCGATCTGCTTGGCGGAACCAGTGGCCCGGATCAGCGAGGGCAGACCCGTCGTTGGATCCAGGGTTTTGAGGTAAAGCTGACCCACATCAATGGAAAGCGGATCGAATTGCAGCTTCAGATCAAGCGCGCCCTCTTCAAAACGTGCCGTTTCCTCAAACGCATCGTCAGGGTTCATGCTGACATCTTCCAACTGAAGCTGAACGATGGTCTCAACCAATTGGCGGTCTTCGTCCCGCTCCAAATAAGCAAAACCTGACCCGGTAAGTTGGCCCTGGTTCGCGTTGATGCGCAATTCGTCGATGGTAACCCGCCCCCGGTCCGGCGCGTAACTGAGATAGACTTGACCGGTCTCGAAGGCCCAATTCTCTTGCCCTGCCCGTTCCACCC
Source organism: Pseudomonadota bacterium (assembly GCA_038526275.1). Taxonomy (GTDB): domain Bacteria; phylum Pseudomonadota; class Alphaproteobacteria; order Rhodobacterales; family Rhodobacteraceae; genus 188UL27-1. The sequence goes on along the minus strand of JBCBGY010000009.1, from coordinate 22,939 downwards.
AGCCAGCGCCCAACTCCACCTTACCGCTGACCTGACCAATGCCGCCCGCCTCATTGGTTTCGCCGCGCACCGAAACCGACAGGGGCGCAACAACACGCGAAAGCCAGGTCAACTGATCTGATTGAGCGGCGAGGTCCAGCGTGCTGACATTCTCCAGCTTGGCGGAGAATTCTGCCGTGCTTCGACCCTTAGGCGCGCGCAGAGACCCTTCAAACCGGCTGCCCTCGACCTGGAAGCGCGCATTAATCTCTATCGCGTTCTGGCTGTTGCGGACCGTGAGCACGCCGCCCTCGGTCCGCCAGGTCCGATCGATCCGCGCGTCTTGAAAAACGACTGACGCGTCGTCGATCACGATATCATCCAGACTGGCCAAACCTTCGGTCTTCAGTGCAGTATCCAACGTGGCCAACAGATCGGACACATTTGTATCGCCTGTTTCCGGCGTGGCCAGATTGAAGCCCAGATCAACCTGGCCGTCGGCTTGGCGGCTTACGACGATTGTAGCGCCTGACATTTCTACCCGACGAAGATGCGGTGTGGCGGCCAGAAAACTGCCTTCCGCCAGCCCAACCCGCAATGCAGGAACATTCAGCACTTCCGCCCCTGTCGCATTGGTCAGGGTCGCACCATGGAACGTGACCCGGGGCGCACCGAACCGACCAAACGTCACGCCCACGCGGGAAATATCGACGGTGGCGCCCGGCAAACTGTTCGAAAGCCAGGCTTCCGCGCGGCTCGCCACCCAACTCGGCGCCGTGATTTCACGCCCGGGCAGCGTCAAGACCGCCAGCCCAACCAGCAACGCCACAACGACACAAGCATCAAAAGCCCAAGCGCAAAGGATACCGACCACAGTCCGCTTGCCGGACTTGGTTTTTTCTTTGCTGGGCTTCTGCTCTGTTTCGTCGGTCACCGTGCGCCGAACTGCTATGTTTTCTGATTGGCCTTTATCATCGCGCGAGCCGACCTAAAAATGAAGGGGAGAGTTAGGAAGCGAGGAAACGTTCCATGATCGAAGCAGGCCAAGCCGCACCGGATTTCACTTTGCCCCGTGATGGCGAAGGCGATGTGACCCTGTCTGAACTGCAGCCCAAGACCGTCGTTCTGTATTTTTATCCCAAGGATGACACGTCAGGATGCACCAAGCAGGCCATCGGGTTCACGGAACATCTGGCCGCTTTCGAAGAGGCAGGCGCGGTCATTCTGGGGGTGTCAAAAGACAGCGTCAAAAAGCACGACAAATTCCGCGACAAGCATGAACTGAAGATCGCTCTTTTGTCGGACGAAGAAAGTGATGTTTGCGAAACGTACGGTGTCTGGGTCGAAAAGAGCATGTACGGCAAGAAATATATGGGGATCGAACGGTCGACCTTCGTGATTGCGGGTGATGGTACTGTCAAAGAAGCTTGGCGGAAGGTGAAAGTTCCCGGACATGTGGAAAAGGTTCTGGAAGCCGTCAAGGCTCTCTGAGTGAACGGTGGCCTTGCCAATCTGGTTGGCCCATGAAATCCGGTTGCGGTGTTTCCAGGACAGTCAGGGAGAACAATGCGCCCACTCGCCGAGCTTGCAACCGAGGTTTTGACAACGGCTGATGGTCGCGAGAAAACAGCGCTCTCTCGCGCGCACGCTGCGGCTTGGTTCGCAGCACGGGACGCGGGGGAGATGCCTGTCACGGGCGCGGCAACGCCACCATTACGACCCTCTCGGCCCTCTAAGCCGGATCTCCTGGATCCGCGCGATGTGCCCAAGCGCCGACCCGGAACACACGAAGGCCGGATCGCCCTTCTGCATGCGGTTGCCCATATCGAACTTAACGCAGTCGATTTGCACTGGGATATCATCGCCCGTTTCGGTCATGTGCCCATGCCACCCGGTTTTTACGACGATTGGGTGCGCGCCGCGGACGAAGAAAGCAAGCATTTCAACCTTGTCTGCGATTGCTTGGAAAACTTGGGCAGTTTCTATGGTGCCCTGCCGGCCCATGCCGGCATGTGGCGCGCCGCCGAAGACACTGTCGATGATCTGATGGGCCGCCTCGCTGTCGTGCCAATGGTGCTGGAAGCACGCGGGCTCGACGTGACACCCGGCATGATCCGGATCTTCGAGCAGGCCAAAGAAACCCAAGCCGTTGCGGCGCTCGAAGTGATCTACGCCGAGGAAGTCAGTCATGTGGCTTACGGTTCAAAGTGGTTCCACTTCCTTTGTGGACGATCCGATATTGACCCCAAGGACGAGTTTCACCGGTTGGTCCGCCACTACTTTCACGGTCAGCTGAAGCCGCCCTTTAACGAAGAAAAACGTGCCGAGGCTGGCCTGCCGCCAGACTTCTACTGGCCTTTGGCAGACCAGCCCCAGACCTAACGACATCGGCAGAAAACCGCGCAATCGGCCAAGAATACCTCGCAAGCCACGAGGAACAGGCCAAAATTCTTGCGTGCCTCCGGTCCCATAGGTATGGGGGTTCGAGCCTGTTCGTCGGGGGGATACGAGAGACAGGGTCGAGGACAGGGTGAACAGGACAGAATCATTGCGCGCTGGTTTCAAGCACCGCCTACATTCTTACCTTGAGCGACGACTTCCCGAGCAGAGACTGTTTCTGCGGACGGATCGTGATACGCGCTTCATTCGGCTTCGGCCTGGCACGCAGGCCGCAATCCTCGCCGGCAGCGCCGCCATGATCGGTTGGACGATCATTGTTTCGGCTGTTCTGCTGATGGACAGCATCGGTTCTGGCAACGCCCGGGAACAAGCCAAACGCAATCAGGAAACCTATGAAACAAGGTTGAATGAACTGTCCCTGGCACGGGATGCGCGCGCCACCGAAGCGCTTGCCGCGCAAGAACGGTTCAATGCCGCGCTGACCACGATCTCGTCCATGCAGTCCGAACTTCTGGCGTCCGAAGACCGGCGCCGCGAATTGGAAACCGGGATCGGCGTCATCCAGAAAACCTTGCGCCGTACCACACGGGAACGGGACGCAGCCCGGACAGAAGTGGCGCGGCTCAATGCCGAAATCGCCGGTGAAAGCTCTGACGCTGATGCCGCCGTGGCATCGTCCGAAGATATTGCAGGGACTTTGGAGTTCTTGACCGCGGCGCTCGACTCAACAGCGATCGAGCGCGACGAAATGGCTGACGATGCGGACTTCGCGCGCGAAGAGATGGAGGCGATCGCGTTCGAACGCGAGTTGATCCTTGACCGCAACGAAAAGATCTTCGCCCAACTGGAAGAAGCGGTCGCGGTCTCTGTCGCGCCGCTGGACAAAATGTTCTCTGCCGCAGGTCTTCCACCGGATCAGCTGATCGAAACCGTGCGCCGCGGTTATTCAGGTCAAGGCGGGCCGTTGACCCCTCTCGCCATTTCGTCGAAAGGCGCCGTTGCTGATCCGCAAAGCACCCGGGCCAACGACATCCTAAAGGGTCTGGACCGTTTGAACCTTTACCGGATCGCCGCGCAAAAGGCTCCATTCGCAATGCCGGTAAAGTCTGCTTTCCGGTTTACGTCCGGCTTCGGACCGCGATGGGGTCGGATGCACAATGGCACCGACTTTGCCGCCGGTCATGGCACACCGATCTATTCGACGGCGGATGGCGTTGTGGTCCATGCGGGCTGGCAGTCTGGCTACGGCCGTCTGATCAAAATCAAACATGAATTCGGGATAGAGACCCGATATGCCCATCTCGCACAGATTCGGGTTTCCGTAGGCCAAAGGGTCTCGCGCGGAGACCGAATTGGTGATATGGGTAACTCTGGCCGTTCAACTGGCACACATTTGCACTATGAAGTGCGCGTCGGGGGCAAACCCGTCAATCCGATGATCTACATCAAGGCAGCAAACGATGTTTTCTAAAAGCAGGACCGACACCGGCACTCCAAAGGCGGGCGACGCCCCCAAGCCCGCAGTTCCAGAGGCCCAACCGGCCAAAAAACCGCTCTCCGACAGCAGTAAGCCGGCATCGCCCAAAGCAAAACCACCAGCGTCGGTCGTATCTTCTGATCTGACCATCACAGGGAACATCAAGACTTCCGGCGACATCCAGGTCGAGGGCAATGTCGAAGGCGACATCCGCGCACATCTGCTGACGGTTGGCGAAGGCGCTACTGTGAAGGGCGAAATCATTGCAGACGATGTGATCGTCAACGGGCGCATCGTTGGACGTGTTCGGGGATTGAAAGTTCGCCTGACATCGACCGCTCGGGTTGAAGGCGATATCATTCACAAGACGATCGCCATAGAAAGCGGTGCGCACTTTGAAGGATCAGTTCAGCGTCAGGATGATCCATTGAACGCGAGCGCAAATAACCCTGCCCCTGGCGTAAAAGCGGCCACACCCGCTGGCTCTACAAGCTCTTAAAGCAAGCAAGTGTTGCGGGCCCTTTTGCGGGTCCGTTCCAACCGCTTATGGCGTGGTGAAGCAAATCGCTTCCGCGCCATTTTATTTTTGTAACGCCGAGATCTATTCCGTTGGCAACTGGCGGAAGGCCCGTCGGTAAAGGTGCCAAGAGCCGTGGCCCAGCAGTGGCACCGCGAGCAACAGGCCAAGGTAGCCGGTCCAACTTGATACGAATACCATAAGCGCCGCGATTGTAGTCCAGGCCAGGGTGATGCCCGGATTTTGGCGGACCATCGTAAGACTCAGCATCAACGCCTTCGCCAGATCGAATTGCCGATCCATAACCAATGGAAGCGCCAACACCGTAACGGCACAGATCACCAGACCGACCGCGATGGTAAATATGATCGATATCGTGATGACCCATCCGTTCACGGCCAGAAAAGCCATCGCCAGGATGTAGGCCAGCCCGCTGAGCGCAACGATTGCTGCGATCCACGGTACCTCACCGCTGCGCTGTCTGCGGATTACAGTCCAGACCTCTGGCCAATCCAGCCTCAACCCACGTTCCAACCTGCGGCTCGTTTCAAAAAATCCGACAGCCGAGTATGGCAGAAGCAACGCAAATGCGAGCGCTGCGGAAATCAATGTCAAAGGTCCAAACGGACGAAGCAGCGTCAAGCAAATGCAGCCCACAACGTAAAGTGCTGCCATGGGCAGACTGATGCCCGGGGCGCGCCGCAGATCCATGAATCCGAGATAAAGCGCGTGCCAGAAATCCTGCCCCTTAAGGGGGCGAATTGTCGGGCTCTCGGCGCTGCGGCGCTCGGAAAGGTATTCGGTGGTCTGGCCCATGGGCAGATCCTTCGTCTGTCGTGCATGAATTATGCCCGAAGTGCGAGAAATCAAACAAGCCTATTTACGTAAACGAGTCGTTGCGGCAGCCCGGCCTCAAGCAGAGGCCTGCGCTTCTTCGCGACCTTTGCCCGTTGCGCCTTGGGCCAAGGTCGCGGCCATAAATCCGTCCAGGTCACCGTCGAGCACACCCTTGGTGTCGGATGTCTCGAAGTTGGTCCGCAGATCCTTAACCATCTGGTAGGGCTGCAAAACATACGATCTGATCTGGTTGCCCCATCCCGCATCGCCCTTGTTTTCATGGGCTTCGTTGATCGCCGCATTCCGGCGGTCCAGTTCCAATTGGTACAGCCGCGACTTCAGGGCCTTCATCGCAATGTCCCGGTTTTGGTGCTGTGACTTTTCCGAACTCGTCACCACAATGCCGGTCGGATTGTGCGTGATCCGCACCGCCGAATCTGTCGTGTTGACGTGCTGCCCCCCTGCCCCAGAGCTGCGGAATGTATCGATGCGAATATCTGCAGGATTTACTTCAATTTCGATATTGTCGTCGACGACGGGATATACCCACACCGAACAAAAGCTCGTATGCCGCTTGGCTGCCGAGTCGAATGGCGAGATACGCACCAACCGGTGGACACCGCTTTCGGACTTAAGCCAGCCATATGCGTTGGCTCCGCTGATCTTGTAGGCCGCAGATTTTATGCCCGCCTCTTCACCCGGCGTCTCCGATTGAAGCTCTACCGAATAGCCCTTCTTCTCGGCCCACCGGATATACATGCGGGCAAGCATACTGGCCCAGTCGCAAGATTCCGTGCCGCCTGCACCGGAATTGATTTCCAGGAAAGTGTCGTTGCCATCCGCCTCGCCATCCAGCAGCGCTTCCAGTTCCTTGGCGGCTGCGCGTTCGGCCAGTGTTGAGAGCGAGTCTTCCGCCTCGCGCACCACCTCTGTATCTTCTTCCATCTCCCCCAGTTCGATCAGTTCCAGCGTGTCGGTCAGTTCCTGGTCGATACTCTTGTAGGTTTCCATGGCATCAACCAGCATTTGCCGGTCACGCATCAACTTTTGTGCGGCGGCGGGGTCGTTCCACAAATCGGGGTCTTCAACCCGCGCATTGAACTCCTCAAGCCGGTGTTCCGCAGTTTCCCAGTCCAGTCGTTGGCCCAGCAAGGCCAAGGATTTGCGGATCACATCGACGGTGTTTTGGGCTTCGGCGCGCATGGGTTCGGTCTCGGTTTATGGCCAGATGCACGTGATAGCGTGACGGATGGTTTGGGACAAGGCCCCCGCCCGCGAAGCAGCGGGGGCTATGCCGGTCAGTCAGCCAACACCGTCAATAAAGGCCTGAACGGGACCGGATCGACTGAATGCTTGCTTTCGGCGCAATGCGTACACGGCGTCCGGTCGACGTGGTAACCGTCTTTGTCTTGCGCACCTGGTTCCCGTCAGAGAAGAGCGGCAGGTCAGAGCCAACGGCGAAACCGCCATCCACGAACGCGGCCAGGCCGAATGTGGGCTCTTCGCCTTCCCGGAAGTATTCAGCAACGACATTGCGGCCACTGGCCCCATCGCTCAGCCGTTCGCCGGTAAAGCGGTCGATCTTGATGAACTGACCGCCCGGCGGGACATCAAACTCGCCGCCGCCATATTTGGCCGTCGCTGTCTGCATGAAACTGGTGAAGACCGGCCCACACATACCGCCGCCAGATGCGTTCCGACCCAGGCTACGCGGACGATCATACCCGATGTAACATCCTGCAGCGATGGAGTTGGTGAAACCAACGAACCAGGCATCTTTCGCATCATTAGTGGTTCCGGTCTTGCCGGCGACAGGCACATCCCCAAGTTTGACCGTCCGACTGGCAGTGCCTCGCTGAACGACGCCTTGCATCATGGAGGTCAACTGGTAGGCGGTGATCGCGTTGATCACCCGGTCACGGTCGGAGGTCACAGCGGGCGCAACACCCTGCGCGAGGTTTTGGCGACCGCAATCGGTGCAATTGCGCTGGTCATGCCGGAAGACGGTCTTGCCCCACTTATCCTGAACGCGGTCGACGAGCGTGGGTTCCACGCGTTCGCCGCCATTGGCAAACATCGCGTAGGCCGACACCATCTTGAAGAGCGTGGTTTCTTCTGCACCAAGGGCGTTCGACAGAAACTGGTTCATGGAATTGTAGACGCCGAACCGTTCGGCATAGCGGGCGATTGTGTCCATACCCACTTCCTGGGCCAGGCGAACCGTCATCAGGTTGCGGGACTGCTCAATCCCCGTCCGCACAGGGGTGGGCCCGTAAAAGCGATCAGACGCGTTCTTTGGTCGCCACACGCCCTGGGGCGTATTGATCTCAATCGGAGCGTCCACAACGATGGTTGCAGGCGTAAAACCACTGTCGAGCGCCGCGGCATAGACCAACGGTTTGAAGGCAGAGCCCGGCTGCCGGGTGGCCTGCGTGGCGCGGTTGAACACCGAATGCTGGTAGGAAAAGCCACCCTGCATGGCCAAGACCCGACCGGTATTGACGTCCATCGCCATGAAACCGCCCTGCACCTGCGGCACCTGCCGGAGCGTCCAGCGAAGGAAGTCGCCGCTATCGTCATCAGTCATGCGACGCACATGGACAACGTCGCCAACCTCGAAATTCGCGAAGAAATCACCAGTCATCCAGGCGATGTCTTTCCGAGGAACGGTAAAGGGTTCCGCTGCTGTCTCGGTGACGCCTTCGATACCAATCCGCAGGCTTTGTTCGGCCACGTCCAGGATAACGGCGGGATGCCACGGATGTTCAAGCGTAATGTCCCGGGCGACCTCGACCTTGGACAAAGCGTCCCGCCAGGAGGCTTCGTCCGCCAGTTGCTCTGCCGGTATCGTCTTGCCGGTTCCGCGCCACCGCTTGGTGCCGCGGTCATACTGTTCCAGTCCGCGACGCAAGGCTTCGGCCGCAGCAGCCTGAAGCTCTGGGTCGATCGTGGCGCGAATGCTGAGGCCACCCCCGAAGAATTCTTCTTCACCAAAGTTGCGGCTCAACTGGCGACGGATTTCATCTGTGAAGTAATCCCGCGGCGGCAGGCTTTGCCGGAAGCTGGGGAAGTCGCCGTTTTGCACGGATCGCAGTGGCTTTTCCCGCTCTTCTTGGTAGGTTTCGTAAGAGATGTAGCCATTCTCGTACATCTCGCGCAAAACATGGTCGTTGCGCCGACTTAACGCATCATCCTTGTGACGCACCGGATGCAACTGGGCGGGCTTTTGCGGCAAGGCGGCCAGGTAGGCCGCTTCATGCACCTCAAGCTCTGACAAGCTTTTGTTGAAATAGGTCTGCGCCGCAGCGGCCACCCCGTAAGAATTCGCGCCCAGGTAAATTTCGTTGAGATAAAGTTCCAGGATCTTTTCTTTGTCCAGCGCCTGCTCCACGCGCGCGGCCAGGATAAGTTCTTTGATCTTACGTTCGGCGGTTCGATCCCCGGACAAAAGGAAGTTCTTCATGACCTGCTGGGTGATGGTCGAGGCCCCGCGAAGGCGGGCCCCCTGGGCCGCATCAACGGCGGCAGACACCATGCCCCTTGGGTCATAGCCAGCATGTTTGTAAAAGTTCTTGTCCTCAGCCGAGATGAAGGCCTGCTTAACCAGGTCCGGTATGTCGGTTGCATTGACGAACAACCGCCGTTCCTGCGCAAATTCGTCGATCAGACGGCCTTCGCCCGAATAGATCCGACTGATCGTGGGCGGGCTATATTGCGCAAGCTCTTCATGATCCGGAAGATCGCGCCCATACATCCAGAAGATCGCCACAATCATCAGGGCGACGAAGAACGCCCCTGTCGTGGCGATCGCAAAGATACCGCCGAAAAAGCTTGCAATAAACCGGATCACGGGAGCCGCCTCTGCTCTTTACTATTTGCCCCGCAGTATATGACGAAAGGCCTTCGCGGTCAAAAGTCCGCTTTTGCAGACTTTGATGAGATTGGCAGGTTTTTTCGATCAAATGTTGCGGTTTGTTACGATCGTGCCGCGATAAAGCCTTGCAACTTCTCAAGGCCCTCTTCGACATCGCTGGTGGTTCCGGAATAGCAAAAGCGGATGTAGCCCCCGCCCCGGTGCGGATCGAAATCCCAGCCCGGAGTCACGGCAACGCCGGCCTGATCCAGGATTTCGGCTGCGAAGGCTCGGCTGTCATTTGTCAGGTGAGATACATTTGCGTAGATGTAGAAGGCACCGTCAGGTGGCGCGAAGGTTTCCATTCTCGCTTTTGGCAGGCCCTCAATCATCTTTTGCCGGTTCGCGGCATAGACCGCTAGATTGGCCGCGCACTCATCTTGGCAGTCGAGCGCGTGCAAGGCCGTTAGCTGACTGGCATGGGGAGCACAGATGAACATGTTCTGTGCCAGCCGTTCATATGTGCGGATCTGAGCCTCTGGCACGACCAGCCATCCGATACGCCAGCCTGTCATGCTGAAATACTTCGAGAATGAGTTTATGACAGCCACATCATCGGTGACCTCCAACGCGCTGATCGCACGGTTTTCGTAGTGCAAACCGTGGTAAATCTCGTCGGAAATCAGCGAAATGCCAGCCTGCTCCACCCGGTCAACCAGACCGCTGAGCGCCGCGCGGTCGAGCATTGTGCCGGTTGGATTGGATGGGCTGGCCAGGATCAACCCGTCCACATCGCCAGGCAGCTCAAACGGTTCAGGCTGGAACCGGTTCTCCGGCACGGTGGGGAGGTTCACCGCCTCCAGGCTGAGCGCCTTCAGAATCTGTCGGTAGGACGGATAGCTTGGTGAGCCGAGCGCCACCTTTTGGCCCGCCTCGAACATGGCGGTAAAGGCGAGAATGAATCCACCTGACGCGCCGGTTGTGATGATGATACGGTCTGGATTCAGGTCAAGCTCGTACCAGTCGCGATAAAGCTTTGCGATCCGCTGACGCAGTTCGGGCATCCCTAGGGCAACAGTATAGCCCAGGGTCGAGCCGTCCAGAGCCTTCGCCAAAGCCGCGCGGGCTGCTTGCGGTGCAGGCGTGCCGGGTTGGCCCACTTCCATGTGGATGATCCGGCGTCCATCTGCCTCTGCTTTCCGCGCGGCCTCCATCACATCCATCACGATGAAGGGATCGACATCACTTCGGCTTGAACTCCGCATCCGACACTCCGTAAACTTCGGTCGGCAGGCTTGTTGCAGGGGGGACCGATGCGGTCAATGGTAGGGCGGCTCGGAATGCTACTGGCGGCGGTTCTCTGTGCCGTCACGCTTGCTTTGCCCGCAAAAGCCCAGGTGATCTTGCGCGATGCCGAGATGGAACGGGCGCTGCGCGAACTGGCCAGACCGATCATCGCGGCTGCTGGCCTGTCGCCCAATCGGATCCGGATCGTGGTGTTGAAGGAAAGTCGGCTCAACGCTTTCGTTCTGGATGGGCGGACCATTTTCATCAATTCCGGCTTGCTGTTGAAGATGAAGCGGCCCGCCATGCTGCAAGCGGTTTTGGCCCATGAACTGGCGCATATTGCCAATGGTCACATCACCCGCCGGGCGACCAATGCGAAAGCGGCCCGAAACACGGCTCTGCTGGGGCTGCTTTTATCTGCCGCCGTGGCTTCTGTAGACTCACAGGCAGCGGGAGGGTTGGCCGTTGGATCGACAAGTGCCGCCCAACGCGCATTTCTAAGCCATACCCGCGCCGAGGAAAGCTCTGCGGATCAGTCGGGGCTGCGATACATGGCCGACGCCAACATCGATCCCGAAGGTATGGTCGAGGTGATGGAAATCTTCACAGGTCAGGAAGTCCTGTCACGTTCCCGGCAAGATCCCTATGCCCGGACCCATCCCCTGTCGCGGGATCGACTGCGCCGGATGCGGGGTTTGGCAGCCGCGTACAAAGAAACCGAACCGCCCGATCCGACATCAGTCTACTGGTTCAATCGGGTCAAGGAGAAGCTTTCGGCCTATCTCAGCAAACCAAGCTACACGCTGCGACGGCTCAAAAACGACAATTCCGATGCAGCCCGCGTTGCACGCGCCTGGGCGTACCACAAGAACAGCAAGACCAAGCGGGCCCTGGCCGAAATCGACGCTTTGCTCGCGAAACGCCCTAAAGATCCCTATGCCCACGAATTGCGCGGCCAGATCCTGCAGGAGAGCCGAAACTTTGGGGCAGCCGTTGCCAGTTACAAACGGGCGGCGGCGCTTGCTCCGCGCGAACCCTTGATCCTGGCCGGGTACGGACAGGCGCTTCTGGCCGCAGGACAGGCAGAGGCGGCGCTCAAGGTCTTGGAACAGGCCCGAGCGCGCGACCCTTTCAACCCCCGGCTGATGCGCGACCTGGGCCAAGGCTATGCACAGACCGGGCGACGGGGCCAAGCCTCGCTGGCTGTCGCAGAGCGCTATGCCTTGCAAGGAAAACTGAGCGACGCGGCGATCCACGCCAAACGGGCGGTTGATCTGCTGCCCGCAGGCTCTACCGGATCTCGTCGTGCGCTGGACATTATTGATGCTGCCAAACAGCAGACCACCAGAAGGAAACGTTAATGAAAGCCCTACTTCTTAGCTCTGCTCTGCTGATGGCGCCGGTGGCGGCTTTAGCATTTGATCTGAACGCCATGACCGATGCGGAACGGGAGGCCTTTGGCCGCGAAGTTCGGAGCTATCTCCTCGAGAACCCGCAAGTTCTGCGTGAAGTGATCGAAGCGCTGGAAGTTGCTGAACAGGCACAGCAGGCCGAAGCCGATGAAACTATGGTGACCGCCAATGAAGCAGATCTGTTCAATGATGGTTTCAGTTGGGTCGGTGGCAATCCGGAAGGTGACGTAACAATCGTTGAGTTCATCGACTATCGCTGCGGCTTTTGTCGGCGCGCCCATCCTGAAGTGTCGGAGCTGATAGAATCTGACGGCAATATTCGGCTGATCGTGAAAGAGTTCCCCATCCTTGGGGAACAGTCGCTCGTGGCGTCCCGCTTCGCCATCGCCACGCTACAGACCGAAGGCAATGACGCCTACAAAGCCGCCCACGACCACCTGATCGGCGTGGACACCGAACTGAATGATGCAACCTTGCGCGAGATCGCCGAAGAGATCGGCATTGACGCAGACAAGGTGATAGCCGCCATGGAGGCACCTGAAGTTGACGGGCTGATCGCGCAAAACCGGGCGCTGGCCCAACGTATGCAGATCAATGGCACCCCAACTTTTGTAATGGCCGGTCAATTGGTACGCGGCTATCTGCCACTGGACGGGATGCGGCAGTTGGTCGCCGAAGCCCGCCAAGCGACCGAATAACCCCGTTTCCACCCTGACGAAACGGACTTTACCACAGATTCAACTATGAGTTCAGCGCAAACCGGGTTTGCGTCAGAGCCCGTTGCTGCACTGCGGCGTGGCCCCTAAATGTTTTCGTGAACGCGATACATGACAAGGAGCCTCGTTATGGCAACCACTTTTGAACATGCCCGCCCATCGAAGACCACCTCGATCACATCCATCTTTAGCGTCATCTTCTTCTGGCTTGTGCGGTTGAGCGAAAATAATCCGATTTCACGCGAAATCGAAGAACTTAGCAAACTGAGCGACGAAGAACTGGCAGCACGTGGATTGAAACGCAGCGACATCGCGCACAAGGTTCTGGGCAATCGTATCTGGCTGTAACGGATTTCAAGCTAATCTAGTTGCGATAACAACCGCCCCGCGATGGTTTTCGGGGCGATTGATCCGTTGAGCTATGTCGCCGCCTGGCGAATGGACTCCAGCCCGGCACGGCGCTTATCGATATCCTCATAACGTCTGCTTTTCCCGACTGCCCCCTTGAACTTTGCCCCTTCCCGGGTCTATGGGGCCGCGACGCGCCTTGGCGGGGGGACCACCGGCGCTCGACAGTCTTGAACCAAACCGAGTGGTCTTTCATGCCAAACTCAAATCTCGCTCCCATACCAGAGCTGTACGTCTCCTTCGATAGTGCCCAGAAACTGAAGACCGAAGCAGGCGACCTGCCGAGCTGGGATCTGACCCCCCGCCAGATTTGCGATCTGGAGCTGCTGATGAATGGCGGCTTCTCGCCTCTAAAGGGTTTCCTGACGGAAGAAGATTATAACGGCGTTGTCACCGACATGCGGATGGCCGACGGCGCGCTGTGGCCCATGCCGATCACTTTGGACGTTTCCGAAGAATTCGCGGGAAGCCTGGAACCCGGCCAAGATATCGCACTGCGCGATCAGGAAGGCGTTATCCTGGCCACCATGACGGTGACCGACAGCTGGACACCGGACAAGGCCAAAGAGGCCGCCAATGTTTTCGGCGCAGATGATCTTGCACATCCTGCTGTAAACTACCTGCACAACACGGCTGGTCCGGTCTATCTGGGTGGCCCTGTGACCGGTATCCAGCAACCGATCCACTACGACTTCCGCGCCCGCCGCGATACGCCCAACGAATTGCGCGCCTACTTCCGCAAAATGGGCTGGCGCCGCATCGTGGCTTTCCAGACCCGCAACCCGCTCCACCGCGCACACCAGGAACTGACCTTCCGCGCCGCGAAGGAAGCACAGGCCAACCTGTTGATTCACCCGGTTGTCGGTCTGACAAAGCCAGGCGACATCGATCACTTCACCCGCGTGCGCTGCTACGAAGCGGTTCTGGACCAGTATCCGTCTGCCACCACAACCATGAGCCTGCTGAACCTGGCCATGCGCATGGCTGGCCCGCGCGAGGCCGTCTGGCATGGCCTGATCCGCAAGAACCATGGTTGTTCTCATATGATCGTGGGCCGCGACCATGCCGGGCCCGGCAAGAATTCCGCTGGCGAAGATTTCTACGGCCCTTACGATGCTCAGGAGCTGTTCCGGAAACACGCCGAGGAAATCGGGATCGAAATGGTCGACTTCAAGCACATGGTCTATGTGCAGGAACGCGCCCAGTATGAGCCTGCCGACGAGGTTGAAGATGGCGCAACTGTCCTGAACATTTCCGGTACTGAATTGCGCCGCCGCTTGGCCGAGGGCCTGGAAATCCCAGAATGGTTCAGCTTCCCGACAGTGGTCAACGAACTGCGCCGGACCCGCCCACCGCGGGCCAAGCAGGGCTTTACCGTCTTCTTCACCGGCTTCTCCGGATCCGGCAAGTCAACCATCGCCAACGCGCTGATGGTCAAGCTGATGGAACTGGGCGGTCGCCCGGTGACGCTTCTGGACGGCGACATTGTGCGGAAGAATCTCAGCTCTGAACTCGGCTTCTCCAAAGAACACCGCGATCTTAACATTCGTCGGATCGGGTATGTTGCCAGCGAGATCACCAAGAACGGCGGGATCGCGATCTGCGCACCTATCGCGCCCTACGCCTCTACCCGTCGAGCCGTGCGAGAAGATATCGAGCAGTACGGAGCCTTCGTCGAAGTCCATGTCGCCACCTCGATCGACGAATGCGAACGTCGGGACCGCAAGGGCCTCTACAAACTGGCCCGCGAAGGCAAGATCAAGGAATTCACCGGAATTTCCGATCCCTATGATGTACCTGAGAAGCCGGAATTGAGCCTCGACACAGAATCGGTCGATGTGGATTTCTGCGCCCAGCAGGTTTTCCTGAAGCTCGAATCCATGGGCCTAATCGCTGCCTAAGCGCTACCGATTTGACAAAATAAAGTTCGGCCGGTTTTTTAAAGAACCGGCCGAACTTTTTTATTTGAACTGTCTTCAATTGAGTCGTCGGCTGTTATTCAGCGGGTTGCACGGCTCCAAAAGAGAATACGTTGCGATCATTTCGCCGTGTCCGCACGATATCGTAACCCAATGGCGGCAATGCCGTTCGCACCCGATCGTCTAATTGCTCTAGATGCTCTTCGACCCGAGCCTCCTCCATTTCAATCTCAGCGCTCCACTTTTCAATCTCGTCACAGGCGCGCAACGCATCCCGGATATTTGCCAACTGGGTGTCAGCCTCTTCCTGCCGCTGCCGCAAGAAATTCCGGGCGCGGGTAACGTTTTCATCTGAATAGACATCGGCAAGATGGCGCGATTGCTGGCTCATCTGCGCAGCAACTTCCATCACACCCGCTTCAAGCCGACCAAGATCGGGATGATCGCGCAGATACAGCAAGCGTTCTCTGACAGAGTCGAACTCGGAAGACATGGTAAACGCACCAGACCTGTCAGCGGTGTGGCACAGATAGTAAGCTTGGGCGACATCATCCATGCTGATCTGAAAATCGCGATGGCTTTTTTCCAAAGACATGATCCGCCCATTCGCCGGAAGCACATAAAGAAGTGAGATCACGAACAGGGTCAATGCTATCTGAAGATACATTCCAACATCGGCATTCGCGGTTTCGCCGAACGTGATGTGATAGGAAAGCCAAGGATAGTAACCGGCAGCCGCGGCAATGGTAATCCCTACCAGACCCGCACAGAGTACAGCGAGGATAAGGATAGCGATCGACTGCATCAGGCGAACAATACTCGACATAAGATACTCGTTTGACATTAGACTGTTCCAGTCTGGGATTGGTTCAACGGCAGTAATATTGAAATGGTTGCGGTTAAGTTGGAGGTAATTTGGGCTCGATTGTGGTGTTTCCGCGGCAGCCACAATTGATAAATCACAAGACTATTACATAAATTTACAGGAACGAGAGCTGGTTCTTGCCAGCAGTTGGCCATGAAGTAACCACAACCTATGGCAGAATGTTGCTGTGTGATGGAGCGGGTAGACGGAATCGAACCGACATAGCCTGCTTGGAAGGCAGGGGCTTTACCATTAAGCTATACCCGCTTGGTTCGTGGTCGATAGGCCATGGCAGCGGTCCGGTCAAGCCTATCTCACGCAAATGGTGGTTCGTCGCAGCCTGCGCAGAGATCCCGTCTCCCCTGAAAGAGATCCGCTTGGAGTCGACCCCGCGCCCGCCAGCGCCGGGACATAGAGTCGGCCAGTCCTCTGCGAAAGCGACTATGTTCAGTCGTTGTTATTGATCCCGAACCTAAACTGCTCGCAGAGGTTCCGCGCATGGCCCACGGTTCTGGATTGGCCGGGTTCCCGAAGACGCAAGACAACGTCACGGTTCAGGAATGGCTGTTTGGCCGGGTTTCGAACCAATTCAAAGCCCACCGTCCTGTCGGACCGCGTCGGCGGTCGGGTCAGCACCACCCGGTCCGTGGGCCGGGCGCGTAACGTGACACGGGCGAAATATCCAGCGGCGCAATAGTAATCTCGCGGGCCGAAGCCAGCCCGACCCAACACACGAAAATTGTCGTCTGTCTTGGTCTCGAACAGAACCAGGGCTCCATTGGGTGCCAAACGGTTCCGGGCCTCTGCCGCGCTGGCCAGGCTCAGCCCAACAAGGGCGATCGTTAGGATGCGAAACATGAGCGTGCTCCTTTCATTTCGGGCTAACCGATATGCGCCACGATCGTTCGGGTCCGTGGCGCGTCACGGTGCTCAAATACATAGATGCCCTGCCAGGTGCCGAGTGCAAGATGGCCATCCTGCACAGGGATGCACAAATGAGTGGGCAGCAGGGCCGATTTGATATGGGCCGGCATATCGTCGGGGCCCTCATAAGTGTGGGTGAGGTATTTCATCGACGGGTCTGTTGTGGGTGGCACCAGCCGGGCAAAGAACGCCTGCAGATCGGTTTGCACCTCTGGGTCGGCGTTTTCCTGGATCAACAGGCTTGCAGATGTGTGGCGGATAAACAGGGTCAAAAGCCCAGTGCCTTGCGCCCAGGCCGCAACACGGCCCGTGATCTCGTAAAGTCCCGGCCCGTTGGTTTCTACGGCAAAGCGCGTCTGCATGGGCGGCGACGCGCGCCTATTCCTCAACCAAGGTTTTCAGATTTTCCAAGCCCTGTTCATAATCTGCGCCAACCCAACCATCCATCATCAGCCCCATCCAACGCCCAACAGGCCCGCCGCCCATATCGGTTTCAAGGGTCCAGGTCACAGTTGTCGCTCCATCAGCGGGCGCCAGAAGGAACTGTGCCTTAGCCAACCCCATCTCGCCGAAATCCAGCGCCGTCTCGACGCTCTCGTTCGGGGTCGAGGCGGTGATTTCCTGACGACCACTGCCGACGTCGGGCTGCTCTGACGCCCATTCCATGGTGGCACCGCTGCCCTGCTCCACGTCGTTATATGTCAACTTGACATCGGGGTCGCGCGACAACCACGGCGACCAGGCCTCCATGGCTTTCAACGAGTTGACGTGCGGAAAAACCTCCTCCGGCGCGGCGTTGATCTCAATCGAGCGTGCGACAGTGACCTCTCGCGGCAGCAGATATCCACCGGCAAAAATGACCACGGCTGCTGTGACCACAAGCCCCCCGGCGATTGCCAATAACCAAATCAAAATGCGCATGACGTTTCCTCCAGCTGTGCGAATTCTAACAAAAATTCGATAGTTTTGAAACGATCATACGGGCTTGGGCTTTCAGTCCAATTCGTATCCGTATTCAACAAAGGCCGCGCGATCCAAGTCTCGCACCTTTTGCCTCAACGCCGGGTCCCACTCTATCTGCTGTGACGGGCTCTCGCCGACCCGTCCGGCGGTCATGATACGTTCGCGATCATGCGGCAACCCATAGGCGGTGAGGGCGTGGCACAAATCCTCGGCCAGGGTTTCGTTTTTTAGAACATGTGCCGGGCCGATGGCGCGGTACTGCCCAAAAAGGCGCGTGGCATAGCCAGGCACCTTATCGGTCACAAAGGTCATGAATTCCGAAAAAGAGGCCGGCGCCTCGCAATTCAAAGGGCTATTGACGTGCCATTGAAACGGGTTGGGCGGCGCCCCCCAATTCCGCCACTGCCGCTTGTCAGAGCCCTGGTACTTGAACCAGCTCTCATACCAGTCGAACGGGTTTCGGACGGTATAGAAGAACCGCTGCTCCTGCATATGCCGCAAACGCAGCATGGCCCGAACATAACGAACATATTCCCCACCACGCTTTGACCGGAACGGGGGCGCTGTCAGGTGTGCGGCGTCGGCGTGCTTGTGACCGAAGGCAAAGTCGACCAGCCCTTGCTCCTCCAGCACCGAAGTCACCCAGTTTCCGCCGGTTTTGGGCGCGTGAAGGAACACGACGCCATCCCGCAACATCAGGGGCATATTAAACCACCGCACTGAAAATCAGTGCCGAAACCAAGCCTCGGCACCAAAAAGACCGGTTACTGGTCCAGGAACGACCGAAGTTTGCGCGACCGGCTGGGATGCTTCAGCTTGCGAAGCGCTTTCGCTTCGATCTGACGGATCCGTTCCCGGGTCACGCTGAACTGCTGGCCCACCTCTTCCAGAGTGTGGTCCGTGTTCATCCCGATACCAAAGCGCATGCGCAGCACCCGCTCTTCCCGCGGTGTCAAAGAGGCCAGAACGCGGGTGGTCGTCTCCTTCAGGTTCTCCTGAATGGCGGAGTCGAGCGGCAAAACAGCGTTCTTGTCTTCGATGAAATCCCCAAGCTGGCTGTCTTCCTCGTCGCCGATGGGCGTTTCAAGGCTGATCGGCTCCTTGGCGATTTTCATCACCTTGCGAACCTTTTCCAGCGGCATCTGCAGCTTTTCGGCCAGCTCTTCCGGTGTCGGCTCCCGACCGATTTCGTGCAGCATCTGGCGCCCGGTGCGCACCAGCTTGTTGATCGTTTCGATCATATGCACAGGAATACGGATCGTCCGCGCCTGGTCTGCGATAGACCGGGTGATCGCCTGGCGGATCCACCATGTCGCATAGGTCGAAAATTTGTAGCCCCGGCGATATTCGAACTTATCGACGGCCTTCATCAGGCCAATGTTACCTTCCTGGATCAGGTCGAGGAATTGCAGGCCGCGATTCGTGTATTTCTTGGCGATCGAGATCACCAAGCGAAGGTTGGCTTCCACCATTTCCTTCTTGGCTTGCCGAGCCTCTTTCTCACCCTTCTGGACCTGCTGCACGATCCGGCGGAATTCCGGGATGTCGACACCGACATACTGCCCAACCGTGGCCATTTCGGTCCGCAGATCCATGATCTTGTCGGTTGAGCGTTCCATCAAAGCCTGCCAACCGCGACCGGGCTTTTCGGCCATCTTTTCCATCCAGGTCGGGTCCAGTTCGTAACCGCGATAGGCGTCGATGAACTCGCGGCGGTTGATCCGCGCCTGGTCGGCCAGTTTGACCATGTTGCTGTCGATCGACATGATCCGGCGGTTGATGCCGTAAAGCTGGTCGATCAGCGCTTCGATCCGGTTGTTATGCAGGTGCAGTTCGTTAACCAACTGCACGATGTTGGACCGCAAAGCCTGGTAATGCTCTTCTTCCTTGGTGGAGAAGCTGTCATCTTCGTTCAGGGTCGCGGACATCCGCAGATCCTGCATCTCGGCCAGATCGGCATAATCATTCGCGATCTTGTCGAGCGTTTCCAGAACGCGCGGCTTGAGGGCAGCCTCCATGGCCGCAAGGCTCATATTGGCCTGTTCGTCCTCGTCATCCTCATCGTCCTGGCGGATTGGATTGCCGTCAGCGTCCAGTTCTTCCACCGGTTGCGCGGGTTCTGGCTTTTGCTCCGCGGTCGGAACAGCAGCCACCACCGGTTCGGTTTCTTCACCGTCGACGCCGCGACCGAACGTGGTTTCAAGGTCGATCACGTCACGCAGCAGAATATCTTCCGACAAAAGTTCGTCGCGCCAGATCGTAATCGCCTGGAAGGTCAGCGGGCTTTCGCAAAGCCCCTGGATCATCGTGTTGCGACCGGCTTCGATCCGCTTGGCGATGGCAATTTCACCTTCGCGGCTCAAAAGTTCGACAGAACCCATCTCGCGCAGATACATCCGCACCGGATCGTCCGTGCGGTCGAGCTTTTCCGTCTCGGTCTGGGCGACAGCGATGTCGCGCGAAGACGAGGCCTCAACAAGCTCTGTCGAGCCCTTGTTCTCTTCCTCTTCGACCTCTTCTTCCTCAGTGACCTGGATGCCCATCTCGGACAGCATCGACATCACATCCTCAATCTGGTCCGAACTGACCTGATCGGGCGGAAGTACTTGATTCAATTGGTCATAGGTGACGAAGCCGCGCTCTCTGCCCTCGGCGATCATCTTTTTGACCGCCGCTTGTCTCATATCAAGCGAGATTTCGGCGTCGGTCTCGTCAGTCTTACGATCGTCCGTGTCCTTGGCTGCCATCCACTGCTCCTATGGGCGCCCTACCGGCGCAGTTACCCCGCTCCAACTACCCCAGAATCAGTAGAGCGAATCACCGTTAAGTCCATCCGAATTAACCGGAACTTGCAGAATATTCCATTGTCATTCCGTTTCACCGCCGGGCTTGCCCGAACCGATGCTGCGCAACAACTTGTCTAGCGCGGATCTTTCTTCTCGGTCCAGGCGGGCTCCGTTGGGGGCGATGTCAAAATCCGTCAAATCCGCCTCCGCACCCCGTTGGGCCGCATTGCGAGTCGACGCTGCCTGGGACAAGCGCCACACAAGACCTTCATCCGCAGTGCCCGCAAGCTCTTCCATCGCTTCACTAATCTCTCGGTCTGCCCCGCGGGAGGCTTCTAGTTTCGCCCACTCTTCCGTCAGGCACAGCCGAGCCAAATCCGTATCATCTGGATGGCGTAGAGGCGGCGCCAACCGGACATGGCGCGCCTCCATCAGGCTTTCAAGGGATTTGCTATCAATTTGCTGCATCAAGTCCGATTTTTTTGCATCAGGCTGCGCCCGGAGCAAAACCGTAGCGACACTGCGATGGCCCGGGCCGGACAAAGACAGTTTCTCCAAGATGTCTGAATGGTCTTCCAGAAGGGATGGATGGGTCAGCAGTGTGGCCAGGATGACAGCTTCCCGCAGGTGATCTGGTACCGCCGCATCGCCCTTGACGAGGGCAGAGTTACGGGTCGTTGGTCGCGCGGTCGGCTGTTGAGGCGCCCATCGTCCGCTGCGTCGGGGCCAGGCTTTCTTGCCTTGTCCAAACAGTTCCGCACGCCGCCGCCGTATTTCTTCGCCATAGTGCCCCCGGATCGAGGGGTCTTTGATCGTGCTGATCGCGGCCCTCAGCCGTTTGTCTAAGGCCGCGCGGCGTTCAGGGCTGTCTATCGCAACGCCCTCGGTTTCGCGGCGCCACAGCAGCGACACCATGGGCTCGGCCTTGTCCAGCATGTCCCGCATAGCTTTCGCGCCAGACGCCCGGATCACATCATCGGGATCCTGACCTTCCGGCATCAAACAGAACCGAAGCGACTGGCCCGCCTCAAGCAGCGGCAAGGCCAGATCAATCAATCGCATTGCCGCCCGCAGGCCCGCTTTGTCGCCATCCAGCGCTATGATCGGCTCCGGCGCCATGCGCCAGAGCATGCGCAACTGATCCTCGGTAACGGCCGTTCCCAAAGGAGCTACGGCGCCCGCGAAACCGGCCTCGACCAAGGCGATCACGTCCATATACCCTTCGGCAACGATTAGCGGCTCGCCTTTGCCCGTCGCCTCGCGCGCTGGACCGTGGTTGTAAAGGCTCCGCCCCTTGTCAAAGAGCTCGGTCTCCGGCGAGTTGAGGTATTTGGCACGGGCATCCGCCGCCATGGCCCGCCCGCCAAGCCCAACACACCGTCCACGGGGATCCCGGATAGGAAAGATGATCCGGCCCCGGAACCGATCATAAGGTTCCCGGCCATCGTCGGGTCGCGCGGCGAGACCGGCATCGATAATCTTCTGTCCGTCGATCCCCTGCCCGGTCAATGCCTGCCAAAGCGCCTGGCGCCCGTCCGGCGCGTAGCCAAGTTCAAACCGGTTCTGGGCGGCCTCCCCCAAACCGCGCCTTTCCAGATAAGAACGCGCCTCGACTGCTCCGCCCGTCTTGAGTTGCAAGCGCATCCAGCGAACGGCGGCCTCCATCACATCGGCCAGTTCCGTGCGCCGGTCCGCCTTTTCCTGCGCGCGCGGGTCGCGGGCCGGCATTTGCAATCCCGCCTCGCCCGCCAGGATCTCCACCGCCTCCATGAAACTGACATTTTCGGTTTCGCGTACAAACCCGATTGCGTCCCCTTTGGCATGGCACCCGAAGCAGTAATAAAACCCCTTTCGGTCGTCGACATGGAAGCTGGCCGTCTTTTCCTGGTGGAAAGGGCACGGCGCCCACATGTCCCCTTTGGCCTGGTTGGATTTACGGCTGTCCCATACGACCTTACGCCCCACCACGTCGGACAAGGACAGTCGGCTGCGCAGTTCGTCAAGGAATCCGGGAGGCAGGGACATGCCTGCCTTTATCCGCCGCCCCGTGTTCCCTCGCAAGAGGCATCTTGATACGACCTGTCCTGCCGAGCCGCACCAGTACATTGCGCGCGCAATGTGGAGTCCGAAAGTCCGCGACAGCTTTCACTCTAACTCAGGGCTTCAATTGCATGCCCTGCAAGACTTCTCCCGGCCTCTTGCATCGTCAGGTACGTTTGATCCGCCCCGGCTGCGCGTATGGTCTCTGCATGTTCCGCATAGAGCGCATGGCTCACGATCGGGCCATCAAATCCCTTCTCGCGCAACATCCGAGCGGCAATAAGTTTGGCCTCCAGATCGTCCATCGCCAGAATCGCTGCCGTAATCCCGGACAAGGACACCGCATTCCAGAAGCTGCTATCTTCGGCATCGGCAAAGATCGCGTGGCGGCCTGCCTTCAAGTGTGCCTCTAACGCGTAAGCGTCCGCGTCAAGGCCCACTGGCTGGTGCCCTGCCTGCTCCAATTCCAGATACGCTGCTGTTCCGGTGCGGCCCATCCCGAAGATGATCACATTCGCGTTGCCGAGGCTCTTGGGTTGTTCATCGGGGTGCCGGG
>JBCBGY010000008.1:0-49542 GCA_038526275.1 Pseudomonadota bacterium | reverse complement strand
CCCCTGACCTTCTCTGGCGCCGTTGAGATGTTCCATGAACAGGCCGAGGGTCTGAAGGAAGGCGGCGTCGACGTGCTTTGGGTCGAAACGCTCTCCGCACCTGAAGAGTTGCGGGCTGCGGGCGAAGCGGCCAAATTGGCCGGTATGCCGTGGTGCGTGACCATGAGCTTTGACACGGCAGGCCGCACAATGATGGGCCTGACATCATTGGGGCTGCACTCTTTGATTCACGGGCTCGACTATCCCCCGCTGGCCTATGGTGCCAATTGCGGTGTCGGATCGTCAGACCTGTTGCGGACCGTTCTGGGTTTCAGTTCCGCCGGAACGGAAACCCCCATCATCGCCAAGGGCAATGCGGGTATCCCGAAATATGTGGATGGCAATATCCACTATGACGGCACTCCGGAACTGATGGCAGACTATGCCTGCATGGCGCGGGACGCGGGTGCGCGCATCATCGGTGGCTGCTGCGGCACAACACCGGACCATCTAAAGGCGATGCGTCACGCCCTTGCCACCCGCCCTGCTGCGCCCCGACCGACGCTCGATCAAGTCTCCGAGTCCATTGGTGGATTTTCGTCACTCACAGACGGGACTGAAGAAAACAGCGTCGCGCGGGAACGTCCGCGCCGACGGCGGCGGACCTAATCCGCCGACTGGTTCGAACTTCAAAACAACGATAATTGGCTTCCCGGTCGTTCTGGCACCTGAAACAGGTCCGTGCGCAATGGCGGCAACTCCTCAGCCAACCCTAACCGTTGGCACGCCACCTTAAACCGGTGCGACAACAAAACAGCGTAAGGCCCGGTGCCGCGCATTCTGCGGCCCCAGTCGGACGCGTAGTCCTTGCCGCCATGCATGTCACGCACATGACCCATCACCTTGCGAAACCTGTTCGGATACGCCTCGCGCAGCCATTCCTGCCAAAGCCCGCTCACCTCCTGCGGCAGGCGCAGCATGATCCAGCTGGCCGCCTGGGCGCCCGCATCCCGGCCCGCTTCCAAAACGCTCTCCATCTCATGATCCGTCAGACCGGGTACGGTGGGCGAGACGCAAATGCGCACCGGTATGCCAGCCGTTGTCAGCCGTTCAATCGCCCGCAGCCGCCGTTGCGGGTCTGGCACGCGCGGCTCCATCCGTCGCGACAGGTCCCGGTCAAGCGTCGTAACCGATAGCCCTACTCGTACCAGGCCGTCTGCCGCCATCTCCGACAGGATATCGATATCCCGTTCGATCAGAGTGCCTTTGGTGACGATGGTAACTGGATGGCGGTGCTTGGCCAAAACCTCCAAAATACCGCGCATGATCCGATATTGCCGCTCAATCGGCTGATAGGGATCGGTGTTGGTGCCAATCGCCATGGGCCGCACATCGTAGCCCTTCTTGCCCAACTCACGCGCCAGCACATCGGGTGCGGAGGGCCGCGCAACCAGCCGCGTTTCAAAATCCAAGCCCGGAGAGAGCCCCAGAAAGGCATGGGTCGGACGGGCAAAACAGTAAATGCAGCCATGCTCGCAGCCGCGATAGGGATTAATCGAACGATCGAACGACAGATCCGGCGACTGGTTTCGGCTGATCACCGACCTTGGCCGTTCCTCTGACACTTCGGTGCGCAACGGGGGCAGATCTTCTTCCATATCCCAACCGTCATGGCTGCGCACCCTTGTGTGGCGTTCAAACCGATTGGTCCGGTTACTGACCGCGCCGCGACCGCGCCGTTGCGCCGGGTCGATATCGTGTCGTTCGTCCATAGATCAGGATTAGAACAAATGCGGAACAAACAAAAGGATTCTTAACGCGGCCTGCATCGGAACTGCGACCAAGCCGCAGCTTGAACGAGCTTCATCATCATCTTGAAGAATCAGCGTTTGACCTGATGCAGCCAAACCCCCAAGTAAGTCCGAGCCATTTAGAATGGCCCGTCAGACCAAGCGCCAACGGTTTTCCGGCGAGGTGAGGTCGGAAGCAAGACAGGCAACGTCGCGATTGACCATGTCTTATGTCCGATCTGCTCGCAAAGCTGGTTCAGCGGGGCACTCTGCCGGGATTAGGGACTTACTCCATGTCTGACGACGCCGAAGACGATATTATCCTTTCCGAATTGCCGGACGACGAACTCGTCTTGCAAATGCATGATGACCTTTACGACGGCTTGGCCGAAGAAACCGTGGAAGGCGTCAATATTCTTCTGGAGCGCGGGTGGGAACCATACCGTGTTCTGACCGAAGCGCTTGTCGCGGGCATGACGATTGTTGGCAACGACTTCCGGGACGGCATCCTGTTCGTGCCCGAAGTGCTGCAGGCGGCAAATGCGATGAAGGCCGGAATGGCCATCCTGAAACCGCTCTTGGCGGAAACCGGCGCGCCACGCATGGGCAAGATGGTGATCGGCACCGTGAAGGGCGACATCCACGATATCGGCAAGAACCTCGTCAGCATGATGATGGAAGGCGCCGGATTTGAAATCGTCGATCTGGGAATCAACAACCCGGTCGAAGATTACTTGAGCGCGCTGGAAGCTGAAGAGGCCGATATTCTGGGCATGTCCGCGCTTTTAACGACCACGATGCCCTACATGAAAGTCGTGATTGATACTTTGGTCGAAAAGGGCCTGCGCGACGATTACATCGTGCTGGTCGGCGGAGCGCCTTTGAACGAGGAATTCGGCAAGGCTATCGGGGCCGACGCCTATTGCCGCGACGCTGCGGTGGCGGTGGAAACGGCCAAGGACCTGATGATGCGCAAGCACAATCAGATGGTGGCGAGCTAGGGCCAGCGGGTGCCGTGACAGCGGACCCGACCGATCCGGAACTCACCCATGCCGGCCTGGCCGCATCTGGCCAGGGCCGGATTCTGTTGTTGGCGTGCGGTGCGTTGGCGCGGGAGCTTCTGGATCTGATCCGGGCAAATGGCTGGACGCACCTGGATCTGCAATGCCTGCCGGCGATCCTCCACAATCGCCCGCAAGACATCCCGGATCGCGTGGCCGAGGCCGTGGAGGCGAACCGCGCCGCTTATGACCAGATTTTTGTGGTTTATGCGGATTGCGGAACGGGCGGCCAACTTGCGCGCCGCTGCCAAGAGCTGGGCGTCGAAATGGTGCCGGGCCCCCATTGCTACAGCTTCCTCGAAGGCAACGACCGATTTGCTGCCCGCGACGAGATCAGCGCCTTTTACCTGACCGACTTTCTGGTCCGGCAGTTTGACGCATTTGTCTGGCGACCGCTGGGCCTCGATAAGTATCCGGACCTGCGGGACATGTATTTCGGCAATTACACCAAACTGGTTTACCAAGCCCAAACAGATGACCCCGCCCTGACCGCCATGGCACAAGACTGTGCCACCAGGCTCGGACTGCCTTTCGAGCGGCGTTTCGTCGGCTATGGTGATCTGCCCGCGCTGCTCAGCGGGTTGGCAAACCGGCCCGCCTACTGACGTACCAACCGTTCGATCCGCTCCACCATGGCGCGGAGCCCGTTCGACCGCTGGGACGATAGATGATCATCGAGCCCCAGTCGGCTCAATTCGCTGCGCGCATCCACCTGCCGCGCCTCAGCCAACGGCAGTCCGGAAAAAAGTGCAACCAGTATGGCAATCAGCCCGCGCACGATCATCGCATCGCTTTCGCCCCGAAACCGGAACACATCCCCGTCAACATCAGGCACCAGCCAGACCTGACTGGCGCAGCCATCGACTTTGGTTGCAGGCACCCGCAAGGCCTCTTCCAGCGGGTCCATCGCCTTGCCCAATTCGATGACATGGCGGTACCGGTCTTCCCAATCGTCCAGAAACTCAAAGGTTTCCACGATATCTTCAAATGCTGCGCTGGCCATTGTGGATCCTCCGTTGAATGAGGTCCTATTGCCATAGGCAAGTGACGTCCAGTACGCGGCAGCCTTTCCTTCGCGGGGCCTTTCGGCTACGGCTTTTGCAAAAGAATGGGGAAGTGGGATGTCACGATCGTTGCTGGCCGGACTGGCCGTCCTGATGCTGGTCACCGGCTGCGCAGCCGTGCGGGAGTCGCGGTTCAATCCATTCAACTGGTTTGGTCAAAGCGAATCCCAACCCACGACCCTTTTGCCCGAGGATGCGGCTCTGGTCACATCGGATCGGCGGGGGTTGGTGGCAGACGTCATCGGACTGCGGATTGACCCAACGCCCGAAGGCGCGGTGATTGCCGCCGTGGGCCTGCCACCGACCCAAGGGTTCTGGGATGGCGAACTTGTACCTCTCGACAGCGATGAAGTCCCCGACGAAAACGGCGTGTTGGTCTATGATTTCCGGATCGAGCGCCCGTGGGAGCCTCAGCAAGCCAACCGCCCGGCCTCGCGCGAAGTAGTCGTCGGGCACTTCATCTCGTCACGGCGCCTCGAACGGGTCCGGACGATCCTGGTCCGAGGTCAACGCACCCAACGCCGGATCAGCCGCTGAACTCAGCTTGCCCATCCAGCGGATCCGACACTTCATGATGATGAAGTTCTTTGGAACGGATCGTCGATCCAGCGCACTCACTGTTCTAATTGGGCGCGTGAATTCTGGGGCAGAAGAGGCCTAGACAACCTTCTTTCCCCAATATGCGCCAATAGGAGCTTCCGAGTAACGCCCACATGAATCGGCTGCAAATCCCAGACATTCCCTGGATTTGGCAACTCGATCTGATGCTGACCCAAAACCCCACTTTCTTATTGGCCCAAATACTTCCGCCGGAGGCGCCGCGCGGCACGCGCGGCCGGGCCCAACGCTGGCGGAGGCCGTCAGGCCGACAGAAGAGGCGGGAGAGCCACCGGCCTAAATCCTGCAAGTCTTACTGGTCGAAGACGGACCCGGTGTTGAACCGCCCGATATTTCCGAAAAGCTGGCGCAGGAAGCTGACCCCTTCGACATTGCTGTCGGTCACGCGGCGCGACAAGGCGACGACATTGCCATCTTCCAGACCAAACCGTTCGATATTGCGAACCGTCCCATCGGACTCAAACGTGATCGCCACCACTTCACGATCCACAACCTCCGGGGCCTGATAGGCGAAGGTCCGAATCCGCTGCGACACATAGTAATAGCCGTTGTCCCGCAGAACGCCCGAAGAGGTTGGCGCGCCAATCACGTCTTCGACGGAATCGCGGGTATCGACCCCCACGATAATATCCTGCAGATCCTGATCGGTTGGCGTATATCCGTGATTGCGGAACTGAGCCGAACATCCCAGTAGGGCTGCTGCGCAACCAATCAGCAAGACGGATCGAAAAATCCGCTGACCGATGAATGCCATACCTGCCCTCTTGCGCTACATTAATGCACCTTCTATCGGCACTTACAGCAAGGTACGCCCCCTATTCAAGGAAGGAAAGTGAAAGCAATGAGCAGTCGCACCGATCCGACACATGGGGACCACGCGGACCGGACGATCGCGCTCGCCCAGTCTCCCCACGCAAAGACCATATCATTTCAGCTTAAGCTGATGCCGAACGAACGCGCGGACATCATTGATGCCCTAAAGTTGTCAGACTTGCGGAAAACGAGCTTCACGGGTCAGCTTGAGCCGTCAGGCAAGCGTGATTGGCATCTCAAGGCGACGTTGGGTGCCACCGTTGTGCAACCCTGCAGCGCCACGCTCGCCCCGGTCACAACCCGCATCGACGGCCCGGTGGAACGGCTCTACCTCGCGGATTACACTGAACCTGACGAAGCCGAACTGGAAATGCCGGAGGATGACCGGCAAGAACCCCTGCCCGACAGTCTGAACCTGTTGGACCTGCTCATCGAAGCGCTCGCGCTCGCCATTCCGGACTATCCCAGGGCACCTGATGCGGCTCCGACCGATTCCACATTTGCGGCCCCGGGGGTTGCGCCGCTGGAAGATGCGGACATAAAGCCGTTCGCGGGGCTGGCGGAGCTGAAAAAGCGCATGGAGGGCGAGTGAACCTAAAGCCACTGACCTCACCCCGGCATGATCCGGGTTCTCGGCGCATCAATGCACCACCTTGGACATAACTTTTTTCTTGTGCTTTTCGGAAAATTCCCTAGTGTCCCGGCTCCGCTGGCGTACGTCCCTTGATCGGTCCGTGGCGGCGGCGTATGCACGCCGAGAGAATCCTATAAATTGCGGGTGGCCCCGGTCCCCGACCAAAGCGAGGTTGAGACATGGCTGTCCCTCAGAATAAAGTGACCCGTTCCCGCCGCAACATGCGCCGTGCCCATGATGCGTTGACAGCGGACAATCCGGCAGAATGTTCGAACTGCGGCGAACTTAAGCGCCCGCACCATGTATGTGCGGCCTGCGGTCACTATGATGACCGCGAAGTCGTCGCGCAGGTAGACGAGATCGATCTGGACGAGGACGCGGCTTAAGCTTCGGCGCGACGCATATAGCGCCGATGACCCAGCCCTCAGCCGCTCAGGCGCCCCTGCCAGAGGCATTGCGCAATAAGATCGTTATTTCAGTCGACGCTATGGGCGGCGACCAGGGTGCTGCTGCCGTGGTGCACGGTATGGCACTCTCGCGCGACAAAAACCCTGATATTGCCTTTATCCTGCATGGCCCTCGGGACACGTTGGAAGACCTTGTGCGGCGACGCCAGTTGCAGGATTGCTGTGTCATCCGGGATGCTGCTGGCATCGTGACCATGGAAGAGCGTCCCAGTCAGGTCATGCGCCACGGCAAAGGCACTTCGATGTGGTCAGCGATCGAAAGCGTTCGGGACAAGGATGCCTCCGTTGCGGTGAGCTGCGGCAATACCGGCGCCTTGATGGCCCTGTCGATGGTGCGCCTGCGAAAGCTGCCTGGCATTAATCGCCCGGCCATTGCGTGCCTCTGGCCCAGCAGATCCCCACACGAATATGCCGTCATGCTTGACGGTGGGGCAGATATTCGCGCCGACGAACAAGATCTGTTGCAGTACGCTTTGATGGGTGTCTCCTACGCGCGGGACGGGCTTGGCATCGAAACCCCACGGGTCGGGTTGCTGAATGTCGGGACCGAAGACCATAAGGGCCGTCCGGAACTGAAACTTGCAGCGGACTTGATCGAGGCAGAATCTGCCAATCACAACTTCAGTTACTGCGGTTTTGTCGAAGGCAGCGACATTCCATCCGGAGATGTTGATGTGATCGTGACAGACGGATTTAGCGGCAATATCGCTCTGAAATCCGCCGAAGGCACCGCGAAACTGATCAGTGAATTTCTCGGGCAAGCCTTTCGCTATTCGCCCTTGTCCCGGATCGCGTCTATCCTCGCGATCACCTCTCTGAAACGATTACAGCGCCGCATTGATCCGCGCCGGGTGAATGGTGGCGTGTTCCTGGGATTGAACGGAATTGTCGTAAAATCTCACGGTTCCGCCGATGCGACCGGAGTTTCCGCAGCGATCAAACTGGCTTTTCAACTGGCCAACTCGAAGTTTTCCGATACATTAGCCGCCAAAATTGCGACGAGATCGCAATCAACGACATCGGACCTGGAAGGTCATGGGGCGGAGAGCGGTAAGACTGCATGACACGACGCACTGTTGTACGTGGGGTGGGCCACTATCTCCCATCGCGAGTGGTGCCAAACAGTTACTTCGAGGATTTGGTTGAGACCAGTGATGCCTGGATACAGGCGCGAACCGGCATAGAACGCCGACATTTCGCAGCGGAGGATGAAACCACCTCGCAACTGGCCACCAAAGCGGCGAAGGCGGCACTGGAAAATGCCGGTTGCGCGGCCACTGATATTGACGCGCTGGTCTTGGCGACATCCACGGCTGACCTAACCTTCCCGTCGGCTGCCACGATGGTGCAAGACGCCATCGGCATGACCAATGGCTATGCTTTCGACGTTCAGGCCGTGTGCGCGGGCTTTGTTTTTGCGCTGGCCAATGCCAATGCTTTGATCGTATCCGGCCAGGCTGATCGGGTGATGGTGATCGGCGCCGAAACCTTCAGCCGTATCCTGGACATGACCGACCGCAGCACCTGCGTGCTTTTCGGCGACGGCGCAGGCGCGCTTGTCCTGGAAGCCGAAACAGGCGACGGCAGCTCTGCTGACCGGGGAATCCTGGCGACAGATCTGCATTCGAACGGCGCCTATCGGGATCTTCTTTATGTCGATGGCGGGGTCTCTCGCCGGACCACCGGATATCTGCGGATGCAGGGCAAAGAGGTCTTCCGCCATGCCGTCGAAAAGCTGGCCGAAACCGCACATACCGCCCTGGAAAAATGTGGGCTCAACGGCGGGGACGTCGATTGGATCGTGCCTCACCAGGCCAATCTGCGGATCATCAAAGCGACCGCCCAACGGATGAACGTATCGATGGATCGCGTGATCCTTACCGTCCAGGACCACGGGAATACTTCGGCCGCTTCGATTCCCTTGGCGCTTTCCGTGGGGCATAGCGAAGGGCGATTTGCCCCTGGGGAAGTTCTCGTCATGGAGGCAATTGGAGGGGGTCTTGCCTGGGGATCGGTGGTTTTACGCTGGTAAGCCAAAGGTTTACGACCATAAACCAAAGTATTCCAGTTGACTCGAAAACGACTACCACCCTAGGTTGCTCAAAAGTGTGGGGGATAGAAAATGGGTGAAAAGACGCTGACCCGCATGGACTTGAGTGAAGCCGTGTTCCGGGAAGTGGGCCTTAGCCGCAATGAATCTGCGGCATTGGTCGAAAGTGTTTTGGGGCATATGTCGGACGCACTTGTCCGGGGCGAGCAAGTGAAAATCTCGTCTTTTGGCACATTCAGCGTTCGTGAAAAAGCGGCTCGCATGGGACGCAATCCGAAAACCGGGGACGAGGTTCCCATCCATCCACGCCGCGTGCTGACCTTCCGTCCATCGCACCTGATGAAGGACCGCGTCGCACTCGGAAACAAAAGCCGGACCTGACTATGGCAAAAGCACCTGACGCGTTTCGGACCATCAGCGAAGTGGCCGAATGGCTGGGGGTGCAGGCCCATGTGCTCCGGTTCTGGGAAAGCAAGTTTGCCCAGGTCAAACCGGTGAAGCGCGCGGGCGGGCGCAGGTACTACAGACCGGCGGATATGGCGCTGCTGGGCGGTATCAAAACGCTTTTGCACGATGATGGCATGACCATCAAAGGCGTTCAAAAGATCCTTAAGGAACAAGGTGTCGCTGCAGTGACCGCCAAGTCGCGCCCTGTCGACCTTGACGCGGACGAGAACGCCACAACCGATGAGCCTGTTGAAAAGGTCGTCCCCCTCAAGCAACCCCGCAAGCCTTCGGCACAGATGGATATGTTCGCTGATGTGGCTGCTACCGAAGAGGACCACCTCCCGGAGACCAGCACAGCCGAGGTTCTGGAAGCTGCGGAGCAATCGGAGCCCGTGGAGGAGGTCTTAGACGCGGCGGCGGAGGACGACCTGGCGGATAGTTCTGTTGACGCGCCCGAGCCAGTGGCGGAAACGCAAACGCCGGAACCGGCCGAAGAGGCCCCCTCGCCTCCAACCGCGCTGCCCTTGCCTTCGGCGGATACACCGGTTTTGGAAGCGCTTCGGCAGCTTGTTCCCGGGCAGGTCCCCGCGATCAAGCTGCGGTCCATTTACGATCAGATGGTTTTGCTGCGTGATCGTATGGACGATGCTGCGAAGGCGGGATAACGGCTTGCGCCACCCGCAGGATTTGGTATGGAGCACCGATGTCGGGCTATGGCGCAGCCTGGTAGCGCGTCCGTCTGGGGGACGGAAGGTCGCAGGTTCGAGTCCTGCTAGCCCGACCAACATCGCACTGACCAGCGTCTTGCAGCATTCAGGGGCCCGGCCCTTACAATTCACCTAAGCGGCGACCAATAGATGACTGACCCCACCGGCGTGCTGCCCTGCCAAGAGATCCAGCAGTTTGTCGAGGCCGGCCATATCGCTGGCCAACCGGACATTCTGCCAGACCAGATCCAACCTGCGAGCCTTGATCTTCGGCTCGGTGCCGTGGCCTATCGCGTGCGCGCCTCTTTTCTGGCCGGTCAAAGCCATGCGGTCGCGGACCGGTTGGCCGAGTTCGAGATGCACAAGATCGACCTGACCGAAGGCGCGGTTCTGGAAAAGGGCTGCGTCTATGTCGTCCCGTTGATGGAGCGGCTGGCTCTGCCTGCCGATGTGTCTGCCGCCGCCAATGCCAAAAGTTCCACGGGTCGACTGGACTTGCTCACCCGCACGATCACGGATGGTGGTGCAGAATTTGACCGGGTCCCCGCGGGCTATCAGGGCCCGCTTTTTGCGGAGATCTGCCCACGGTCCTTTTCGGTGAAGGTGCGCGCCGGTCAGCGTTTGAACCAGATCCGTTTTCGCCGTGGCCAAGCCGTTTTGGACGACGCGACGTTGTCTTCGATCCATAGCGAGGTAGGACTTGTCAGCGGTGGCAAAGAAGCCGTCATTGATAGCGGACTGGGATTCTCTGTCGATCTGCGCCCGTCTGACGGCGACCTGGTAGGATATCGTGCCAAGCCACATACGGGCGTGATCGACCTGGACAAGATCGGATTTTATCCGCCGTCAGAGTTCTGGGAACGGATTGAGACGGACAAGGGCCGGATCATACTGGACCCAGCGGCATTCTACATCCTTGTGAGCCGGGAAGCCGTGCACATCCCGCCAGACTACGCCGCCGAGATGGCGCCCTATTTGGCGATGGTCGGCGAGTTCCGCGTGCATTATGCGGGCTTCTTCGATCCGGGCTTTGGTCATTCCGCCGCTGGTGGATCTGGCTCCCGCGGGGTTCTGGAAGTTCGGTGCCATGAGGCGCCCTTCGTGCTGGAGCATGGCCAGATCGTAGGCCGATTGGTGTATGAGCGAATGGCAGAGCAGCCCAGCACGCTTTATGGGCACGAGATCAAGTCGAATTATCAGGGCCAGGGCCTGAAGCTTAGCAAACATTTCCGGGTTTAGATAAACGGCGGCGCATGCGCGCCACGCTATGCTTTGCGCCCGTCACCGGGCGCGGGGCCTCCGGCGGAAGTTTTTGAACCAATAAGAAAGAGGCAGGCTTGTCGCAGTGGGATGGATGGATGAGCGCACAGAGTAAGTTTTTGTCCCTTGTTTTGCGGCATGAGCCGGAGCGGATTGGGCTTCGGTTAGATCCGGCGGGCTGGGTTGCTGTCGACGATTTATTGCGGGCTATGGCTCAGGCGGGACAGGAGATGCCGCTGGATGATCTGCTGCGACTTGTCGCCGAAAGCGATAAGAAGCGTTTTACGCTGTCAGCGGATGGTGTTCGGATCCGGGCGGCCCAGGGCCATTCGGTTGAGGTCGATTTGGGGCTGGAGCCCAAGTGCCCGCCGGAGCAACTGTATCACGGGACAGCCCGGCACACTGTTGATCAGATATTGTCGGAGGGTTTGAAACCGGGGCAGCGTCAGCATGTTCATCTGTCTTTGGATATCGCCACGGCCCAGCGGGTGGGCCAACGCCATGGCACACCTGTCGTGCTTCACGTCGCTGCGCGGCAAAGATATGGGGATGGGGGACTGTTCTGGCAGGCCGACAATGGCGTTTGGCTGACGGATAAGGTTGACCCCAAATATCTGTCGCTTTGATCTCTACTCTTTTTCCGAGCCCTCGAACATGTCGTCCTGTTTATCGTCTGCCTCTTCCTCATCGGAGCCGGGCGTTGGGCGATTGTCGAGAAGGCCCGCGGCGCGAAGTTCTTTGATACCAGGTAGATCGCGCGCGCTTTCCAGGCCGAAATGGTCGAGAAAAGCCGGGGTGACAACATAGGTGACCGGACGGCCCGGTGTCATGCGCCGCCGCCCGAATTTGATCCATTCCAGTTCCAGCAATTGATCGATCGTGCCCCGGCTGACGCTGACGCCGCGGATTTCTTCGATTTCGGCGCGGGTGACCGGCTGGTGATAGGCGATGATCGCGAGCGTCTCTATGGCGGCCCGGCTGAGTTTTCGGGTTTCCTGCACTTCCTTGTGCATCAGAAAACCCAGATCCGGCGCGGTTCGGATCGCCCATGCTTCTCCAACGCGGACGACATGAACGCCCCGACCCTCGTAGCGCTTGGTAAGCAGGCTCAGCGCCTGAGCTGCATCCGCCCCGTGGGGCATTCGGGCATTGAGGTCTGCGACCGTTAGCGGCTCGGCAGAGGCGAAGAGGATCGCTTCGACCATGCGTTCCTGTTCGCCCAGAGGCGGCGCTTCGAACAGGCTGTCGGTCGTTTCATCCGCCATGGGCCGCGCGGATCTGGATGGGCGCGAATGTGTCGGACTGGCGCAGCGTGATCTGGCCCGCCTTCGCCAGTTCGAGCGAGGCGGCGAACGTGGCCGCCGTCGCTGACCGACGTTTGACCGGATCTTCGTCCCAGCCGTCCGGCAAGAAGGACATCAGGCTGGTCCAGTCACCGGCATAACCGATCAGGCCGCGCATCCGGTCAAGCGCCTGTTCCATGGTGAACACCTTTTCGCGGTCCATCACGAACGGGCGGAATTCGTCCTTGGTGCGGATCCTGGCATAGGCCTGCATCAGATCGAGAAGCGTGGCCGACCAAGTTACGCTGCGCACCCGGGTCATGTCCTCTGGTACGCCGCGCACGAAAAAGTCGCGCCCTTTTTGATCGCGCGCCATGAGCTTGGCGGCCGCGTCACGCATCGCGGCAAGTCGTTCCAACTGGAAGGCCAGATGGGCGGCGAGTTCTTCGCCCGAAGGGCCCTCGTCCTCCGGGTCGGGCGGCAGCAGCAGGCGCGATTTGAGGAAGGCGAGCCAGGCGGCCATCACCAGATAATCCGCGGCCAGTTCGATCCGCAGCTCCTTGGCGCGTTCCACGAAAATCAGGTATTGTTCGGCGAGTTGCAGGATCGAGATCTTGCGCAGATCCACCTTTTGGGTGCGCCCGAGCGTCAGAAGCAGGTCGAGCGGGCCCTCAAAGCCGTCCACATCGACGATCAGGGCTTCGGCGGCCACGCGGGCCGCAACGGTTTCTTCTAACCTGAGTGCGCCATCCTCAGCCATTGATCGCCCCTTCCACCAGTTCGCTGAGTTCCGCCTCCAGGGCGGGAACATCAACCGAATCCGCTGCTTGCCGCTGCGCCAGGGCCAGTTCGGCCCGTTTTAGCGTCGCGCCTTCAACAATGCCGACAGTTTCGGCCAACTCTTCCATCTCGGCAAGGTTACCATTGCAGTGGAGCCCAAGATCCACGCCAGCCGCCCGTGCTGCCGCACCCCTGTCGGCGACGGAACCCGCAAGGGCTTGCATCGACAAGTCGTCGGTCATCAATAGACCGTCGAAACCAAGCTCTTCCCGTATCAGTCGGATAACGGGCGCCGAGGTCGTGGTAGGTCTGCCGGGATCGATTTGGTCAAAGACCATATGGCCTGTCATGCCCAGCGGCACATCAGCAAGCTCCTTGAATGGAGCGAAATCTGTCGCCTTTAATGTGGCAAGGTCGGCCCGAACGTGGGGCGGCTCATGATGGCTGTCGACTTCTGCTCTGCCATGACCCGGCATATGTTTGAGCACGGGGAGCACACCGCCATCCAGCAAGCCTTGCGCGATCGCCCGCCCGGCTTGGGCCACAGTCGCAGGATCCGAGCCAAAGCAGCGATTGCGCAGGAAAGGATGGGTTGTGTCCGTTGCGATATCCGCCACTGGCGCGCAATTCACATCGATGCCGACGCTATGCAGTTCCGCCGCGATCAGGCGTGCCCTGAGATACATGCCGCGCACGAGATTTTCCGGCGCTGACCGTGCGGTCTGATCCAAGGGCGGCAAATATTGCCGCCAGTATGGCCGACCCATCCGTTGGACCCGTCCGCCTTCCTGATCGACCAATATCGGGGCATTGCGCCCCACGGCCCCCCGCAATTCCGCGCAAAGTGCCCGCACTTGGTCCGGACGCTCCATATTGCGCGCAAAGAGAATAAAACCCCAAGGCTGCGCCTCTGCAAAGAATGCCTTTTCCCGGTCTTTCAGCTTGGTGCCTTGGCACCCGGATATGAATGCGCCGACTTGGCTCACCGAGCGACGACCGGAATACATTCGGCCCGCTCGGCGAGCAGGGCAGAGCAGAATTGGCGTGCGTCAGCCAAATCGGCGAACCCCATGGCCCGCAAGCGGTACAGTGTTTTGCCAACCGATGTCGTTTCCTCGATGATCATGCGCTTGTTCGCCAGAAGCGGGCGCAGGCTGCCTTGGGCCAAATCATCCCAAAGGCCGCGAGCCGCGTCGGGTGTGTCGCGAGACCCAAGATAGACCATTCGTGTGCCACTGGGCACAGAAGTCACCGCCAATTCGGTGGGGGCGCTGGAGGCCCTTGTAGCCTCGCCCAAGGGAGCTGTCCGCTGGGCGACGGCCGGGCGACGGCGCGGAACGATGGACCGGGTCAAACCACTCTCACCGGGCGCAATCGCCTCCTCGCCTTCTGTCGCCAACCGAATGGCAGCCTCAATGGGATCGATCGCTGGTTCGTCTTCTTCCGTGGCCGGCACCGGAACCGTTACCGGAGCCACTTCGTTCTCCGCCGCTGTTTCTGCTGGGGCCGTTTCGGTGGGCCTTGGTTGATCTTCATCTGTCAGATTTCCGGGTTCCGGCGCCAGGACCAAGCGGTCTGCCGGGGCAGCGGCGATCCCATCGGACTGTACCGCATTCACAGCAAGGCCTTGGTGATCGGCCACACGACCTCCTGGATTGTCCGGCTGAATCCGCATCGGCCCCTCAATGGCGCGCACAACCGGCACGCCAGAGACATCCCGAACCGCCAGCTTGTACCCCCAGGTGACCAGCCCAGCCACCAGGAACAGGGACAGGATTGCACCGACCCAGTTCAATAGACTGGCCGACGCGCCAACTTCACCTGCATGGTACGACTGCTCAACGCCCGCCGGGGCATCCATCATGGATTGAACCATACTCCGCCTCGTATACCTGTGACCCGGATGGAGCTTTCGTGCACCTTGACCGGGGCTGCCTCTCACCTCCGGTCTGGCGCGGCTGCTACCGCATCTCGTCTGCCGGAGTTACGCCCAAGATACCAAGACCCGCAGAAATAACAACGGCCACGGCCCGTGGCAGCGCAATTTTAGCGGCACTCACCGTTAGGTCATCTTCTCGCACAAACCGTAATTCTGGGACATCGCCTGCTTTCGTCCAAAGCGCATGGAATTCACTGGCCAGGTCGTTGAGGTAGAAAGCGATCCGGTGCGGTTCCTTTGTCCGCGCGGCGATGTCCACCATTCGAGGCCATTCGGCAAGGCGTTTGGCAACGGTTAGCTCTGCGTCGTGGATCAGACCGGACAAATCCACGGCAGCCAAGTCGGCATCTTCGCAGGGAATGCCCGCCTGCCTTGCCTTCCGCAGAACCGACTGAACCTGAGCGTGTGCATACTGCACGTTGAACACCGGATTATCTTTCGACTGGTCCAAAAGTTCGGCCAGATCAACGTCGAGCGCCGCGTCATTGCGGCGTGTCAGCATCGCAAAACGGGTCACGTCAGGGCCGATCCGGTCCACCAGATTGCGGAGCGTGTTAAAGGCGCCCGGGCGTTTCGACATCTTGTAGGGTTCGCCATGTTCGAAGAACCGGACCGGTTTGGTCAGCTTGATGTCGAACGGCATGTGATTGTCGGACAGGGCGGAAACCACAGCCTTCATCCGCTTTACATAGCTGCCATAGTCTGCACCAAATACATTAACTAAGGCGTCAAAGCCTCTGGAAATTTTATCAAAATGATAAGCGATATCCGGAGCGAAGTACGTCCAGGTGTTGTCCGCGTTTTTGACGGGTCTGTCGGCATCGTCACCAAAATCGGTGGAGCGGAAGAACGTTTGCTCCCTTGGTTCCCAATCCTTTGGAGATCCGCCCTCGGGTGGCTCCAAGAAACCATCATAGATCAGGCCTTTGCCGCGCAGGTCTTCAATCGCAGCCTCGATCCGCCCAGCGCCATATAGGGATTTTTCGGAGAAGAACACATCCATGCCCACGCCAATCGCGGCAAGGTCCGACGTGATCAGGTCCATCATGGCATTCGTGGAAAAGGCGCGAACGTCGCTCAGCCAAATCTCTTCGGACCGGTCAACATAGACGTTGCCCACCTGCTCTTTCAATGCCTGACCCAAGGCTGCAACATAGTCGACCGCAAAGCCGCTTTCGGGAAACTCTACCTCCTGCCCATGTGCCTCCAGGTAGCGCTGATAGACGGATCGCGCGAGCGTATCGACCTGCGCACCAAAATCATTGATGTAGTATTCGCGGGTCACGGCATACCCCACATAGGCCAGCAAATTGGCCAATGCGTCGCCAAAGACGGCCCCTCTTGTGTGGCTCACATGCAACGGACCGGTGGGGTATGCCGAAACGAACTCCACGTTCACGCGCTTGCCCTGCCCCAATTCTGACCGACCGTAGCGCTCGGAATCGGTCACGATTGTCCGCACGACTTCCGCCCACACAGGCTTTTCAAGGCGCAGGTTCAGAAAACCCGGTCCGGCAATATCGGCAGTTAAGATACGCGGATCTTCCATAAGCTGATCGGCCAACATCTCGGCGATCTCGCGGGGGCGAAGCTTTGCAGGCTTGGCCAGAACCATGGCCGCGTTGGTCGCCATGTCCCCATGGGCTGGGTCTCGGGGCGGCTCTATGGACACACTGCTATAGTCCAGGCCGGTCGGCAAAGCGCCGTCAGCCTCCAGCTTTGCCAGTGCGCCGAGAATGAGGGCATGAATGTCGGCAAAGAGATCTATCGGGCGGCCTCCAAAAATCAGGCTGCGGGTTTAGCAGAGCCCCTGCCCCCGTCAACGGTCCAATCTGGGCGACACGCCAGATGAATGGCCAGGCTCGCCGAATTCAGCGGTTCGTCGGGCGCCGTTATTGCCTTGCGAGTATCAGCCTTTAGACTGACCTGGTACCACCAAACGGGAACTGCACCATGAACCTTCACCAGGTGACCGAACAACTGGATGCCGATGATGCCAACCTTGCTGCATCGTGCTTCAACAATGTGAACTTGTCGAAGAGCAGCTACAACAATATCGAGTTTTCCGGCACCAAGTTCAATGATTGCAACATGACCGGCCTGCTGATCAACGACGTGAACCTGTCTGGCAGCAAGATCACCAACGCCAATCTTTCAGGTGTCGATATCTCTGACTGCAGGCTTGCTGGGGCCACGATCAACGGCATCGCCGTGGAAGACCTGTTGGCCGCCTACGCCAGCACGCACAAACCAGACCAAGCTTAACGCGCCGACCATTTGGTCAACTTATTCCGCAATCAATCCCGCTCGACCGCTGAGATCCTCCGGCTGATGCCCGAAACATCCGCGCCGCAGAAACCCTGGTAGAGCATCAACCATACCAGGGTTTTGACCAATCGCTTAACCGGCGGTTTTGGCCTGCGCGCGGCGTTCGTGGAGCACGGGTTCGGTATAGCCGGACGGCTGGACGCGGCCCTTGAACACCAGATCGCAGGCGGCCTGGAAGGCGACGCCGTCGAAGTCGGGCGCCATGGGTTTATAGGCCGGGTCGCCGGCATTCTGGCGGTCGACCACTTCGGCCATCTTCCGCAACGCGGCCATGACTTGATCTTGCGTGACCACATCGTGGTGCAGCCAGTTGGCCAGACCTTGGGCGCTGATCCGCAGGGTCGCGCGGTCTTCCATCAGGCCCACATCATGGATGTCGGGCACCTTGGAACAGCCGACGCCCTGGTCGATCCAGCGCACAACATAGCCCAGGATCCCCTGGCAATTGTTTTCCACTTCGGCGGTGATCTCTTCGGGGCTCAGTTCGCCCTCTAGCAGCGGAATTTCCAGAAGTTTTGCGCGGGACTGGCGCACCGCACCTTTTGACCCTTCGGAGATATCGTAGAGCCGCTGGAAGACATTGACCTTGTGGTAATGCGTTGCGTGGAGCACGGCGGCGGTGGGGCTCGGCACCCAGGCGGTCGTGGCCCCAGCCTCAGGGTGCCCGATCTTCTGGGAGAGCATATCCTCCATCCGATCCGGCATGGCCCACATGCCTTTTCCGATTTGCGCGCGCCCTTTGAGCCCCGCATTCATGCCAATATCGACATTGCGGTCCTCATAGGCGGAAAGCCAGGCCGAGGACTTCATCTCACCCTTCCGGCGCATCGGACCGGCCTCCATGGAGGTGTGGATTTCGTCGCCTGTCCGATCCAGGAAACCTGTATTGATGAAGGCCACACGATCCCCGGCAGCAGCGATGCAGGCGCCAAGATTGACCGAGGTGCGGCGCTCTTCATCCATGATGCCGATCTTGACGGTGCCTGCAGGCAG
Source organism: Pseudomonadota bacterium (assembly GCA_038526275.1). GTDB lineage: Bacteria > Pseudomonadota > Alphaproteobacteria > Rhodobacterales > Rhodobacteraceae > 188UL27-1. The sequence continues at coordinate 31,329 of JBCBGY010000008.1, read as the reverse complement.
GCCAGTGGCCTGCTCCACACTGGCGAAGATCTCGCAAGACAGCGCCACTTCTTCGGGTCCGTGCAGCTTGGGCTTCACCACATAAATCGATCCGGCTGGCGAGTTTCGGGGCCCATCCGTCTTCAGGAGGTCGTGCTTGCCAATCGCCACACTCACCAGCGCGTCAAGCAGATGTTCCGGCACCTCGGCCCCATCCGCATCCAGCACGGCAGGCGTGGTCATCAGCAGGCCGACATTGCGCACCAGCAAAAGCGAGCGGCCCTTCATCAAAACGGGCTGTCCATTAGGCGCCTCGAACCCCAGGTCCGGGTTCAGTTCGCGGGTGAAGGTCTCTCCACCCTTGGTCACGTCTTCCGTCAGATCGCCTTTCATCAGGCCGAGCCAGTTGCGATAGGCCACAATCTTGTCAGCGGCGTCGACACAGGCCACGCTGTCTTCCAGATCTACGATCGTCGAGGCCGCAGCTTCCAGCATCATATCGGCGATCCCAGCCGCGTCCGATTTGCCCACGGGGTTGTTGCGGTCGATGAAAAGCGCGATGTGCATATTGTTGGCGCGGAAGAAGATGTCGGTCAGATTGCCTTTTTCGTCCCGGTTATAGCCCGCAAACTGCGATGGGTCGGCCAGTTCGGTTGTGCCCTTGCCCGCGATCATCATCAACTTGCCGCCCGACGGTGCAAGCGTCGCAACATCAGCCCAACTGCCTTTGGTCAGCGGAACAGCTTCATCCAGATGCGCCTTGGCCCATGCCACAACTTGAGCACCCCGTTGAAGGTCATACTCTCCTTTTGGAGCAGGACTTCCCAACGCGTCAGTGCCGTAGAGCGCATCATAGAGCGACCCCCAACGCGCATTGGCCGCGTTCAGGACGAAGCGCGCATTGGTCGATGGAACCACCAGTTGCGGCCCGCAAACCGAGGCAATTTCGGGGTCGATATTCTGCGGATTGACCTGCACCTGTTCAGGTTCCGGCAGAAGGTAGCCAATCTCGGTCAGAAACGCCTCATAGGCCGCAGGATCATGCGCCTGACCGCGTTGTTCTATGTGCCAACCGTCAATCTTTTCCTGCAGATCCTTGCGTTTCGTCAGTAGCGCTTTGGTGCGCGGTCCATAGGCCTGCACGAGCGCTGCCATCGCCGACCAAAAGATCTCTTCTGGAATATTAGTGCCGGGCAGCACCTCGCCCGTTACGAAATCTGCCAAGGCCGCATCCCACTGCAGACCTGCCTTTTCCACGCGCTCCGACATTCACTTCCCTCATTTTGGTCCAAGACCGCCAAGCGGCAGTCAAAGTCCCGGGAGGTTTAGGGCAAGGACTGGTGTCACGCAATGTGAGGCATCAAGGCTTTTCGCGAGGTCTCTCCCGACGACAGCGTTCAGAGCAATACCGAACCTCGTCCCAGACCTTTTCCCATTTCTTGCGCCAGGTGAAAGGCCGGCCACAGGTCGCACACGTCTTTTCCGGCAAATCGGATTTCCGAACGGCCTTAGGCATTCATTCTGTGCGCTCGGCGTTTCCTGTTACGCAAGAACATCAACCCACCCAAGGCCGTCACTGCTAGGGGTGCGCTGGCAGGGACCGGCACTTGCGCATGCCAATCGACGTCCCAAATCGAAAGCGGTTGGTTCGGATCCAAGCCCAGATCGAACGATGGCCCACCCCAGTAGTAAAAGATCTCGCGATCATCCGGATCAAGCAATGCCGAAAAACCGTCTGAGCAAAGTTCAAGACTGTCGGTGCAGGCCGTTATGTTGATGTAGCCGCGGGCTCTTCGGAACTGCCCGGGTTCGGGTCCCCATGGGAAATAGCCACTCGACGCGACGATATCGGGGGCCGGCAGATGGTTGACCCGAACCGAATTGAAGGACTGGACGATAACCAAGGTCGGAATGTCAGGGTATGTTGGGCCCAGAAAACCCATAACCTGACCCGACAAGATCGAGCCATTGCCTGGTTCAAAAGTGAAGTTGATTGTGTAGGGCGCGGACCGTACCGGCAGTACCGCTACGATCAGGAAAGTAAGCGCGATAAACAGATTCTTCATTTTCGGCCTATCAAGTTAGTGGCCTCGCATCACATAACCAAACTACCCCAGCATCGTGGGAACGACCAGCGGTATTAGAATTTCAACGACAATTGCTTAGCCTGCCCCCGGGGGTCCTGCCCCTTGGCCATGGTGTTCTTGTCCCGCTGGAACCGGGCTGGCACTCCGGGCTCTTTGCGGCTGGCATGTTTGGCGACAATGCGGTCCGCTTCTTCACGAAAGGCCGGGCCTCGGCGGACGCCCCAAACGGCGGCGCTTGCCGCTTTGGCCGCGCTTTTCACATCGACAATCGGTTCAGGATAGCCCTTGCCCAGCAGCCGCCCTGCCCCGTCCCAAAGCCAAGGCTCCTGCAAATAGGCGTCGGGCACATCCGCCAATTCGGGCACCCAACGCCGGGTGAAAACACCCGTGGGGTCCTGGTCCCTTCCCTGCTTTACCGGATTGTAAATCCGCACCGTATTCATGCCAGTCGTACCGGATTGCATCTGGACCTGCGACCAATGAATGCCGGGTTCATAATCGGTGAACATCCGAGCCAGATGCGGCCCGGTGCTACGCCAATCGAGCCAAAGATGGTAACTGGCCACGGCCATCAGCATCGACCGCATGCGAAAGTTAAGCCAACCCGTCGCCCGCAGATAACGCATGCAGGCATCTGCGAAAGGCAGCCCCATCTCGCCCGCTTCCCATGCTCGCAACCGGGCCTGATCGGTCTCCCGGGGCCGCAGGGTTTCGTAGGCGGAATGCAGGCAGCGGGTCTCGATGCTCGGCGCGTCTTCCAGCTTCTGCATGAAGTGGTCGCGCCAGGCCAAACGGCTGGTGAAACTCGACAGCGAACCTGACCACCCGTCTCTCCCCTTCACCTCGGCCTTGCGGGCCGCGGCAGCCTGTGCCGCCTCGCGCGGCGAAAGCGCCCCCAGCGCCAGATATGGGCTGATCCGGGAACAAGCCCATTCGCCCTCTACCGGATTGGACATGGCCTTGCGGTAGGTCCGCCCACGCGACGTCAGGAACCCGCCGAGCAACGATAATGCTTCTTCGCGCCCCCCTGTCTGACGTTCGACACATCCATCGGGCTCCATCCCCAGATCCGCCGCCGAAGGGATTGCCTGCCCGCAAAGCCCGACAAAGCCCCGAATGGCTGTGGGGGCTGGTGCTTGTGTGGTCCGCATGAACCGTTCGCGGCGCGCGGCCCAGCCGTCTCGGGACGCAAGGCGCCGCACCACGCCAGACTGCGACAACTCTTGCCACTCTATCCCATGACTGCGCGCCCAGGCTGCCACCCGCTTGTCCCGTGCAAAGGTCCAGGCATTGCCGGTTTCCTCATGACTGATGATGTGGGTTATCCGGGTTTCGCCAAGCAGGGCCTCAAACGTTTCGACAACATCTCCGACCCGGACGACAAGTGGTGCCCCAAGCCGCCCTAAACTGGCCTGCAGGCTTTGCAGACATTCGGCTGTAAACATCCATTGGCGAGACGATGTATCGGGCAAGGACCAATAGTCCGGCTCTACCACGTAGACGGGCAGGATAGGTTGATCGAGGTCAATCGCCCGCCGCAGCGCCGGATGATCAGACACCCGCAAATCCCGCTTGAACCACAAAAGCACAGTCATCGCCGAACGATAATCCGCTTCCGACTTTGATCAAGCGGCGCCATGTCAGAGGTAAATTGACCGACCAGCGGATTTTCGCTAGGATACCCCACATTTAAAGCGACCTTTTTTGGAGAACATTTCTGATGACCTTCTGGTCCCTTGCATCGACCTTCGCGGTCGCGAGTGTCACCGCCCTGTCCTCACCACCTTCTCAGAATGCGCCACTGGGCTCCTGTCTTTTGCCCGATGGCCGCTGGTGCTGGCCGGTTGCTCCGGCGGAAACCGGCGCGCCGTGCGAATGCCCGACCACCGACGGGCTGCTCGCTGGCCAAATCAACTGAGGTAGGACCGTGACCCATGAGCAAAGATACAAGCCTGAACAAACTGGTCGATGAGGCCCGCCGCCTGCGCGATCATCTGAGACATGTACAAGGCCAGGATTGCGCCGATCTCGCTATCGCCTTGCAACCGTTTGACATGCCCGACACCGATGAGAAAGTCGGCTCGGACCAGATCATCGCCCTGAACCGAACCTTCCAGCACGCCTATGATGGCGCCCTCGACAGCGTTGACGGCTATACGCTGAACGAGGTGCTGAAAGGCAATTCCCCGCACATTCGCGCGCCGTCCCTCCCCGGCAGCGTCGTGCTCACGGTGATCGGCATTGCGCTGGTCCTGATGGCCTTTCACTTTTCCTACTGGCTGAACCGCACAACCTTCGTTTTGTCCGAAGCCGAACAGTTCGTGAAGTTCGACCATTTCCAAAGCGTCACGAAGCTGATCGAACTTGAAAACTACTTTGGAAAGACGCCAGACCCGAGCAGCCCAGATCTGGAACCGCATCTGGTCTATCTCGAAGGGATCGCGACGCTCAAATACCACTACCAGGAAGAGGAAACGCTGCCGGGTCGGATGCTGGGCCTGCGCAACACGGTCGTGCCCCTGCAACAGCCGATCAAAACCGCCTGGCGCCAAATCTGCCCGAGCGAAACGGAGGCTCGGCCGGGCTGGCTTGCAACTGCACTTTGCCCGGCGCAAAACGTCACAGTTGCCAGGGCCAGGCCGCCGTCGGAGGTGACGTTCCTCAAAGCGGATCCTGCCGTTCCATCGCAAGGCGAACCCGTCCAGGGCAGCTTTCAATCGAAAATTGCCGAAATCCAGGCGCTGGAAAAGGCCACCATGCGCAATGCATTGCGCGGTGCGGACGGCGAATATGTCCGGTCGGAATATTTCGTGGGCTCGATGATCCAAACGCTTCGAGAACTACTGAACGTGGTCCAACTGTGGGCGCTGCCGATCATCTACGGGTCCCTCGGATCAATCGTTTACTGCATGTGGCGCGTGCTCAATCCGAATATCGCCCCCTACGGCTTTCTTTACAGCCTGATGCGCACCGCCTTTGCGGGGCTGGCAGCACTCACCTTGTCCATGCTCCTTGCCCCGTCAAACGTGCTGACCATCGGCGTGGATCTGAACCGACCCCTCATTTACCTTCTGTCGTTCATCTTCGGATATTCGGTCGAGGCTTTCGTGAGCACACTCAATCTTCTCAACAGCTATGTGACAACCAACCTCACGCCAACGAAAAGACGCGAACAGAACGGGGCCCAGCAAGCCGCTCAAACCGGCTAACAGGTCTTTCTTATTGGCCCAAATACTTCCGCCGGAGGCAAAACGTCTCCGGCGGAGACGCCATTAAAAAAACCTGCACGCTCAAACACTTCCATCTTGGGTACCTTGCGAGACGACGTCCAACCCGGCGGTTTCACGACACCGCCGCATCTGCGCGTGAAACGCCCGAAGGTCGCGGCCTTGCTCAGGGCGGAACCGGGCACCTCCGGCCACGACGGCCATCCGGTCGACCCGGAACATCCGAAAGTCATTCCGCAATTCGCACCAGGCCACCAGGGTCCAGACCTTTCCCCAATACCACAGCCCCAAGGGCCGCACCGACCGGCTGGTTTGGCGTCCGGCTTCATCCGCATAGTCAAAGGACAGGCGTTCCGATCGGTCGACCGCCTGCTCCAACTGATCCAGCAATTGGCGCAAGGCGTCACTCATCCCAGGCGCAATCGCATGGACCTGAACCATCGCCGCACGGGCCCGATCCGCTTCGGGCAAAACCGCATCGATTTTCACCAATGCCTCCGTCGCCGCTTCGGCCATGGCCAACCCGCCCCAGGCGCGCAACAAACGCGCCCCCGCGACCAGGGCAACAATCTCGTCGCGGGTGAACATCAGTGGAGGCAGTTGAAACCCGTTTTGCAGCACATAGCCCACGCCTGCTTCACCATCGATCGGCACCCCATTGGCCTGCAGATCGGCCACGTCGCGGTAGATGGTGCGCGCTGACACTTCCAACCGGTCGGCAAGATCCTGTGCCCGTAGCAGCCGACCGCCTCGCAAATGCTGAACGATTTGAAAAAGGCGGTCAGCGCGGCGCATCAGGTCTTCCCTTCGAAAAAACCAATTGAGTTGCCATCCAGGTCAATCGCATATGCAAACCGCCCGGCCGGGATCTCAATGGGCGGCGAAATCACCTTGCCGCCCGCATCCCATATCCTTGCAATGATCTCTTCCAACGTTCCAGGCGCGGCCAAATGGACCGTCGGCCCCGATCCGTCCGCTGCAGGTTTGCCGGGATAAAGGTGCCCCGCAACACCTGCTTTCGGATCGGCGGGCCGGAAAAAGGCAACCGGATTGGGACCACCATCCTCAATCTCCAGATCTGCGCCGGTTACGGCAGAATAGAATGCCATGGCCTTTTCCATATCCGTCACAGGTATCTCTGCCCAAACCGTAAAATGCTCCGGTTGATAGGTCATCGCTAAACTCCGTCTTGGTCTCTGATGACGCACTCCTGACACAGCCCTACTGACAGCCTTCTGTCAGCAACCTGACACCATTCGAAGAACTTGTTCCAAGCGGAAGTTCGCCAGTGCGGAATTCCCGCAGGGGCGCAACGACCACGGTTAATCCGTTCTTAAATCTCCAGGCAAATAGTCCCGCCAAATCAGGAGTGATTGCATGCTGGAAAAGATCGGAACCGCCGGGTTTGAAACGTTGTCAACAACAGACACGGTGGTGTTGAACTACCTGGACGAGGTGCTCGCCGAAAATCCCGGACCTACCATTTACGAAATTGGTGTTGGCATCGGCGCGACCACACTGCCGATGATGGAACGACTGAACCACCAGGGGCAGGCCTATCTTTTTAGCCGCCAATCCGATCTGGACGCGCTGACGGCTGATCTCCGCGAGCGCGGCTTTGCCAACATGAACGGCACTTGGGGTTCCCCCAATAACACCTATTCCGGCTACCATTTCGAACTGGCTCGGGCCTTCGTGGAGGAAGCCCTGCCTCCCTTCGATCTGGCCTATATCGACGGCGGGCATGTTTTCCATCTCGATGGTCCCGCGACCTGCATTCTCAAAGAGCTCTGCAAACCCGGCGGATACATGATTTTCGACGATTGGTACTGGAGCCTTGGAAAGTCCCCCACTCTAAATCCAACCAAGCAACCCAACACGGCACGGGATTATGATCCTCTCCAGATCGAAGCCAGCCATGTTCAGTTGGTGTGCAAGGCCTTCATGGATCGCGATATCCGGTTTGAATTTGTCGAACTTGCCAAAAACACCGCCGTTTACAGACGCTTGCCCGACGATCTTCCTCTCCCCAGTTAACCAACGGAGCGATAGCTGCAGACAATACATGTCGCACTCGAAAGGGACCTGCGCTGCGACGTCTCCTGGTGTCTGGCCGTCGATGAGAACTGAACCATCGCGTATGCGCCCGCGCCCCGGTTCGGTCAGGCGAACTGTCCCATTGCGGCCAGGGCTGAGGGAGCTAGGTTTCTCGCAGCCTAATGGAGACCATGCATGCGCGACTCGGCCCCCCAGCCCGTTTACCTCAAAGACTACACGCCATTCCCTTGGCGCATCACAGCGGTGTCGCTCACGTTCGCGCTGGATCCCCAGGCAACACGCGTCCGGTCGAGCATCGAATTTGCACCTGATGCCGATGCGCCAAACGGCCCGTTCTTCCTCCATGGAGAAAATCTGAAACTGATCACTGCCGCGATCGATGGGCAGCCGGTTTCACCAAGCTTCACCGATGCGGGCCTCACCTGCGACGTGCCCGACGGGCCGTTCACCTGGGAGGCCGAGGTTGAAATCGCACCGGAAGAAAATACCGCCCTTGAAGGGCTTTACATGTCGAAGGGAATGTATTGCACGCAGTGCGAAGCCGAGGGGTTTCGCAAGATCACGTACTATCCCGATCGCCCCGATGTCATGGCTCCGTTCAATGTTCGGATCGAAGGCGACGCACCTGTGCTGCTCTCCAACGGCAATCCCGGCACGTCCGGTCCCGGTTGGTCCGAATGGCACGATCCCTGGCCCAAACCAGCCTACCTTTTTGCCCTCGTTGCCGGCGACCTGCAGGCCCATAGCGACAGCTTCACCACGGCTTCCGGAAAATCGGTCGCGCTCAATATCTGGGTCCGGGACGGTGATCAGAACAAGTGCGACTATGCGATGGGCGCGCTCAAACGGTCCATGCGTTGGGATGAAGAAGTCTATGGCCGCGAATATGACCTCGACGTCTTCAACATCGTTGCCGTGGACGATTTCAACATGGGCGCGATGGAAAATAAGGGCCTGAACATCTTCAATTCGAAATATGTTCTGGCCTCTCCCAAAACCGCGACAGACCGCGACTATGAACTGATCGAAGGCATTGTGGCCCATGAATATTTCCACAACTGGACGGGCAACCGGATCACCTGCCGCGACTGGTTTCAGCTGTGCCTGAAAGAAGGGCTGACCGTTTACCGCGACCAGCAATTTTCTGGCGATATGCGTAGTCACGCCGTCAAACGGATCGACGATGTCCTGCTTTTGCGCGGGCGTCAGTTTCGCGAGGATGCGGGGCCGCTTGCTCACCCGGTCCGACCCAGTTCCTACATCGAGATCAATAACTTCTACACCGCAACCGTTTACGAAAAAGGCGCGGAAGTCATCGGCATGCTGCGCACCCTTGTCGGCCCCGAAGGCTATCAGAAAGCGCTCAACCTCTACTTTGACCGGCACGATGGCGATGCCGCCACAATCGAAGATTTCCGGAAGTGTTTTGAAGATGCCTGTGGTCTCGATCTGACCCAGTTTGCGCGCTGGTGGGAAGATCCCGGCACCCCTCGCGTCACGGTGGAGGAAAACTGGGCCAATGACACGCTGACCCTGAAGTTGCGGCAAAGCACCAAGGCAGCGGGCCGCACCGATTTCATGCCTCGCGTGATCCCCTTATGCGCTGCGCTCATCGGCCCGGACGGCTCAGAGCTTATGGAACCAACGGTCCTCACTCTGACGGAAGCGGACGAGACAGTCCAAATTCGGGATCTGCCGCAACGCCCCACCCTGTCGATCAATCGGGGCTTCTCCGCCCCTGTGATCATCGAACGCAAAAGCTCGACCGAGGAACGTGCGTTTCTCCTGGCCAATGATACCGATCCGTTCAACCGGTGGGAGGCAGGCCGGGCCCTTGCAAAAGACGTGCTGATCGAAATGGTCACAGGGGGCGCTCAGCCGGGGCCCGCCTATTTGGACGCGCTCAATCAGATGGCCCAGGATGATCGGCTGGATCCCAGTTTCCGCGCCTTGGCCCTTGGCATTCCAAGCGACGATGACCTGGCCCAAAGCCTGCATGATGGGGGGATCACGCCGGATCCGTCCCGGATTTACGCGGCCCGCAAGACGCTGCGGCTCAAAGTGGCCGAACATTTGAAATCCACACTTGGCGACATTTACGCCGCGATGGATCGACCCGGTCCCTATACCCCGGATGCCGGCGCGGCAGGATGTCGTGCGCTGCGTCTGCGCGCGCTCGGATATCTGTCGCTGGTCGATGACGGCAAGCGCGCGGCGCGACAGTTCGAAACCGCCGATAATATGACGGAACAGTTGGGTGCCCTTGCGGCCCTTATCGATATTGGCTCGGCCGACGATGCGCTGGCCGCATTTGCCCGACAGTGGGACCATGACAGACTTGTCATGGACAAATGGTTTGCATTGCAAGTGTCCGGCGCGGCCCCTGCTGACGCTGCTGCTGTTGCAGAACAGTTGACCCAACATAGGCTTTTCGACTGGAAAAACCCCAATCGCTTCAGATCTGTCATCGGCGCGCTCAGTGCCAATAGCGCAGGCTTTCACGATCCGTCCGGCGCGAGCTACCGTTTGATGACCGATTGGCTGCTCAAGCTTGATGCCGTGAACCCGCAAACCACAGCCCGCATGACGACCGCCTTTGAAACCTGGCGGCGTTACGACGCGGACCGGCAAGGCATGATCCGCGAAAATCTTGAGCGTTTGGCGGCTAAACCGGGCCTCAGCAGAGATGTAACAGAGATGGTCAATCGGATCCTGGGAGCCTGATGGTAACTGGCCCGGGCGACGGCACGTCATCGCGAAACAGGCAGTATTCCCTGAAAAACTATATATTACAATAACTTATCCGAAAAACACGGGATCTTCCGCCGGCCCATTGGCTCCTGACCCCGTCGGGAAAGGGGCCAGCGCGACCCTGATTCAAAGGTAACCACTGGGATGTCACGGGCTGCTATCGCCTTGCTGCCTACCATCGTCCGCGATAGATGCGTGCCGTACATTCCCGGGGAACCTCCGCCATGACAAAAACCATCGAATTTCACGACCGCATGCTTTCGCTGGGCCTGGCCCGTGTTTCGGAAGCCGCCGCAATGGCGTCGGCGGGCCTGATCGGGCGCGGCGACGAAAAGGCTGCTGACCAGGCCGCCGTCGACGCAATGCGCACACAGCTCAACAAACTGGACATTTCGGGTGTTGTCGTGATCGGAGAAGGCGAGCGCGACGAAGCGCCCATGCTCTATATCGGCGAAGAAGTTGGCACCGGCGAAGGCCCCCCGGTGGATATCGCGCTGGACCCGCTGGAAGGTACGACCCTTACAGCGAAAGACATGCCCAATGCCCTGGCTGTGATCGCCATGGGGCCACGTGGCACAATGCTCCACGCGCCGGATGTCTACATGGACAAGCTGGCCATCGGCCCCGGTTTCCGGGAAGGCGTCGTCACGATGGATATGAGCCCGTCCGAACGGATTTCCGCTTTGGCCGCCGCCAAAGGATGTTCGACCCAGGACATCACGGTTTGCGTGCTGGAACGGCCCCGCCATGACGAGATGATCGCCGAACTACGCACAACCGGAGCAGCGATCCGGCTGATCCCAGATGGTGACGTGGCCGGTGTGATCCACTGTGCGGAGTCTGAAAAAACCGGGATCGATATCTATATGGGTTCCGGCGGCGCCCCGGAAGGCGTGCTCGCCGCCGCAGCGCTCAAATGCATGGGCGGCCAGATGTTCGGCAAGCTCCTGTTCCGCAATGATGACGAACGCGGTCGAGCCGAAAATGCCGGGATCACCAACCTGAACCGCGTCTATACCCGCGACGATATGGTCACCAGTGATGTGATCTTTGCTGCGACTGGCGTCACAGACGGATCCATCCTGCCCGGCGTTAAACGCGAAGTCGGGTATCTGACGACCGAGACGATCTTGATGCGATCAAAGACAGGATCAGTTCGGCGAATGACCTACCGCAACCCGATTTAGGGTTCCGGCATGGCCCTGGCGCCTTTTGAGCGCCACGGGCCAGGCCGTTTGATGGAGCGATTTACTGAAGCGGAACAGCGCAGTCCGGCATCATCTGCGCGCAACTGCCAGTCGCAGCGATGGGCCGGATCATCGGTAGATCTTCGTCACCAATCTCTGGTGCGACACACAAAACCTGGCGCACACGGGCAAGATCGACGCGCGACAGGTTGAAATAACGGCTAATGTCCGCATCGGACAGCCCAAGATCGTCCAGCGTCTCTAGAGTTTTTGCAGGGAAAGGACCGAGCTTTTCGAGCACGGCCGTCAAACCGAACGAATGTAGCGAATTAGGCACTACTTCCTCTCCTCTCTGATGGATCTTTTGATTATACCCCAAAACCCACGGGGAGAACTCGTTTCGCACGATGGCGCGATAATCTCGCAATGCCGAAACAAGCTGTAACAGAAATACCGTACTGAGACAAAGAAAATACGCTTGGCCACACAACCAAAGGGCGATCCTGGCCGTTGGCTTCGCTGGACGCCCAAATCAAACGCGCCATGGTCATGCCGAGTGCACTGCAGAAATTCGTGTCTGGATCACACCAACCAGTGATCGCTTCATGAGCCGAATGGCCCATTTTTTCAGATGCGTTGCGCATCAACATCAGGTATGGTGGCTGAAAAAGAACACAACAGATGGGGCAGATATGGCGAAGGACATCGTAGAAAACGGTTTTCTGGCGGTGGACGCTTCTTTGACGGGCCGCGTCTGGCGAGGCCCTTCTCCGGATCTCGAACGACGTGCAGAAGCGCTTGCGCAGGACGCAAACCTTCCCGATGCGCTGGCGCGCATACTCGCGGCGCGGGCGATTCGCGGCGAAGATGTCGCAACCTTCCTCGCTCCGTCCCTCAAAGCCTTGCTCCCAAACCCGCGCACTCTGCGGGATATGGAGCCCGCTGCCGCCCGACTCAATGCCGCAATCCAGGCCCGGGATCGGATCGCCATTTTCGCGGACTATGATGTGGATGGCGGGGCGTCCGCCGCCATCTTGCAGAGTTGGCTCAAGGAGCTTGGTCTGAGCGCAACAATATATGTTCCCGACAGAATTGACGAAGGTTACGGCCCTAACCCGCCCGCAATGTCGGAACTCGCCCAAAGCCACGATCTGATCATTTGTGTGGATTGCGGCACACTCAGCCACGATGCGCTGGCAGCGGCGCGAGGCGCTGATGTCCTTGTTTTGGATCATCATTTGGGTGGAGAGACCTTGCCCCCCGCCTTGGCGATCGTGAATCCAAACCGCCAGGACGAGACCGGCGATTTGGCGCATTTATGTGCCGCAGCGGTTGTCTTTCTGTTTCTGGTGGAGGTTGTCCGGCAACGCCGCGCGGCGAGTCAAACCAGTCCCGATCTGATGGCGCTTCTAGATCTGGTTGCGCTTGCAACGGTGGCCGATGTCGCGCCCCTGGTGGGCGTCAATCGCGCGTTCGTCCGGCAAGGCCTAAAAGTCATGGCCAGGCGGGATCGGATCGGCCTGACGGCGCTGGCGGACGTGGCCGGGCTCAACGCCGCGCCGACGGCCTACCATCTCGGCTACGTTCTGGGGCCGCGAATCAATGCGGGGGGGCGAATCGGTCAGGCGGATCTTGGCGCGCGGCTGCTCACCTGCGACAACCCGAATGAAGCGAAGGCCATGGCTGAACGGCTCGACCACCTGAATCGCGAACGCCGCGAGATCGAAGCCCGCATCACCGAAGAAGCCATGGCCCAGGCCGAGGCGCGCGGGCCGGAAGGGCCGCTGGTTTGGGCGGCGGGCGATGGCTGGCATCCGGGCGTGGTTGGGATCGTGGCCTCACGCCTGAAAGAGGCGTTCAACCGGCCTGCCATCGTGATCGGCATGGCCGACGGCCAAGGCAAGGGCTCCGGGCGCTCCGTCACGGGCGTGGATCTGGGGGCTTCGATCCAACGGCTGGCGCAGGAAGATTTGCTCCTCAAAGGCGGCGGGCACAAAATGGCCGCCGGGCTGACAGTCAGGGCCGACCGGTTGGAACCGGCGATGGAACGGCTGTCAGATCTGCTGGCCCGCCAGGGTGCGGCAAGGATGGGGTCGCGAAGCCTGCACATAGACGCAATGCTCATGCCGGGCGCCGCCACCGTTGATCTGATCGCCCAGCTTGAGCAGGCGGGCCCATTTGGTGCCTCTGCCCCCGCTCCGCGCTTCGCCTTTCCAGATGTCCAGATATTGGGAGCCAAGCAAGTGGGAGACGGCCACCTGAAACTCACGATTGGCGACGGCCTTGGCGCGCGTCTTCCCGCAATTGCCTTCAGGGCCTGCGAAACACCGCTCGGCGCCGCCCTGGAACAACATGGCGGACGCCGCTTCCACGTCGCAGGCCGACTGGAACTCAACCATTGGGGCGGCAGACAGTCCCCACAACTCCGGCTCGAAGACGCCGCCCCGGCCAACCCGATCTAGGGTCTTTCTTATTGTCCGAATATCCCCGCCGGTGTCTCCGTCCCGCACAACCCGCGCGGCAAGTCGAACCGAAGAAACAGACCCGTTCGCATTGGCGCGAAGACAGGTCGGTTTTTCTCGGATTATCGAAAGAAACTCCTTGCCCTCAACGGGCCCAGAGCATAAATCACGCGTCACGTCTGGATAGGCCCCGTTCGTCTATCGGTTAGGACGCCAGGTTTTCAACCTGGAAAGAGGGGTTCGATTCCCCTACGGGGTACCATCCGGCGCATTCCACGCCGAACTACGACGCCAAGTCCATCGGCTGGTCGCGCAAACGACTGGCGGTCTCTGGATAGTCAATGTTGAGGTAATCAACACCCAGGTCAATGGCGTCCTGATAAACGGCTTCGTCCTGATCCGGCGTATAGATCATAACTTCCATACCGGTACGCTGTGCGTCCGCCACCCGCCGCGACGTTAGATCTGCCGCTTTGAATTCGACCAGATCCACACCCTCGCCCGCAATCGCGCAAAGGTCGTAGGGCTTGGAGACATCAATATGCATCATGCGTCGCAGCCACGGGGCATGCCGAGCCATGCCCTCGCGGATCGTGGCGTCAAACGAAAAGGTAAACGAATAGGATGGAACCTCGCAGTCCAGCACAACCTCGGCCACCAGGGCAGGATCGGCGGCCTTAATTTCGATGTAGAAACCCGCTGCCTTGTCTTTCAGGGCTTTCAGAAAAGCATCAAACCGGGGCAACGCGGTACCAGCCCAATCAGAGCCGAACCAGGCGCCAGCATCCAAACGGTCAAGCTCTGCACTGTCCCATTCGGCAATGGGACCCGAACCGTTGGTCGTGCGATCAAGGGTTTCATCATGCAGGACATACAATACCCCATCGCGGGACTGGCGCACATCCAGTTCGATCATATCGCCGCCCAGTTCCAGCGCCTTCAGGCCAGACGCAATGGTGTTTTCGGGCGCGTGCCGACAAGCACCCCGGTGGCAAACAATTCTGGTCACAGCCGCACTCCCACTTCCCAGAGACCCTGAGAGCGCTTTAACCCGAGTTCGCAAATATTTTGCTAAGGCTCAGCCGACACGTTGACCCTGAACCCACACACCGCGCACCATTGCCACGCCCTGCACCCGACGCAGGCGGATCAAGTCGGCCCGCAGACCTACGGCCAGACGGCCCCTATCGGTCAGACCCGTCGCCTCCGCCGGCGCAGCCGTCACAGTTGCCAACCCCCGAGCCACGTCGTCCCAAAGATCCGCCAAGATCATTGCGCCCGTTAGCAAGGCAGCGGGGACATAGTCCGAAGAAAGAACATCCAGCAAATCCGCATTCGCCAATTGGGCAGCGGCGACATTGCCCGAATGCGACCCACCCCGGATCAGGTTCGGCGCCCCCATCATCACTTGAATATCGTTGGAACGACAGGCCGCAGCCGCAATTTCGGTCGTCGGAAACTCTGCGAGCTTCACACCGTACCCCGCTGAAACCGAAACTTGTTCTTCGGTTGAGTCGTCATGACTGGCGAGTAGTGCGCCGAACCGGTTAGCCGCATCTACCGTGGCCGCGTCATGGGCCGCACCGAGCCGGTCATGAAGATCGATCAGGAAGTCGCAATATTCATCGAACGAATCCTGCGACATGCCAGACTTACCAAGGACATAGTCGGCGAATTTCGAGATGTCCGTGAACTGCCGTTGGCCCGGCGTGTGATCCATCAAGCTGACAATGCCCACGCGGTCTTCCGGCCCGAACTCTTCCAATTCCTCGATCAGGGTCTCAGAGCAGGTCTCGGCGCGCAGATGCAAATGGTGGCTGATCTTCAACGCGCCCGCGGCCCGCATCTCCAGAATCTCGGTAGCCATGTCGCGGGCATATTTGCTGTAACCCTCTTTGGAACGACTCGGGATAGATCCGACCCGGATCGCATCGAAAACGGTGGTGATCCCGCACCCGGCCAGCTCTGCATCATGGGCCACGATTGCCGGGCCGTGGGGCCACTCGACGCGGGGACGCGGCTGGATATGTCGCTCCAGGTTATCGGTGTGCAGCTCGATCAACCCTGGCGACAGGAAATCGCCCTCGCAATCGATGGCGGATACCCCAACCGGAACCGGTCCGGACTCTATCGCGGCAATCTGACCATCGCGCACGAGCACGCTGCCCGTTATCACTTCGTCAGGCAGCACGAGGCGGGCATTGACAAACACCTGATCTCCGGTGCTGATCGCAGTTTGATCAAGATGCATGTGTCACCTATCGATGGGGGAAATGGTGGACGGGGTCACGCGATACGCGGTCTATTATACGCCGGAAGGGCCTTTGGCCGAGTTTGGCGCAAAATGGTTGGGATGGGACAGCGCCGCGGGCGCAGCCATTGCGCATGCGACGATAGACGGGCTGCCCTGCCCCTTGGCGCAAATCACCTCGAGGCCCCGGAAATACGGCTTTCACGGCACAATCAAGCCGCCATTCTTTCTGGCCGACGGCACCACCTTGGCGGATCTGATGACGGAAACGGAGGCTTTGTGCGGCAGCCTGGCCAAAGTTACCCTGCCGGGCTTGAAGCTCGCGCAGTTGGGACGCTTTCTGGCACTTGTGCCAGACGGCGATGCGGCGGATCTGGGCAACGTGGCCAGCACCATCGTGAAAAATCTCGACGGGTTTCGCGCGCCTCCCAGTTCGACCGAACTGGCGCGTCGGCGCAAGGCGAAACTCTCCCCGGCACAAGAGGCCAATCTGGCCGCCTGGGGTTATCCCTATGTGATGGACCAGTTCCGCTTTCACATGACACTGACCGGGCCACTGGAACCGGCGGACCTTGCCGCGACGATGGCCGTGCTGGAGCCGCTTCTGGAGCCAATCCTGCAGCGGCCGTTTGTGATCGACAGCATGTCGTTGCTGGGATCTGATCAACTCGGGCTTTTTCATGTATTGCGCCGCTACGCCTTAGCCGGATGAAGAGCGGCGAGCACTTGACGCACAGCTTTGCTGACCGGTCCTTCATTGACGATCTCCGTCAATTTTAGATCCGGCGGAAACCGGTCAGGCTTGCGAGACAGACGGCGCAAGATCTGATCCTTCGATTCCCGCCCCCGCTTGGCCAGTCTTTCGGCCAGGACTTCGGGCGACGCTGTGATATTGAACACATGCAGGCTGGGAAAGCGGCGCGCCGCCTGGCCCAGAACGTTACGCGACAGGTTCACGAGGCAAAGCGTGCCCGCATCCAACTCTTCATCAACCTGCGCCGGAATCCCATAGTGCAGATCATGGGCCTGCCAGTGCAGCGCAAAATCCCCTGCCCGCGCCCGGCGCATGAACACTTCGGTGGTCACACCTTCAAACACTTCTCCCCCCGCGCTGGCGGGCCGCGTGATCACCCGCCGCACAATATGGCTGTCGGGCTGGGCCGTGTGAACAGCTTCCATCAGCGTGTCTTTGCCCGCCCCGGACGGACCGACGAAGGCCGCGAGCACTGCCATGTCAGGCGGCCTCCGGAGTAAAGCGGGACACATCGATTTCGCGGTCGGCGACCCGTTCCCGCGCCGCGACGTCGTGGAAGATCCCAAGGATCGCGGCGCCCCGCGCCTTAGCCTCTTCGATCAGTTTCAAAACCGTCTCGCGATTGACCTGGTCCAGGCTGGCGGTCGGTTCGTCCAGAAGAAGCGCTGGAAATGGATGGGCAAAGCCGCGGGCAATGTTGACCCGCTGTTGTTCTCCGCCGGAGAAGGTCGTGGGCGACAACGACCATAGCGTTTGCGGGATGTTCAACCGTTCCAGCAACTCCGCCGCGCGCGCTTCGGCGACGTTGGGTTCCACGCCCACATGCAGCAAAGGTTCCGCGACAACGTCAATCGTGGGCACCCGCGGCACGACCCGCAGAAACTGGCTGACATAGCCCAGCACCTCACGGCGCAGCGCCACGATTTCGCGCGGTGTGGCGGTGACAATATCTGTGCCCTGGACCCTGATCGAGCCCGCCCGCGCCAAATAGTTCCCATAAATCAAACGCATCAACGTGGACTTACCCGAGCCAGAAAGGCCAGTCAGCGCCACGCATTCACCCGCATTCACTTGCACGTCTGCTCCGGAGAGAACCGGAATGGTCACCCCACCCTGATTGTGCAAGATGAACGCCTTATCCAAAGCACGCACATCTATAACAGCTTCCATCACCACCACCTTTTCCACCAGAAATACGTGTAGTTCAAAACCGGTGACGCCAATATGACGGAAAGTGACGCAGGGTAAACTTCCGTCAGACGTACCAGTTGGGCGTCAAATTTCGTGCCTAGGGGTGAAGTCATGAATGGCGTTTTGGGTTTTGGTCCCATTGCATATCGCGCCGGTTCAGACCACGCAGCATCCACGTCGAACCAGCCAGCCTTTGAAAGATCTGCAAAACGCATCTTCAACAATTTATCCCAAGCAATGCGCAACGGTGATCGAACACCGGACGACGTGACCGATTTATACCTGCAAGATCGAAGAGACCAGAAGCTGGGTATATTTGTGTTGCGGATCATCCAGGACCTGGTCGGTCAGCCCCGCCTCCACGACCTGCCCGGATTTCATCACCATCAACCGGTCCGCGAGCAACCGCACCACGGCGAGGTCGTGGGTGACAATGATCGCGCTCAGGCCCATTTCGCGCACAAGGCTGCGCAGCAAATCCAGCAGCCGGGCCTGAACAGACACATCCAGCCCACCCGTCGGCTCATCCATGAAAACCAGGCGCGGATTGGTCACGAGGTTCCGCGCAATCTGCAACCGCTGCTGCATGCCACCGGAAAAGGCGCGCGGCTTGTCGTCGATCCGGTCAACCTCGATCTCGACCCGCTGAAGCCAATCCTCTGCCGTTTGCCGAATATCTCCGTAATGGCGCGCGCCCACAGCCATCAAACGGTCGCCCACATTGCCCCCCGCGCTGACCGCCATCCGAAGTCCGTCACGCGGATTCTGATGAACAAACGCCCAATCTGTGCGGCTGAGCATGCGGCGTTCGGGCTCTGACATCTGCACAGTGTCGACAAGGCCGCCTGCCCGCGTGTCGAACAGGACCTGTCCGCGATCAGGTGCCAAATGCCCCGCCATGGCGTTAAGCAAGGTTGACTTGCCAGAACCGCTTTCCCCAACGATCCCCATCACCTCGCCGGGATAGAGGTCAAACGACACGTCGCCACACCCGATACGACCGTCATAGAATTTCGACAGATTTCGAACGCTGAGCAAAGGAGTCATGGCTTTGCTCCACTGGCCAGGACTTTTTCTTGCGGGACACCGAGCCGACCAACATGCCCTTGAGCGCGTCGCGTTTGGCAATAGTCAGTATCTGAGCAGACAAACATCCGCCCACCGTCATCGTCGATAATCACCTCGTCCAGGTAACTGGTCGATGCACCGCACAGATCGCAGCAATGATCGGCTTTTGAGGCCTCGAACGGGTGATCGTCGAAATCCAGGCTGATCACTTCGGTATAGGGCGGCAGAGCATAGATGCGCTGTTCCCGTCCCGCTCCAAACAATTGAATGGCCGCCATCGAGAGCTTTGGATTGTCGAATTTCGGAATCGGAGACGGATCCATCACATAGCGGCCCTCGACGCGCACCGGATAGTCATAGGCTGTCGCAATATGGCCGTGCTGGGCGATGTCTTCATACAGTTTGACATGCATCAGACCGTATTCTTCCAGGCTGTGCATTTTGCGGGTCTCGGTTTCGCGCGGTTCCAGAAACCGAAGCGGCTCTGGTATCGGAACTTGGTAGACAAGGATCTGCCCCTCGCTCAACGGCTGTTCCGGGATCCGGTGCCGGGTCTGGATGACCGTGGCTTTCGTTGTGGCCTCTGTCGTTTTGACCTGCGCGGTTTGTTCAAAGAACTTGCGAATGGAGACAGCGTTGGTGGTGTCGTCTGCACCCTGATCGATGACCTTCAACGTATCCGAAGGCATCAGCACGGAAGCAGAGACCTGAATGCCACCAGTGCCCCAGCCATAGGGCATGGGCATCTCCCGGCTGGCGAAGGGCACCTGGTATCCGGGAATGGCAATCCCTTTCAGAAGGGCTCGCCGGATCATCCGTTTGGTCTGTTCGTCGAGATAGGCGTAGTTATAGTCGGTCACTTGTTACGTCTCGTTCGGGCCGCCAGGCGGGCGAGGTCATTCACCGGCTGTCTCGGGGACGGGCATTGGCTGGTCAGGGTCGTTTGCTGCAGTTTCGGCTTCTTGGGCCGCCACGAATTCCTCACGAAGCCTTCGGACCAGTTCGGATTCCGACTGAAAATCGACGTAATGGGGCAGCTTGATATGTTCCAGGAAACCGGTCGCCTGGATGTTATCGCAGTGATAAAGCACAAACTCTTCGTCCTGTGCAGGCGATCCGGTTCTTTCCTCGCCCAGTTCCTTCGACCGCAAAGCCCGCTCGACCAGGGCGACGGAAATGGCTTTTCGTTCGCACATGCCGAAGATCAGACCGTAACCGCGCGTGAATTGCGGTGGTGTCGAGCCGCTGCCGAGAAACTGGTTGACCGTTTCGCACTCGGTCAGGCGCACTTCACCAATTTCGACAGCAAAACCCAGCTCCGGAATGTCGACTTCCACGGCGACGGTTCCAATGCGCAGTTCGCCGACAAAGGCGTGGTTGCGCCCATAGCCCCGCTGCGTGGAATAGGCCATGCCAAGGGTGAACCCCTCGTCCGCCCGGACCAAGGCCTGCATCCGCAGGGTACGATCCGCGGGCAATTCCAAAGGTTCGCGGGTCAAGTCAGGTGGAGTTTCGTCATTGCCCGGTGGCTCCGTCTGAATCAGGCCTTCCTTGTTCAGAAACTCGGTGATGTGCGGCACGTCCCCTTCGGCTGCCGGTGCCTTGGGCGCTTCGGGCACTTCACCATCGGCTGCCAGCTTAAAATCAAGCAGTCGATGCGTGTAATCGAATGTAGGGCCAAGCACCTGCCCGCCCGGCACATCCTTGAACGTCGCAGAAACGCGGCGATCGACCGCCATTGCGCCCGTATCAACCGGTGTTGAATGGCCGAAGCGCGGCAATGTGGTTCGATAGGCGCGGATCAGGAAGATCGCTTCGATCAGATCTCCCCTGGCCTGCTTGATTGCCAAGGCTGCCAGGTCCGGATCATAAAGCGAGCCTTCGGCCATGACCCGGTCGACGGCCAATGCCATCTGTTCGCGAATCTGCGCCACGGTCAGTTCCGCGACCTCTGGCGCGCCGCGCCGTTCTTCGGCGAGCCATGCATGGGCATTCTCAATGGCCTTCTCGCCGCCCTTTACTGCGACATACATTAGGCAGCCTCCACCTGTGTTGTCCTCGGAAGACCTGCCAACCGGTCGCCCGCTGTAAAATAGAAATCGAGCCCCAAGGGAAAGAGCGCACTATTGACCTGGAACGCCGCCAGATCAGGCAAGTTCATGTAATGCGCCGTTTCGATGCCGGGACCGGTCAGTTTGTGCGCGCTGCCGCCTAGATCGGGGCATTCGACAATCAGTGTGGCCGACTGGTCGGGATATTCCGGAGTGCCGACGCGATACCGATCTAACGGCTGCAGCGCCTCCCAATGGCCTATCGCAAACTGAGCCTTTTCTGCTGGCACCAAGGGCGCCCCGGTCTGGAACCGCAACCAGTCTGCGATCTCCGATCCGGCATGAGATGCGGCCAGATGCACCGGAGTTTCTTGATCACAAAGCGTCAATAACAGACTTCCGGCTGCGACAGACAGCGGCGCGGGCGGCATGGCACCTGCGATTTGTTCGATCCGGCCGGGGCGCGCCAAAGCTTCCAGACAGGCCCGGAACGCCTTTGCAGCGTCGATGGACTGATCGGCAAATCCGCCTTCATAAGGAGAGCGTGCGTTCATCATTCGCCCCGGACCAAGGTAAAGAACTCGACTTTCGTTGCCGCAGCCTTTTCCGCGCGTTCGGTTTTGCGTGCATCCTTCGCCTTCTGCAGAGGGTCCAAAACACGTAGTTGCACCTCACTTGCGAGATCTGTCTGCATCATTGCATCCGCTAAGGCGGCCAGTTGGGCCTTTTCCTTGTCGCGGCCCTGAACATAACTGTGGCCGACGACGCCCTCGCGAAGCTGAACAGAGCAGCGTGTGACGGTCATTTCGCCCATATTAAAGGCAGCTCCACCCCCACCTAATCGACCACGAACCATAACAGAACCGATTTCTGGCTTGCGTAATGTGCTAAAGTCAGGGTCGAATCCCGCATGGTCCCACATCGTCTCCAGTAATTCTGCAGGTGCTGTGGCGAGCAAGCTCATCCATGTTTTACGATCGTAGGAAGTTTTCATTTGGACATTTAGTGATGATGTATAGACAACTATACAAATTTTGACAGCGGCAAGAGCCGTAAACAAGTGGTATGATGTGAAAGTTTCGTAACAAATGGCGCGTTCACCTATTTGGCAAGCAATCGCACAAGCATTGCGCGAAGATATATCGGCTGGTCATTATTTACCCGGCGGCAAAATGCCGACCGAAGCCCAGCTATCGGAAAGATTTGGCGTAAATCGGCACACGGTTCGACGAGCCCTCAAAGACCTGGCCGACAGCGGCACGGTGTTCGCTCGACGCGGGGCCGGAGTGTTCGTCACCGCCAAGCCAACACCCTACCCGATCGGTCGCCGGGTTCGGTTTCATCAGAACCTGGCAGCGGAAGGCCGGATCGCGGACCGCAAGCTGCTGCGCCTAGAAACCCGATCCGCAGACGAAAACGAGCTTGAAATGCTCAAACTGCCCGCAGGATCGACGGTACATATCTACGAAGCAGTGTCTTTGGCGGACAGAGCACCGATCGCGTTATATACAAGTATTTTCCCCGCAGAGCGTTTTTCCGGCCTAACCGAATACCTGAAGGACACTTTTTCTGTGACCAAGGCGCTGCAGCAATGTGGCCTGGACGACTACACACGGTCCACTACGTCGCTGACCGCCGAACGGGCGGATCCGGCACAAGCAGCACATTTACGGATAAACGAAGGCTCCCCCTTGCTTAAAACGGAAAGTGTGAATATCGACCCAGTCGGGGTACCGGTGGAGTTTGGCCGAACTTGGTTTGTGGGAGACCGGGTTACATTGACCGTTTTTTCAGACGACGATGTATCCTGAACAGGGGATGTGGCATTCAAACGACATGTCACTTTAGGTAAAAGGCCGCGCACTTACCTCCGAAAACTGTTTTTTTTCAGGCAATTGTTTCTGTACTGTGTGTAAAGTCGGGTTTGAAGACGGTATTCCCGACGCCAAAAAAACTAAGTACCATCACGATTAGGACAAATTCTAGGGGGATAGAGGGGATGCCGGTTCAGGTAAGACTGCGTGTTTGGCCGGGACATGGTCATGAGTTGGGTGAGATATGGCTTCTGCAATCAAACAAGAAGTAGTCGACGAGACCGAAGAGACCTTCAACGACGAGCTGAAGC
The DNA here is from genome assembly GCA_038526275.1 of Pseudomonadota bacterium. Taxonomy (GTDB): domain Bacteria; phylum Pseudomonadota; class Alphaproteobacteria; order Rhodobacterales; family Rhodobacteraceae; genus 188UL27-1. The sequence goes on along the minus strand of JBCBGY010000008.1, from coordinate 8,138 downwards.
CCGGCACGACGTTGATGCATGGTCAGTACACTATCGAGCGTTTTATCAACGCCGGTGGTTTCGGCATCACCTATTTGGCGCGCGACAGTCTTGACCGCAAAATCGTCATCAAGGAATGCTTCCCTGGTACCTTCTGTCGGCGGAGCGACACGATCGTCCATGCGCGGTCGCGGGCGCACCAGGCCGAACTCAAGTCAATCGTTCGCCTGTTCGTGCAAGAGGCGCGCAGCCTTGCCAAGTTGGACCACCCCAACATCGTCGGCGTTCACCAGGTTTTTGAAGACAACGACACCGCATATATGGCGCTCGATTTCATCGAAGGCCGTGATCTGCTGGATACGTTGGAAGATGAAGGCAGCAAGCTTCAGCCCAAAGACGTGGAGACGATGCTCATCCAGATCCTGGATGCGGTCGAATTCATCCACCAGGCTGAAATGCTGCACCGGGACATCTCGCCGGACAACATTCTTCTGGATGCTGGCAATAAGCCGGTTCTGATCGACTTTGGTGCCGCGCGCGAGCAAGCCACCAAGGCCAGCCGCGTTCTTTCGGCAATGCGCGTGGTCAAGGACGGCTACTCTCCTCAGGAATTCTATATCGCTGGAAGCGATCAAAGTCCGTCGAGCGATTTATATGCGTTGGGGGCCACCTTCTACCACGTGATCACCGGCGACACACCTCCGAACAGCCAGGCCCGTTTGGCTGCTGTGGCAAGTGGAGAAGAAGATCCCTACGAACCGATGACCAAGCTTTCGGGCATCACCGGTTACGAGAAGTACTTCCTGGAAGCCATTGATAAGGCATTGAAAGTCCTGCCAAAGGACCGTCTTCAATCCGCCAAGGAATGGAAAGATCTGATCCTGGAAGAAAAGCGGGTTGAAGCCGCCTTACGCGCCGCGCAGGGTGACGCAGAGATCAATACGAAGATTGCCAGCCTGGTCAGTTCTGCTGAAGACGAGCCTGAACCAGCCAAGCGGGAAACGCCTAAACCCACGGCACCTGCCTCAACCGTTCAACCGCGCAGGGTGAAAAGCCGTGTTAAAACGCGGGTCGACGCCAATAATGCCAGCCGTCGCACTCGATCCAAAGTCGCTGGGCTGGATGCGGCCGAACGCGTGGCGCTTGCAGGCGCCGGGCATTCGGAAAAGAAGAAAAGCAAGACCGGGCTGCTTTTGGCCTCGGTCGCCTTGGTCGCCCTTATTGCCGGCGGGGTCGTTGTCACCCAGACTGGACTGCTGACAAGCAGTGACGTTACGCCGTCCGATGAGCAGACTGAATCGGTTGATACCGGCCAGGCCACGGTCGCTCCACCTGCCGCCAGCCAGCAGGAAACTGATACATCCGTCGCGTCGGCGCCGAGCCCGATCGACGGTCGCGTACAACCCACAGAGGTTGACCAAGTTGATGCGGGTGAAGCGGTTGAGCCGGTAAATTCTGTTGTCGCCAACCGCGGTCAGACGGAAAGCGCCAGTGCGGACACTGCCGCGCCCGACCCGACCTCGCCGAACGAAGCGGCCGCAGCCCCCACCGCGCCTTCGGAAAAGACCGAGCAGGTGGCAGTAGCAGACCAGCAAACGGAACCAAGCGAACCGACCGACGTCATTACGGAAACGCCTGTTCCCAACGCCAATGCCAGCACAATTGCCGACACGACAGAAGCAGAGCGTACGACGCCCGCTCAAACCCTCGCGGAGACCGAGACGCCCGCAGCGTCGGAAAATGCCTCGGCACCCGAGCGCTTGACCGCGACTGAGACGGAGCAGCCCTTGGAACAGCCGGGGCCCGATACGGTCACAGGTTCCGCAGAGGCAAATCTGGCAGACGGGCCAGTCGCAGTACCGACTCCCCTGTCGCCGAGCAACGGAGAAAAAGCGGATCGCGTCGCGTCGGATCAGGACTCGGCGAACATCGCAGTGGCCGAGCAAACGCCGGTAAACATCGCGACGTCCGAAACAGCGCGCGCAACCGTGGCTGAGCAAGCTCCAGCAGCAGCAATTGACCAGTCTGCCGCGGATGTGGCTGTTGCCGAACAAACCCCTGAGAGCGTAACGGCAGAACAGACCCCGGTTGTTACGGTACCCGAAGCTGCTCCGGAAAGTGTCGCAGCCGCCGACCGATCAACTGATACTCCCGCAGCCACACGCGGCATCGCGGAACGCGCCGACAGCAGCACGCCTAGCGACGTTGTAACGGCCAATCTGGACGTAGCGGCTGACGATGTACCTTCAAGCAATGGCAGTGCCGCACTGGCCAATCGGGCCCCGTCTGGCGCACCGACCTCAGCGCTTGATGGCGCACAAGACACTTTATCTACAGTCGAAGACACGATCCCCGCTCCTATTCCGGTAAGCAACCGCCTTGGGAGCAGCGATTTGGCCGTCGATAGTATCGTGGGCGAAGAGGTTTCCGTATCTTCGCTTGACGAACCGGTCATCGGATATACGCCCATCGAGGAAGAAAACGCCTCGGCTGCCGGACCCTTTGTTCTGTCAGGCTGGACGGTAGACTTACCGTTCACAGTGGCCAACGGCACAGGTGTCGTCATCGCTTCGACTGAAGATACAGCAGAGCCTTGGATGGTCCCTGGCACGGAGATCGTGTCCGTCAATGGTCAACCGATTTCGCAGGCTTCAGAGATCTCCCCAACCTTGCGGGAAACGATGTCGATTGGAGAGGAAACCAGCGTCACCGTCGCGTTTGGCTTGATCGCTCCGGGAGGCACCGTCGAAGAGACGTTGTTGGCTAGCCTTCCTGTGGCTCAGGAATTCGCATTGCTGAACGGCACGCGTTTCAAATCCGAACCTGGCGCCGACGGGTGGACGACGAGCGTTGTTCATCTGCCCGATGAGGTCGACACGGATTTGCAGGTTGGCGACATTATCAGGCTTTACATGCAGACGAACGAAACCTTCGATCAACGCCACTCAATCAGGGACTTTTTCGAGCGTGAACTTTCGGCTGGCCGCAATCAATTCAGCTTTGCGGTACACAGGAATGATGCCATGTGGGTAACGTCGTTCAAAAATGCGAATAATTTGGACGGTGACGCGGAACGCAGTAATTAAGTCATGACCAGACATTTACCGCCCCAGTACCTGCCGCACGAAATACGGAGGCCAAACCCATGAAATTCATTCGCGACATCCTTGCTAGAAAAGCAAAGCGGTCCAAGTCGAATGTCAAAGATACATCGGGTGAGCCCCCCGTTCCACCGATGGATGAAGTTGTTGCGACGCCGCCGGCTGCCAGCCGCCGTGGCACGCGCCCGAACTTGGCGCCGGAGACCTCTCCGCAGGCCCTTGCACAGTCATTGCGGCCTTCTGATGATGTTATGCCGCGCGAAACGCTGGCTCCCGATGCGGCGCTGGACGACAAATCGCGGGTCTATGTCTGGGACATGGATGAAAACCCGTCTGAACAGCCATCTGCACCACCGACGCGCCAGCGTGCGACCGTGCCATCGACCCGCGGAAAACAAGCCGCCGCAGCGGCTGCGGCTGCAGAAGGTGGCGGACGACCGCAAAGTGGTCGGCGTCCAAGTCGGACCAAGACCCGCCTACTGGGCTTTGAAAAGACCGAAAGTGACGTGGTGGGGCTGTTCGATGGAAACGCCAAATCCGCACAGGTTGGTCGCGCCAAATTTCCAGTGGGCTGGGTGATTGTGATCGAAGGCCCAGGGCGCGGTGAATCCTTTGCCCTGGTGGCGGGCATGTCGCAGATTGGACGGGGGGAGGATCAAGCTGTCCAGCTTGACTTTGGCGATACGGCCATATCCCGGCAAAACCATGCAGCGGTGGCTTATGATCCGGAAACTCATAAGTTCCTTTTGGGACATGGTGGGAAGTCCAACATTGTCCGCCTGAACGACAAACCTGTCATCAGCACAGAGCCTCTGTCTGATGGCGATACAATCCGGCTTGGTGAAACGACCCTTCGCTTCGTTGCACTTTGCGATGAGAATTTTAACTGGTCGGACGAAAACGGTGGTTCGGAGGAGAGCGATGATGTGGCGATCGCCTGAACCGCGCTTTGATGTGGCGTCTGCCATATCGCGCGGCGGTAGAGAATATCAGGAAGACGCAGTTGTCACCGATTTCCCGGTGGGCTCCGACAGCGGCTTCGTCGTCTTGGCTGACGGTATGGGAGGCCATGCCGCTGGTGACGTGGCGAGTAAAATCGTTCTGACGGAAGTCTACAGCGAACTGAAATTCCAAAGTCCAAACTTTTTGGACTACGAACTGGAAATCCCCGATTACCTGCACACAGCTGTTGATGCGGCCAATTCATCGGTTCGCGGCCATGTGAGTAATAATCCCGAAACCCACGGTATGGGCGCCACGCTGGTGGCTGTCGTCCTGGTCGAGGATCGGTTGTTTTGGATGTCGATTGGCGACTCACCGCTTTATTTGTTCCGTGGTGGGAAGATGTCGCAGCTGAATGAAGATCATTCCATGGCGCCGCAGATCGATTTCATGATCAAATCCGGCCTCATGGACCCGGAAGTGGGCAAGAATCACCCTGACCGGAACTGCCTGACGTCGGTGATCCTGGGCGAACAGGTCGCCAAGATCGATTGCCCCGACAAACCGCTGGAAATGCGGGAAGGCGACATCGTCATCGTGTCCAGCGATGGATTGCAATATCTGGAAAATCACCAGATCGAACGCATCGTCGTCAAAAATCGTCGGAAAAGTAGCGCCGAGATTTCGAGATTGTTGCTTGCAGCAATTGACTCACTCGATGATCCCGATCAAGACAATGTCTCGTTCTCGATTGTGAAAGTCAATCACATCGAGCGCTACAAGCGGCTGGCACGAGCGCCGAAGAGTCGCAATAGCTTGGGATCTGCGAACGGGACGAAAGCCGTGCCATATTCTGACGTGGTCAACTTGCCGGACTATCAGGAGCCGCCGACAAAGCTGGTCGCCGGTAGCAAGAAGTGAACAAAAAGCCCGACGCCGCCCTGGTGGCGCTCGCACGGATCGACGCAGCGATCGCCTCAGGCGACTTAGCGGACGATGTTATCGAGAAGGTGCAGCTTTATCGCACCAAACTCATCACGCCTGTGCGGGTGTCCGTTTTGGGGCTCAGCGCAGTCGGGAAATCCACCGTGCTGAATTTTCTGGCCGGCGATGAGGTTATCCCGGCCGGTATTCCCCTGCCGACCCTTCAACTGCGTTGGGGGGATTCAGCAAGGTGTATCTCGATTCTACCCGATGGCACCAAGCAAACGCGTGATGACTTCCACGCGGAAGTCGTGGCCACAGAAGATCCGGTTTTTGTGGAAATCGAGCTTCCCCTGCCCGCTTTGCGCAAGATCTCTATCATGGAGGTCGTGATGGGCACGGAGGTCGCCGAACAGAAGCGTGCCCTGTCCTGGGCCGCGGATCGTTCGGATATCGCCGTATGGTGCACCCAAGAGTTCGATGTTCTGGAACAATATCTGTGGTCCGTCATGCCAGACCGGCTTAAGGACCATGGGGTTCTCGCCGTCACCAAGGCGGATGAACTGACCAGCCAAGGCGTGCTGAACGAACGAATCAAACAGTTCGAGAACGAGACAGATGCAGAATTCCTCGACATTATGCCGCTCTCCACAACGGAAGCGATCGCCGCGCGCGGTGAAGACGGCAGTGTCGACAAGGCCAGGCTTGACGCCAGCGGTGGCCGCAAGCTGATCCGCGCCATGTTGCGTCAAGTGCAGCAGGGTCAGCAGGCCGCCATTGATGCATTTGATCTGCTGCTTGTAAAAAGCGGTTTGGATCCCCGTGATTACAATACCGAACTGATCCCCGACGAACCACCACGACCGGCGCGGTCTAAGATCTCGCAACCCGCCCCAAAGGTGGAAAAACAGGCGAAGCCCAAAGCGAAAGTCCGGGTCGCGAAGCGGGTCACCAAATCTGCGCTTTTGAATGAGCAGCCAGCGCCCAAACATATTCCTGCCAGCTCGGACGAGACTGGGCAAACGCCTGCAGCCGCGCCAGCCAAACCCAAGCGTCGGCCACGCGTGTCTGTGCGTCGCTCCGCTGACATCATCGATATCCAAGGTGAAAAGGCCCAAGGCAAACGGGCCAAACGACAGAAGGCCACCACCGATCCGGTGACCGAACCGGTCGGGCCAAGTTCGGTCGATGAGTTTCTCTTTGTCGAAAAAGGCGGACAGCCCGCTAAGGAAACGGCGAAAGCGCCTGCCCCTGACGCGCCGAACGTGAGCGACGAGGCGAAGAACTTTTATACGAAAGCCGTGACCTATTTGCGGGATCAGGCGACCCAGATCCTGGAAGAAAATCAGAAGCTCAATGGCAAAGCTGCGCCTGTGGTTATGGATCGTTGCCTTGAAGCTGCCGATTGGCTGACCGATCAGTTAACGCATATTGGTGAAGATGATCCGGATATTTCGGACGCTATGGAAACCGCGTTGGATGCGGCTGATCTGATGCAGCTACTGCATATTGAAGGTGCAGATAGTTCGACTGAAGAAGCCATCACTGTGCTGACACAAGTTAAACGCGAATTTGAATCACGTATATCTTAGAGCCCAAGCGGGGTTTCGCCGAGTTTAACCCTGCCGTGGCCTTAAAAGTGCCCTAGTTGATACATTATCGAAATGTGAACAGTGATGCACTAGAGAACCAAGTGTTTCGTGTGCTCCTGAAAGCAAGGGGCTGTGGTATGTCTAGGGTGCGACAGGTGGATGACGTGACGATGGAAAATACGGTGGCAGAGATGCCCGGTCCGGAAGAGCCGGAATATGAGCCCCATTTGCACCTGGGGCTCGACAAGCTCTATTCTTTCTCTGACCGCCTACAATCCTTCAGCCGTGCCCTCGAAGAGATTGGCGAGATTGGTGGCGAGGATACGGCCAAGAAGGCGCATCGCCTGCAGAAGCAACTGTTTGCCTTGGAACCACAGATCACGATGATCGGGCAGATCAAGGCCGGCAAGACGTCCCTTGTGAATGCAATGGTTGCGAAGCCGGAACTGCTGCCAGCGGATGTGAACCCATGGACCTCCGTCGTAACATCGCTTCACCTGAATTCGTCCGAGCATGACGAAGGTGCCGCTGCTTCATTTCAGTTCTTCAACATGGACGAATGGGATCATCTCGTCGATGACGGTGGGCGAATTGGTGAATTGGCCAGCCGCGCGGGCGCCGATGAAGAACTCGAAAAAGTACGCGAGCAGATCGCTGAGATGCGCGAAAAGACCCGGCAGCGACTGGGTCGTAAATTCGAACTGCTTTTGGGTCAAAAACACGATTACGGCTATTTCGACGAAGACTTGATCCAGCGTTATGTGTGCCTGGGCGATGACTTTGACGACGAGGAAGAAGTTGATCCTACGTCGAACCAGCAGGGCCGCTTCGCCGACATCACGAAATCCGCTGACCTTTATCTCGGACGCCCTGGCATTCCAATGCCGCTTTGCATCCGCGACACGCCCGGCGTGAACGATACATTCATGATCCGCGAGCAGATCACGATCAACGCACTGAGGGACAGCCGCACCTGCGTTGTGGTCCTGTCGGCGCACCAGGCGCTGACATCGACCGATATGGCGCTGATCCGGATGATCGCCAATGTCAAAGCACGCGAAGTGATCATCTTCGTCAACCGGATCGATGAGCTTTCCAATCCAACCGAGCAAGTTCCTGAAATTCGCGACAGCATCATTGAGACATTGCTGAACAATGCCGGACCGAAAGATCCGCAAATCATCTTTGGTAGCGCCTATTGGGCCAATCTGGCTCTGACAGGCGACATGGGCGACATTGTCGATGACAGCGCCTCTTCGCTGTTGTCATGGGCCGATGCCGTATTGCCCGACGCCGAAGAGGAATTGTCGCCTCAAGAAATGGTCTGGGAATTGTCCGGCCTTCCCGATCTTTTCGATGCCATTTCGGAACGGGTGGTTGAAGGTGTCGGCCAGGAAATGCTGGAACGTATCGCCAAGCGCGCCATGAACCTTGTCAGCGGGATCAAAGCCTCCGGGCAAGTGGTTTCGATGCGGGTTGAAGGCGACACGATTGCGCCAGTCGACAAAGAAGAAATGTCGCTGCAGTTGCGCCAGATGGAAGACAGGCAACTGGCCAATCTTACGGCACGCCTGGAAAAGACTGTGGGCCAGTTCGCCGC
>JBCBGY010000007.1:0-49776 GCA_038526275.1 Pseudomonadota bacterium | reverse complement strand
AATGATCGGGCTGTAGAGACGAAAAACATGTATCATCTAACGCAATCATAGATTTCAACGCATTAGCTGATGCTTTATGCTCCAGGTATTTCGTCAGACGCTCTATCTGCTTTCTTATTGGCAAAAATATTTCCGCCGGAGGCATCGCGTCCCTTGGGACGCTAAGATCGAATGGCGCGCCTGCGCGCCGCCGTTTAACGAAGCCTATAGGTATTTCATCGGACACTCTAAACCTTTTCCGGCGTCATCAGTTCAACTTCGTCTCCCTTCCGCACCGCGGTGTAAAAGCAGGTCCGTCGCCCGGTGTGACAGGCCGGGCCGGTCTGTCGGACGAGCACAAGCAAACAATCGCGGTCGCAATCTACCCGAAGGTCCATGAGCTCCTGCACATGACCACTGGTCTCGCCTTTGACCCAGAATGCCTGCCGGGAGCGCGACCAATATGTCACCCGACCGGTTTCCAGCGTTTTTTCGACGGCTTCGGCATTCATCCAGGCCACCATCAGGATTTCGCGCGTCTCAAAATCCTGTGCCACAGCCGGAATAAGCCCGGCCCCGTCGAAGGTGAGGGTTGCAGGTGAAAAATCCATGGGGCTATCCTTTGATCCAGACGATGGGAGGCTTATGTCAGCCCAAGTGACGGAAGGACAAGCCCATGGGGAAAGACACCGATCTGGTAAAGCTCTATTCGGGCCGGATCCTGGAATTGGCAAGCGATATTCCTCTGCTTGGCCGGTTGGAGAACCCCGACGCCTCGGCCAAGCGGCGGTCTCCGCTATGTGGGTCCACCGTGACCGTTGATTTGATGCTGAACCACGACCAGGTTGTGGATTTCCGGCAGGAAGTGAAAGCCTGCGCGCTTGGTCAGGCTGCCGCAGCAGTGCTGGGCCAAAGCGTCATCGGTCGCACAGAGACCGAACTGGTGGCGGCGCGGGATCAGTTGCGCGCCATGCTCAAGCAAGGCGGTCCCGTCCCAGCCGCGCCCTTCAGCGAGTTTGAGGTTCTGCGTCCAGCGGTCGAATTCAAAAACCGCCATGCCTCGATCCTGTTGGCGTTGGAAGCCACGGTAGAGGCGATGCAAACCGTCGCGAAAATGTCCAACAGCCATTAATTTTACAGAAAGCTATCGCTCCTAAACCTCCCCAACGTGGATCGTTGGAGAAGGCTAGAATGGCGCGCGACACTCCTGCTGTTGAGTTGGATCACCGAAGGCTGACGGCGCTGACAGAAATCGCGTCCGAAATGGGCGAAGATATCGTCGATATTGCCGGGTTCCTCGACATGGTGGAACAGCAATCCACGCAACAGGTCCATGCCCTTGATACGCTTCAAAACTTGGCCGGTGACATGGTTCAGCGCAACAACGCTGTCAGTTCATCCATCGAGCAGGTCAGCAGCTCCAACACGCAAACGTTGGGCACGGTGGAAAGTTCTATCGAGCAATTGCGGGAAACGGCCCAATGTTCGGAGGATGTGGCCGGTTGGGTCGGCCATGTCGAACATCGCATGGATGATCTTTCGGAAACTTTGGGGTCGGTGACGGGAAGCACGAAAGACATTTCCCGGATCGCAAGGCAGATCAATATTCTGGCCGTGAACGCCAAGATAGAAGCGTCGCGCGCGGGCCAGAGCGGACTTGGCTTCGCAGTGGTCGCAGAGGCCATCAACGATCTGTCAAAGCAAACGGCACAGGCGGCCAATCAGATTTCAGACCGTATCGGCACGCTGACTGAATTGGTGACCAACCTTAAAACCGAAGCGGAAAGCGTTGGGAAAGCGGCCAAAACCGTCCTGGCCTCTTCAGAGGTTGCCGACACAGCTTTGACCGATATCGCCAGCGGCGTCCGAGGGTCGTCCGACAGGGCCGCAGAGATCGTGCAACATGCCGAAGCCCTGGCCACGGCCATCGACACGTTCGCGCCAGAGCTTTTGTCAATTCAAAACGCGTCGCAAGACACGGCTTCCGGCATCGAAAATTCCCGCCGCCGGGTCCACGGCCTGATCGACTATAGCGAGGGCATCCTTCAAAACAGCGTCCAACTCGGCGGCCGGTCCTCCGATGGGCGCTTCATCGACAAAGTGCACGAACTGGGCGAAGCGGTGAATGCGGTCTTTGAAGACGGGATAGCGCGGGGCCGGATCTCTGAATTTGAGCTCTTCGATTTCTCCTACACACCGGTGCCGGACACGGCTCCGCAACAGGTGATGGCGGCCTTTACCCTTTTCACCGACGAGGTCCTGCCAGATATTCTCGAAGGCGCACTCGATTTCGACGACAAGGTTGTGTTCTGCGCTGCGGTGGACATCAACGGCTACCTTCCCACTCACAACAAGAAGTTCTCTCACCCACAGGGCACCGATCCTGAATGGAACGCTGGGCATTGCCGTAACCGGCGGATCTTTGACGACCGGGTGGGCCTCAAGGCGGGCCGCAACACCCAACCGTTTCTCCTGCAGACCTACCGCCGCGATATGGGCGGTGGTGAGTTTGTCATCATGAAGGACCTGTCAACGCCGATCATCGTGCAGGGTCGGCATTGGGGTGGTCTACGCTTCGCCTATCGGCTTTAAAAACCGTAGGCACGCCCGCCCACCGGAGCCGAAAAAAAACCGCCGCACATCCTGGCAGGGATGGCGGCGGAGGAATGCGGACGTGATCCAAGCACGTTCAGGGCCAGGAAGGAACCCTTCACGCTCTGTGGACAGGCAGGTCAGAGCCGAAAGCATCACATTGGGGACAGATGCTCGCGCAGGTCACGAATACCGCAGGCAGAAACTGAACAAATGTCGTCTAAACGAAAGCTGGCACATGCAATGTGACGACCAATAACAGAACCAAGGCCGCCACCCCCGCCGCATCGGACATCAACGTTGTATCCTTGCGGCGTAAGAGAGATTTGATTGTATCAACCATTGGAGGCTCCCTTTCATCTTTTGTTGACTATTTGTTCTCATTTTATTCTCCCCATGTAAAGAACTTTTTGTGAACTTTTTCAGCCCACGGAAATCAGGCGGATCGCCTTATCCTGCTCCATCAACCACAATAGCGACCGTACTGCCTCGCCTCGTGGGCCGGTGAGGTCCGGATCATCCGCCAAGATCTTGCGCGCATCTTTCTGAGCCATAGCCATCAACGCACCGTGGCGTTCCAGGTCGGCCACGCGAAATTTCGGCAGCCCGGATTGTGCCGTGCCGATCAGATCGCCGGCGCCTCTCAAGGCTAGATCGGCTTCCGCGATGCGAAAACCGTCTTCGGTTTCGCGCAGCACCTCCAACCGCCGTTGCCCGCTATCCGACAAGGGCGGTTGGTACATCAGAATGCAGGTCGAGGCCTCGGCGCCGCGCCCCACCCGGCCCCGCAACTGATGAAGCTGAGCCAAGCCGAAGGTCTCGGCACGCTCGATCACCATGATGGAAGCATTCGGGACGTTCACGCCGACTTCGATCACAGTTGTCGCGACCAGAACGGACAAATCCCCTTGCACAAACCGCGCCATGGCCGCGTCACGCTCTGGCCCGGGCATCTGCCCGTGAACCAGGCCTACCGCGTCTTCGCCCAAAGCGGCCCGGAGACGTTTGAACCGCTCTTCCGCCGCGGTGAGATCCACCACTTCGCTTTCTTCCACCAACGGACAGACCCAGTAGGCTTGCCGCCCCTCACTGATCGCGCGACGCAGGCTCGCAACGACCTCATCGATGCGTCCGGCAGAGACCAAAGCGGTTTTCACCGGCGTACGCCCCGGCGGCTTTTCGTCCAGAACGGACACGTCCATGTCACCGTACTGCGTTAGGGCCAGGCTGCGCGGAATGGGCGTTGCGGTCATAACCAACACATCCACACTTGTGCCTTTCGCACCCAGTTCCATCCGCTCGGCCACACCGAACCGGTGTTGTTCATCGACAATCGCCAAGCGCAGGTCAGCGAACTCCACATCTCGCTGAAACACGGCATGGGTGCCGACCAGAATGTGAATGTCGCCCGCCGCCAAAGCGGCAAGCTTCGCCGTGCGTTCTGACGTCTTGTCGCGCCCCGTCAGGATCTCCAACACGACACCTGCCGCTTCCGCCAAAGGCTGCAGCCCGGTCAGATGCTGGCGCGCCAAAATCTCGGTTGGGGCCATCAGAACCCCTTGCCCTGGCCCGGGCGAGACGACGAAAACAGGCGGGGCGCGCCTCGACAGGGTCGGGGCACATGCGGTCCAAAGTGTTGGCGGAGTTACCGTTCCAGCCCACGGGCGCGGCCATGTCTTCCGCGATTTCATCCGCCGCGCGGACCTGCGCGCCCGTGGGCTGAAACGGTAACTCCGCCAACACTTTGGACCGCATGTGCCCCGACCCTGTCGAGGCGCGCCCCGCCTGTTTTCGTCGTCTCGCCCGGGCCAGGGCAAGGGTTGTCTGATGAGCCAGCAGTTCGTCATAGGCCAGACGGCGGCGGGCCTTTGTATCAGGCGTCGTATCAGCAGCACTTTCCGGACGGTGGACCGCGGTCAAAGCGGCGTGCCATGTCGGCCAACCTTCCCGGCTTACCACGCCCGGATCGATCCATTCCGGCAGTTCCGGCAGCCGCTCCAAGACGCTGCTCAGCATGCGGCCCATGACCCGCTGAGTCACGCCCGCGGTCAGCGGATAGACAGGTTCAAAACTGGGAATCTGGTCGATCTCTTCAGGTCGCAGAATATGTTCGGGATGAACCATCTGGGCGACCCCATCAAACAGCTCGACCTTGCCCGAAACGACCCGCGCCTGCCCTGTGGGTAGCTGCTTTTCGATATAGTCGCCACGGGCATGGAAGAAGACGATCTGAAAGCTGGTCTCGGCATCCTCGACCGTCACCCGATAGGGCCGCCCCTTCCCCGGCGGCTTGCGGTGTAATCCGACCCGAACCTGCACAGTGGTCGTGGCGGGCGGCGCAACCTGCCTGATGGAAGATCGCAATGTGCGATCAATTCCGGAATGCGGCAGCACGAAAAGCGCGTCGCGCGGTCGGGTAATATTCAGACCGCCAAGGGCTTGCGCGGTTTTCTTGCCAATGCCCTCAAGGGTTTCTAGATCGGCGAAGAGCGGGAACAGAACAGGCGGACGCGTACTCATCAGGCATCAGACGCCGCGCCGATCAACTGAAGCCAGCCATCTTCGTCCAGTGTCTCCACGCCCAAATCCGCTGCTTTCTTGGCCTTAGATCCCGCACCCGGACCCGCCACCAAAAGATCTGTCTTGGCGCTAACCGAGCCCGAAACTTTGGCACCCAAAGCCTCAGCCCGGGCTTTGGCTTCGGCGCGGGTCATTTTCTCGAGAGTGCCGGTGAAAACAACAACCTTTCCGGCAACGGGGCTGTCTGAATTCTGAGGCGCGGCAACAGGCTCCACCTGCAGATGCGCCACCAGCCGGTCGATTGATGCGCGTTCAGCGGACTGGCTGAGACTTGTCACAAGGGAGCCCGCCATGACCTCCCCGACCCCATCGATGCTCAGCAAATCTTCCCAGGCCTGGCCTTCCAGGTTGCTGGCCTCTGCCATGGCTTTATCAAAAGCCTCCCAGGTGCCGTAACTTCTGGCCAGCAATGCTGAAGCGCTTTCGCCGACATGGCGCAGGCCGAGCGCAAAGATCAACCGGTTCAAGGGAATGGTGCGTTTGTCGTCTATGGCATTGAACAGGTTACCGGCACTTTTTTCGCCCCAACCTTCCTTGTCTGCCAAGGCGGCGTCACCTGTGCCGTGCCGGTCGCGCAAGGTGAAGATGTCGGCGGGTTCAGCGACCCATCCGTCAGCGTGAAACTGCTCGACTTGCTTGGCGCCAAGCCCTTCGATGTCGAAGGCCGCGCGCGATACGAAATGTTTCAACTTTTCCACGGCCTGGGCGGGGCAGATAAGACCACCGGTGCATCGGCGTACGGCATCTCCTGGTTCCCGTCGCGCTTCCGACTGGCATTCGGGGCAAAGCGTGGGAAAGATATAGGGCTGCGCATCGTCTGGGCGTTTTGCCAAATCTACATCCGCGATCTTGGGGATGACGTCGCCTGCGCGGTAGATTTGCACATAGTCACCTTCGCGGATGTCTCGGCCTTCGCGGATCGTATCGCCCTTGGCGTCACGCCCAGCGATGTAATCCTCGTTATGGAGCGTGGCATTGGACACGACCACACCCCCGACGGTCACGGGTGTCAGACGCGCCACGGGGCTGAGCGCACCGGTGCGACCGACCTGAATCTCGATCCGCTCCAACCGGGTCCAGGCCTTCTCGGCTGGAAACTTATGCGCGATGGCCCAGCGAGGGGTTGAGGTGCGAACGCCCAACCGTTCCTGCAAGGCCAAATCGTCGACTTTGTAGACTACGCCATCGATGTCATAGCCAAGGTCAGGGCGCGCAACTTCGATTTTGCGATAGTGCGCGAGCATCGCCTCCGGATCGGGACAGGCCAACGTCATGGGGTTGGTCTGAAAGCCAAGCTCTGCCAATCGGGCCAATGCGGCGGACTGGGTCGCGCCGAGTGGCTCTGACACGACGCCCCAGGCATAGGCGAAAAAGCGGAGCGGACGTGACCGGGTGATTGATGCGTCCAGTTGTCGGAGCGACCCGGCCGCTGCGTTGCGGGGATTTGCAAAGACCTTGCCGCCTGTCTGCTCTTGCCGGCCGTTGAGCGCCTCGAAATCCGCGTGATCCATGTAGACCTCGCCACGAATTTCCAGAACGTCCGGCGCTCCGGTCAAATGTTCCGGAATGTCCTGTACGGTCAGGGCGTTGGCGGTGACGTTCTCTCCTACAGCGCCGTCGCCACGTGTCGCGGCCTGAACGAGGCGGCCCGCTTCATACCGCAGCGACAGCGAAAGCCCGTCGATCTTGGGCTCTGCCGTGTAGGCCAGCGGCTGGTCGGCTGCGAACCCCAGGTACTTTCTGATCGACTGGTCGAATTCCAGCACGTCTTGATCGTCGAAGGCATTGCCAAGCGACAACATGCGCTGCGCATGGGTGACTTTGCCGAAGCCCTCCGCAGGGGCTGCGCCGACTTGGTCGCTGGCGCTGTCCGAGCGCTTCAGCTTGGGAAAACGCTTTTCAATCTGCTGGTTGCGGCGGCGCAAAGCATCGTAGTCCGCATCGGACAGGATGGGCGCATCAGCTTGATGATATGCATTGTTCGCGTCGGTCAGCAAACCGGCCAGGCGGGCGATTTCGCTTTGGGCCTGCGCCTCCGTCAACTCCTCTACCGGGACGGTGTCCGTCACGCTGCACCTCCTCGTTCCCTGCGCCTAGTGATAGGAGTGCGAGCGGAGAAGGTCCAGTCAACCGGCAAGCGGAGGTCGGCAGAAAAAGAAAAGCAGCCCGTCTGGGCTGCGTCTCTCGTGCTGCGAACCGGAAAAGTTAGGCGCCGAGGGCGATGTTTGGCTGTTGAATGTCATCTGGTTCAGGATCCCGCAGGACATATCCACGGCCCCAAACGGTTTCGATGTAGTTTTCACCATTGGTGGCTTTGCTGAGTTTCTTGCGTAGCTTGCAGATAAAAACGTCGATGATCTTCAGTTCAGGCTCATCCATTCCGCCGTAGAGATGGTTCAGGAACATCTCTTTGGTCAGGGTCGTGCCTTTGCGCAAGGAAAGCAGTTCCAGCATCTGGTATTCTTTGCCGGTAAGGTGAACCGCCCGGCCACCGACGCTAACGGTTTTGGCGTCGAGGTTGACCGAAATCTGGCCGGTATTGATGACGGATTGGGCGTGACCCTTGGAGCGACGGATAATCGCGTGGATCCGTGCGACAAGCTCTTCCCGGTGGAATGGCTTGGTCAAATAGTCGTCGGCCCCAAATCCGAAGCCCTTGATCTTGTTTTCAGTGTCGTCCGCACCGGAAAGGATCAGGATCGGTGTTTCGATCCGGGCCAGACGCAACTGACGCAGAACCTCGTGCCCTGTCATGTCGGGCAAATTGAGGTCCAACAAGATCAGGTCGTAGTCATAGAGCTTGGCGAGGTCGATGCCTTCTTCACCCAAGTCAGTTGTATAGACGTTAAGGTTGGCATGGGTCAGCATCATCTCGATGCTCTTAGCAGTCGTAGGGTCGTCCTCAACCAATAAAACGCGCATTCAACTTACTCCGGTTCGTTTTAGCACTGCTAAAGACCATTGCTCACAATAGTTAACTCCTCGTTACTTACTCAACCATTACAAGCACTGTTGAGAGAGTTGTCTTGTCTGGTGAACAAAAACAACTGTGAAAAAAACGTGAATCCTGGTTTGTCAGCGGTAACGTTGTAAGGTAGTGGCTTTTAAAGCGACTTCGCCATGCTCCTGAACAGCACAAATCCAGCTGTCAAATTCCTCTTCAGAGAGTGCGTATCGTTCAACCGCCTCCTTTTGGTTAATCAAGCCATACATCACTGCCCGCACCACAACCGCTTTCCGACTCGCCACCCACCGTTTGGTGTCAGAAGGCGGCAGGTCGGCGCGGGACAGAACCGTGCCATCCGGCAAGGTCACGGCTCGCGGCCCATTAACTTTCTTGATAAACATCAACTCAACCTCGTATAACTACGGTCCGAGCATCGGCAGCCACACTTAAGAACACATGAAGTGCGAATGCCTGTTTTTGTAGCATTTTTCGATAGTTTCACCCGGAAAGAGACCCAACCATGGCACTTGATGGAAAGGCCAACGCGCTAAATTCTCTCGGCTTTGCGAAGTCGCCAAGCCAGACCCGCGTTGTGGTGGCGATGTCTGGAGGGGTCGATAGTTCTGCTGTGGCCGCGCAACTGGCCAGCGAAGGGTACGACATTGTCGGCGTAACCTTGCAACTCTATGATCACGGTGCGGCACTGGCGAAGAAAGGTGCCTGTTGTGCAGGCAGAGACATCCATGACGCCCGTAGAGTTGCGGAAAAAATGGGCTTCCCCCATTACGTGCTCGATTACGAAAACATCTTCCAAGAAGCGGTCATCGACGAATTTGCCGACAGTTATCTCGCTGGTGCAACTCCAGTACCCTGCATACGCTGCAACGAACGTGTGAAATTCAAAGACCTACTGGAAACAGCCAAGGATCTGGATGCCGACTGTATGGCCACAGGTCATTATATCCAGCGGAAAATTGGAAAAAATGGAGCAGAATTGCACATGGCTGCGGATTCATCGCGCGACCAGTCCTATTTCCTATTTTCTACCACCCCCGATCAATTGGGGTACCTGCGATTTCCCTTGGGTCACCTAAAGAGCAAAAACGACACACGGGCATTGGCGGCAAAGTTTGGCTTACCGGTTGCCGACAAACCGGACAGTCAGGATATCTGTTTCGTTCCAAATGGAAATTACGCGCAGGTCATTGAAAAGTTGCGGCCCGGGGCCGGGGAGCCCGGCGAAATAGTTGATTTGTCTGGTCAGGTATTAGGTCGGCATGAGGGCGTAATACACTATACAATTGGTCAACGGCGGGGGCTGGGGATCGGCGGATTGAGCGATCCGCTCTATGTTGTGCGGCTTGATCCGGACAAACGACAGGTCGTTGTGGGCCAGAAAGATGCGTTGGCGACCCGCACTGTGCCAGTGAAAGAGCTGAATTGGTTGGGCGACGGCGACTTGGAACCGGGCCAAGAGATCGCGGTTTCGGCCAAGATCCGGTCCACCCGACCACCCCGTGATGCCATACTGCGACCTATCGCCCCAGGTTTCGCAGAGGTGGAGTTACTTCACCCGGAGGAAGGAGTTTCCCCCGGGCAAGCCTGTGTTCTCTACGAAACCGCCGGGACCCGAGTGCTGGGCGGCGGTTGGATATGGCGCGGATAGTCGTTCGATCAGCTTTGAGTCGGGCAGAGCCTGCGTCTCCGTGGAGGCCAGCTCTGCCAGACCTTGTGAACGAGGGGCTTACTCGCCAATAGCAATCCCTTCACGTCGAGGGTCTGCTCCGCCCAACAGCGCATCCCCAACAGAAATCGCGTGAAGACCAGAATTCAGATCCCGCACGTTCATTTCAAAGCCGAGTGCTGCCAGCGGTTCTTCCAGTTCAGTGGCAGAGGTCCCTGCTTCCAGATCGTAGGTCCCAAATCGATTGACAAGATGCGGCAGGCTCACGGCATCTTGCACGTCCATACCCCAATCAAGATGGGCGATGATCGTCTTTGCCACATAGCCGATGATCCGACTGCCCCCCGGTGAGCCCACAACCAGCACGGGCTCCCCATCCTGCAAAACAATGGTCGGAGACATAGAAGAACGCGGACGCTTCCCTGGTGCGACCCGATTGGCTACGGGGGCACCTTCATCGTGGCTGCGGAATGAAAAGTCGGTCAGTTCGTTGTTCAGTAGGAACCCTCTTACCATCAGCCGCGATCCGAACCCATTTTCGATGGTCGTGGTCATGCTAAGCGCATTGCCGTCTGCATCAACGATGGAGATGTGAGAGGTAGAGGGGAACTCAATGCTGGCATCGGCCCCCCAATTCAGCGCGTGATCGAAAGCAGGTGACCCTGCAGAAACCTCTTCCAAGGCGGTCTCTGAACCCAGCAGTGCCCCTCGTTCGGTCAGGTAGTCCGGTGCCACGAGGCCTTCGACGGGAACGGGCACATAATCGCTGTCCGCCATGTACAGACCGCGATCCGCGAAAGCGAGGCGCGAAGCATCTCCGATCAACCTCCAGCTTTCGGGATTGTCCACGCCAAGAGCGGCGAGGTCATAGCCTTCGAGCATGCCAAGGATCTGCCCGACGGTCAGTGCGCCGGACGACGGCGGGCCCATGCCACACACGTCATGGGCTCGATAGGTCACACATACGGCCGGGCGCTCTTTCACACGATAAATCGCAAGGTCGATCTCGGACAGGACACCAGGATTGCCCTCCGCCCCTTGCACGACAGTGACGATATCGGTTGCGATGTCGCCAGCGTAGAACGCCAACGCCCCGCCATCCGCCATGGCACGCAACGTGGCGGCATAATCCGGGTTCACCTTGGTATCTCCGGCAGCGAGCGGCGTACCTTCGGGCAAGAAGTACTCCGCGGTCGACGCAAACCGGGACAATCGTTCAGCATCATTCGCAATAGAGCCCGCCAACCGGGGAGAGACGATAAACCCGTCTTCCGCCAGGCCAATGGCATCTTCCAGAAGGCTTGGCCACGGCTGGTTACCCCATTTTCTGTGGGCCTCCTCCATCAGCGCAGGGGTGCCAGGGGTGCCGACCGAACGCCCTCCGACAACCGCGTCGAAAAAGGCTAGCGGTTCGCCGGCCTCGTCCTGAAACAGGGTGGGCGTCGCCGCGAGCGGAGCGGTTTCACGGCCGTCAAGCGTTGTAACCTCTCCGGTTGCCGCATCGTACCAAACCAGAAAAGCGCCGCCGCCCAGGCCAGACGATTGCGGCTCAACAAGCCCCAGCACAGCCTGGACCGCGACCATGGCATCTGCCGCAGTCCCGCCAGCTTCCAGCACCTTGGCGCCCGCCTCAACGGCCAGCGGGTTGGCCGCAGCGACCATCCAGGTGGAGGCTTCAACGGGTTCGCCCGCATCCTTGGCAGACACCGCCGCCTGCGCCCGTTCCGAAAGACCTATGGCCCCAAGTTCAGTGGCCTGTTCCGGAGCCGTGGCATCAGCCGCGTCCTGACCAAATGCCGGAAGGCCGATAGCCAATGCCAAAACCATCGCGGCCTGTGACCGAAAATACCCCCGCCCCATGTCCAAATCCTCCGTTCTGAGATGATGTGCTGCGTACTATAGCACCATCTCCCGGTGTGGGAGGCAATCAAGAACGGCCGTTCCAGACGTCGATTGCCTGCAAAACCGCCTGCGCCGCGCGATCTCCGGGCGGGGGGCCGCCGCGCCCTAACCGCTCCATCGTCAGGCGCATGGCTTCACTTTGGGCCTGGGGAGTGTCGAGAGTTTCCATCAAAGCAGACGCAATCGGGCCAGGTTGACAGTTGGCCCCAATGAACTCCGGCACAGCGCGGGTGTCCGAGACCAGATTGACGAGCGTCACGGTATCAACCAACAGCATTCTGGAAATGATCTGACGGCTGAGCCAGTTCATGTCATAGGCGATGACCATGGGGGTTTCTGCCGCCGCAAGTTCCAGCGAAACCGTGCCCGACGCCGCCAAGGCCACATCAGCCGCGGCAAATGCGGCCCGCTTTCGGTCTGGCGCGTCGGGTCCGATGACGACCGGATCGCCCGGCCAATCCGCCACCATCTCGCTGACCTGTTGGACCAGCGCGGGAACGGTTGGAACAACAACCCGCAATCCCGGGCGGTCGTTTTGCACCCGCCGCAATGCTTCGGAAAAGACAGACGACAGTCGTGCAACCTCCCCTTTGCGGGATCCCGGCAACGCGAGCAAAAGGGGGCCTTCCCCAAACTCTGCTCGAAAGGCCCGACTGTCTGAAACGCGCGCCTGTGGCTCTGCCACCACCGGATGACCGACGAAGTCACAGCCCATCCCGCCCGCTTGCATCAGGGGCGGCTCGAACGGGAACAGCGCCAAAACGTGGTCAATCACGCGGGCCATCTTTTCGGTGCGCTTTGGCCGCCAAGCCCAAACCGTTGGGGCGACATAATGGATCGTCATCAAATCCGGCCTTTTGTCCTTGAGGATCTTCGCGACCCGCAGGGAAAAGTCCGGACTGTCGATGGTGATAACGGCGTCGGGCGCCCAGTCCATAGCGGCTTTGGCGGTCTGCGCAATGCGCCGCTTGAGATGAAAATACTTCGGCAAGATCTCGGCCAGGCCCATGACGGAAAGCTCTTCCATCGGGAACAGGCTTTGCAAACCTTGCGCCAGCATCTCAGGGCCACCGATGCCCCGAATTTCCAAATCTGGAACCGTCGTCTTCAACCCCGCGATCAAGGCACAGCCCAAGCGATCGCCAGAGGGCTCGCCCGCGGTCAGAAACAGCTTCACGGGGCGGGCTTTCGAACCCAAAGGAACAGGCCGGCCCGGTCGCATGCTGCAATCACATCCTCCTGGTCCAGAACAATCACTTCTCCTGCGGCGATGACCAACCCGCGCAAGCCCAACGCAGCGGCCTGCTCGACCGTGTCCAGTCCAATGGTCGGCAAATCGACTCTGCGGTCTTGATCAGGCTTCGGGGCCTTATACAGCAACGCCCGGGGCAGCAGCCCTTGAAGGGCAGATTGGGTGGGCGCGGTCGCCGAAGGCGCCGGGGCCATCCCTGCCCCCAAAGATGCCAACATCCAATTGGTCCCAGGCAAGGCCTCCACCGCCAATGCCTGTCCGTCGGCCACGATGCAGGCCTGCCCCACATCCACTTGACCCAATGCCCGAACAATCGCTGCGGCACGGGCGGCATTCACACCATCCCGATGGTCGGGCCGCGCAACCGTCGGCACCCCTTCCGCCATCACCAATTCCGGCACCACTTCATGGGCTCCCAGCACCCGCATTCCGGCTTTCTCGAAGAAACCCAAAAGCACCCGCAGTGCCGCATCGTCACCTTGCGACAGTGCCGCCAGGATCTGTTCCATCATCGGCCCTGTCGCCGCATCCACCTGCGAAGGATCAATCTGGGGGCGCGCGACAGACCCAGCAAAACAAATGTCCCGCCCGCCAATGGTCCGCATCTCTTCCAGAACCGTCGCCAAATGCTCCAGCCGAAAGCGCCGCGCCTCCACCGCCAAATCGGCAATCAGCGGAACATCCTCCAAGGCATAGATCTTAACGCCACTGCCCCGTGCCGACGCAACCACCCGTTCCGGAAGACGACCGGCTCCGGCCACCAAGGTCAGCATGGATCACCCCGGCGTTAAGTAGCTGCGGTCGCTGGCGCCAAGCACAAAGTCCACAATCTCGCGGACATAGTCACTGGTGGTCTCATCTCCCAGTCGGCGGGCGCGGTCCTGAAAGGCCCCCTCGCCCTGTGCCAGCATCTGATAGGCCGCGCGAAGCGCCGTGATATCCACCCGTGCGACGCCCCGCCGCTTCAACCCAACAAGGTTCAAGCCGTCCAGCTTACCGCGCGGCGACTGCACCAAGCCATGGGGGATCACATCATTCGTCACCATGGTCACTGCCCCGATGATCGCCCCGCGCCCGATCCGAACCCACTGATGTATGCCGGACAAACCACCAACGATCACTTCATCTTCCAACACGCAGTGCCCCGCGACCGCAGCGCAATTGACCAGGATTACCTTGTTCCCAATCTGGGCATCATGTGCCACGTGGCAGCCTGCCATGAACAAGCCGTCATCCCCAATGCGGGTCACGCCACCCCCACCCGCCGTGCCGGTATTGATGGTGACATGCTCCCGGATCCTGTTCCGGGCGCCGATTTTCAACTGACTGGTCTCACCCTTGAACTTCATGTCCTGGGGAATCTCTCCAATCACCGAGAACGGAAAAATTACCGTCTCCTCACCGATCTCCGTCTGGCCCGTGACGACTGCGTGGGATTTGATCCGCACACCCCGATCCAGCACCACATCCGATCCAATCACACTGAATGGCCCGACCTGCACGTCGGGCCCTATGCGCGCGCCATCTTCAATGACAGCGCTTGGATGAATGTCGGCACTGGCGTCGATTGTCATTCCGCGACCCTGCCCAAATCCATCATCGCCGTGAAAGAAGCCTCCGCCGCAGGCTCTTCGCCCACTTTCGCCTTGCCTTCAAACTTCCAGATCTTCGACCCGCTGCGCGTGACCGTCACATGAAGCTCCAATACATCGCCCGGCACCACCTTTCGCCGGAACTTGGCCTTGTCGATGCCCATGAAGTAGAACAGCATTTCCTTGTCGACCAGATCCTGACTGATCCCCGACAGAACACCGGCTGTCTGCGCCATTGCTTCCACGATCATCACGCCCGGCATAATGGGAACGCCAGGAAAGTGGCCCTGAAAATGCGGTTCGTTCATCGTGACATTCTTGATCCCGACAGCGCTGGTATCCGGCACAATATCCCGCACTTCGTCGATCAACAAAAATGGATAGCGGTGCGGAATAAGCCGCTGGATCATCGCGATATCCGCGGTCTGCGGTTTTTGGTCGTCTGACATACTGCCTTTACCTGTGATTGCCCTCCCCAAACGCGAAACCGCGTTTGATCCGGAGCGCTTACTCGTTTGTTGTCCCATCGTCTACCAGCGGTGGAGTGGACGGAGCGTTTTCTTGCTGCTCTGAAGCGCCGTCCCCAACGACCCTGTTCAAACGTTCGATGGCACTATCCGTTATGTCGATCTTGTTAACGGTGAGAAACACAGAATTCTTGTCAATGATGGCCACCGCGCCGGCTTCTTCCACGATCTCGGTCAAAACAGGCAGAGCAGTGTTTATGAAGTCAGCACGGGCCTGATCTCTTTGACGCTGAAGCGCCATCGTCTTGCCATCCTGTTGGCGACGGAGCTCTGTGACCTTTTCATCGAACGCATCCGCCAAAGCACGAAACTGCTCTGGTTCCAATGTCTTGCGTTGCTCCGTTAGCTGCAGTTCTTCCGCGGCCAATTCATTTTCGATTGCGCGATTTTCCTCTGCAAGCTCCCGTGACGCTTCCAACAAATCAGCCTGAACGCGGCGCCCGAAATCGGACAGCGAGAACAAGCGATCCTGGTCGATCGTCAGAATGGGGCTCTGCGGAATGCCCACCGTTTCGCCCAACTGGAGTGGCAAATCGGCAGAGGGCCCCAAGGCCCCCTGGCCCTGCAGCGCAGATGCCAAGCCCAGCGGGGCAAGGCACGCCACCGCCCACCGCATCAGAAGCGCGTCGACACCGTCAGGTCAAACGGCCGTTCCTCGTCGCCCTCTTCCTTCGACAGCACTTCCGAGAAATTGAACCGCAGCGGCCCGAGCGGCGTATCCCAGAAGATCGACACCCCGATCGACTGGCGCAGGGCGAAATCATCGTCCACCGGATCAAGCCCGGCGGGACCGCCATTGGTGTTGTCCAGGCTCCAGACTGAACCCGCATCATAGAACACACCGCCAGAGATCCCGTATTCCTCTGGCAAACCCAGGGGGAAATCGGCTTCCAGGCGCAACACGGCAAACATGTTACCGCCCAGTGCATCTTCGTTCGTGACATTCAGATCGCGTGGGCCCGTACCATTGGCCTCAAAACCTCGGATCCGGTTGTTGAGCGTGAAACGATCCAAGACCGTCGAACTCCCCGATTGGAAGTTGATCGCGCCGCCTTCGAACTCAGCGCGCAGGGTCACTTCGTCATTAAGGACTTTCGTTTCCGCCGATGCCAACGCTGTCGTGCGGATATAGCTGAAATCATCGCCGAAGCCGAAATCCTGGTTGAAGCGGAAGAGAAGGCCCGCATTTGGGTTAAGGCCGGTATTCCGGCTGTCATACGTGTAAGAATATCCCAGCAGGCCCGAGGTACGGCTGCCTTCTTCCTCGCGAAGAATAAAGGACGACCCCGTATCTTCCTGCGGATCCAGATCATCGCCGGTATCCACATCAAAAAGCTCGCGGCTTTGTATACCGGCCCGCACGCCAAGTCGCGACCGCTCGTTCAGCGGGAACTGGAAGCCGGGGGTGATCTCACCGCGCCGGGTGCTGAAGCGGGAATTGTCGTTCACCGTCTGCCGATAAAGGGCGTTGAACGTGAAAGCGACATCCCGGCCAAGGAAGGAAGGCTCAACAAACCCCAGATTGAAGGTTTCGGCATCTTCGGTGGTGTTAAATTCCAGGGTCAGTTGTTGCCCGCGGCCAAGGAAGTTGGTCTCCGAGAAGGAGAATGTCAGGCCGAACCCATCGTCGCTGCCAAAGCTTGCGCCGAAGCCCAGAGAACCGGTGGGCGCCTCTTCGACGTCAACGTCTACGATGACCCGATCTGGTGCGCTGCCCTCACGGGCCTCAACTTCTGCATTCTCAAAGAAGCCAAGGGCCCGAATGCGGGACGCGCTTTCCCGGATCTCACGCGGATTAAACGGATCTCCCTCCACGACGTCGAACTGACGCCGCACCACCCGGTCCAAGGTTGTCGTATTGCCTTCAATGTCGATCCGTTCAACAAAAACCCGCGGCCCCCGGCTCAGATTGAATTCCACATCCAGTGTCAGATCGCGATCATTGCGGTTGATGCGCGGCTCGACCCGCACGAAATTTTCGCCTTCCCGTACGGCCACCCGTTCCAGCCGAGCAATCGCGTTTTCCACGATTGCGGGATTATAGACAGACCCGCTGCGCACCCGAATTTCCTCGGCATAGGCCTCGGGGTCAATCGTATCGATGTCACTGGTCACGGTCGTTTCACCGAAGCGAAATTGCTGACCTTCGCGCACATCGAACGTCACGACAAATCCGCTGCGGTTCCGGTTCAGCTCCGATGTCACAGACAGCGTTTCAAAGTCGATGTGGCCCCGGCTGAGATAAAAGTCGCGCAAAACCTGCTTGTCGAATTCGATCCGGTCTTCGATTAGCGTGTCGCTCCGCACAATCTGGCGGAAAATGCCAGCCTGCTTGGTTTCCAGAACGCGGCGCAGCCGTCGGTCCGTGAAGTTGCGATTGCCGACGAAGGAAATCCGTTCGATTTCCACGACCCGGCCTTCGGTAATTTCGAACACCAGATCGACCCGGTTGTCGCTGCGACGGATGATCTTCGGCACAACCGTAGCGGCAAGGCGACCACCTTCACGGTAGGCATCCGTGATGGCATCAGCATCGGCTTCGGCTTGGCTTGGGCTGTAGACACGGCGCGATGTCGAACTGATGATGGACGACAGAATTTCATCATTCAGGCGCCGATTGCCTTCAAATGCGATCCGATTGATCGTCGGGAATTCTTCGACAGTGATCACCAGCGTATTGCCACGCGGTATGATCTCTACTGTTTCAAAGAGGCCACTATTTTGGATATTTTGCAGCGCCGCATTCAATTGCGCCGCAGAGACAGGTTGACCGCGCTCGATTCCGGCTTGCGTCAGAATGGTCGCCGCGTCGACCCGTTCATTCCCTTGCACTTCAACATTCGAGAATGAAAAAGTTTGGGTTCGTGCCAGCGTCGGAACGAAACCTATTGACGCACAAAGGAAAATAACACCGATGACCCACCCTGCTTGTTTCAACAGTAGCGTTCGGTTGCGTGTTAAGCCCACCATTCCGACTGCCCCTAAACCGCCGTTTATTTATTAAGACAGTGTTACCGGGAAAAGTGAGCAGTGTCAAAAGCCTACGGGGCCGATTGGCATCGATTTATTGGGTGACCAGCGATCCGACAAAGGCGCCGCCCATCAAGGCTGTTAGGATCGTTGCCGTATAGAGCAGCCGATCTGAGTTCAATGAGAACAGAAGACGCAAACTGTTGTAGCCTGATGTTAAGGTTCTCATGGCAAACACCCTAATTCCGATGTGTGAGCGGTAACAACTCAATGTGACGAAATTGGGGCGGCACGCTGCGGTTGAATGGTCCGGAGCGGCGTTCCGCCGGCTCAGTTGTGGCAGAATATGTCGTTTAACAGCGCAAAGCCCATCAACGACAGAAGCAGGAACAGGCCAGCCCCCATCAAGACCCGCAAGGCGCCATCAGGCGGCGGGCGGCGGAAGACGGCCTCGTAAGCATGAAAGACCAGGTGGCCACCATCCAGAACCGGTATGGGGAACAGGTTCATGAGCCCAACCGCCGTGGAAAGAATTGCAATGAAGCTAATGAACTCGATCATGCCCTGACTGGCCGTCGCGCCCGACGTTTTTGCGATCGTGATCGGCCCACTAAGGTTGCAGGTCGAGATTGCGCCTTGGATCAGGTGATAAAGCCCTGACAGCGAATTGGTCACAACGCCGACCGTCCGCTCTACGCCGTAGGTGATCGTCTGGAAAGGTCCCGGCATCTCATTGGCCGGTGTGATAAAGGGAGCCCCATACATTCCGATCAGCCACAGTGTCTCGAACCCGTTCTCCGTGGGTTGGTCACTCCGGCGGGGTTTCAACGTGAACTCGAACAATTCGCCGTTCCGCCAGACTTCCAGCAGAAGAGGATCACCACCAGAACCGCGGACGATCTCTTGCATGCGCGTGAAGGCCAGCACGGGGTCGCCGTCGATTTTCGTTATCACATCGCCTTTTTCAAGTCCGGCATCCTGGGCAGCAGAGATCGGATGAATGCCCGCCGCATATGGCGGATAAGGGTGCGGGCCGGTCAGCGTTTGTTCCTGTCCGTCCCGCAAAATGGTGTACTGCGTTCCGTCTTCGTCCGACAGGTCGCGCGCGGCAAGGATGAAGTCTTCATAAGTGGCAATCGGTACGCCGTTCAGGCCGGTGATTTCGTCGCCGGTTTGCAAGAACTCGGATCCTTCGGGCAGTGGAATGACTGAACCGACCGTGAAAGGTTCCTTGGCCACACCGTTAACCAACAAGAGCAGCGCAAAAACGAAGATCGACATGATGAAATTGAAGACAGGGCCAGCCGCCACGGTGGCCGAGCGCGCCCAAAGGGGGGCACCATGCATGGTACGGCGCCGGGAGCTTTCGTCCATGTTTTCCATAGCATCGCCGTCTTTGCCGCTGGCCGCATCGGCGTCGCCCAGAAACTTCACGAACCCGCCCAGGGGCAGCAGCGAGATCTGCCATTTGGTTCCGCGTTTGTCGTAGCGCGACCAGATCACGGGCCCGAAGCCTAAGGAAAACACCTCGGCATGGATCCCACACCATCGGCCAACAATGTAGTGGCCGTATTCGTGCACAGCGACGATGATGCTGAGCGCAATCACGAACGCAGCGATCACCCAAAAGAAACCGCCAAATGCCGCAGTTAACCCGGCAATGTCCATGTCAATGTGCCCCTTGTCGTTTCTTGATAGCTTCGGTTGCCTTAGACCGTGCTACTTGGTCCGCCTCAAGTACCCTATCAAGGTTAAGTGTGTCACAATGAAGAGCGTTCTCTGCTTCTAACATGTCTAGAACGTGGCCGACGACGGGCGCCATTTCCGTAAATCGGATCTGTTGGTCGATGAATCCGTCTAACGCCACTTCCTTGGCCGCGTTGAAAACGGCGCCTGAAAGCCCGCCTCGCTCCATCACCCGTCGCGCAAGGCCGAGCGCGGGCCAACGCACCTCGTCAGGAGCCCGAAAGCTCAGTTTTGCCACCTTGGCCAAATCCAGTCTCTCGACCGGCAAATGACGACGGTCGGGCCAGTTCAAGGCGTAGCCAATGGCATGTCGCATATCGGGCGGGCCGATATGCGCCATCAATGCCCCATCGCAGAACCCGACCAGGGCGTGGATCATCGATTCCGGATGAACAACCACCTCGATCTTCTTGGGTGAAATGCCAAAAAATTCCTTGGTTTCAATAAGCTCAAGGGATTTATTGAACATAGATGCGGAGTCGATCGTGATCCGTTGACCCATGTCCCAATTCGGATGAGTTGCAGCTTGGGCCGGAGTAGCATCTGCCAGCCGATCTATGGGCCAGTCGCGAAAGGCGCCGCCCGACGCGGTGATGATGACGCGCTCGACAGCTTTGATATCTTCGCCCGCCAGCGCCTGAAACACGGCTGAATGCTCGCTGTCGACAGGCAGGATGGTGGCACCGTGCGCCCGCGCCGTTGCCATCAGCAGGGGCCCCGCTGTCACCAGGCTTTCCTTATTCGCCAAAGCCAGCGTCGTGCCATGCTTCAGCGCCGCAAGGCCAGGCGGCAATCCCGCCGCGCCGACAATGGCAGACATTATCCAATCCACCGGTCGCTCGGCAGCTTCGATAACGGCCGCGGGACCAGCGGCAACCTCAATCCCGCACCCGGCCAGCAAATTTTTCAGATCATCGTAGCAGTCCGGATAGCATGTGACCGCCAGTTCGGCATTCAGCGTCAGGGCTTGTTCCGCCAAGCGGCGGACATTTCGACCGCCCGTCAACGCCACGACATGATAGCGATCCAGATCGCGACCAATCAGATCGACTGTGTTGACCCCGATCGAACCCGTGGATCCAAGGATTGTTACCCGTCTCACAGGCGCACCTCGGGCACATCGACCACCAGCGCGGTCAGCAGCATGAAAAGTGCCGCGCCGAGCAGGCCGTCGAAACGGTCGAACAACCCGCCATGCCCGGGAATAAGGTCAGAGCTGTCTTTCACGCCCAACCGCCGTTTCAACGCGCTTTCGGCCATATCCCCCATCTGCGACGAAAAACTGAGGACCATGGAGATCCATATCAGATCCCGACCGGCATTGGTGAAAGAAAGAAACAGCAGCCCGACGAGAGCAGCTCCGATCCACCCGGCAACCACACCAGACCAGGTTTTCTTCGGGCTGACCTGCGGCCAGAATTTGGGCCCGCCGATGATGCGCCCCGCGAAATAGCCGGCAACATCGGTCACCACGACCACGATCACCAGCCAGAAAAGCCAGGTGCCGCCATAGACGTCCCGAAAAGTTACAAGGCCCCAACCCGCCGTGACGATGGCCAGGGCGAACAGAAAGAAGGTGATGCGCTCCCGCTGCAACCCCAACGCGCCTAGGATTGCGGGCACAAGCAGCAGGATCAGGTAAGGCCCGCCGCCGGTTTCAAGTAGGCCCGACAGGACACTGGCGGTCAGCGCGGCCAGCAACATCGCAAGGGGCGTTTCGTCCCCGCGGATCATGCGGGCCATTTCCCAGACCATGACGCCTGTGACGAAGACCACCAGCATCTTGAACCAAAGGCCACCCAGTCGGATCGCGATGATGCCCACCAGCACCATGGCGACCCCCCAGATCACACGGTCAGAAAGATCATGCCATCGGCTGGTTGCCTCAGGCACGCACAGCCCCGAACCGGCGATCCCGCGCGCTATAGCTGTTCAGGATCTGTTGGAAATGTTCGTCCGTGAAGTCCGGCCAGAGCGTATCGATGAATTCGTATTCCGCATAGGCTGACTGCCACAGAAGGAAGTTGCTGATCCGGGCCTCGCCACTGGTGCGGATCACCAGATCCGGGTCGGGCAGCATGCAGGTGTCCAGATAGCTTGCCAGGGTCGACGCATCGACGTCTTCGGCCTTCAGACGACCGGCGGAAACTTCTGCGGCCATCCGCTGGGTCGCCCGGGTGACCTCGTCGCGACCACCATAGTTCAGGGCGATTGTTAGATTGACCAGCTTGTTGCCTGCCGTCAGCGCCTCCAGATCGTCCATCATCTGGACCAGTGCGCTGTCCAGGCGAACCCGGTCGCCTATGAAGCGCACGCGCACGCCGCTTTGAAGAAGACGTTGAGCCTCGCGTTTGATGTAGCGCTTGAAGAGCGTCATGAGGCCCGAAACCTCAACCTGGGTGCGCTTCCAGTTTTCGGTCGAAAAGGCGAAGATCGTCAGATATTCCACGCCCAATCTGGGGCAGGCCTCGACGATTTCGCGGACTCGCCGCGCCCCATGCTGGTGGCCCACGAGCCGGGGGCGCCCGCGGGACGTAGCCCACCGGCCATTGCCATCCATAATTATGGCAACGTGGTTCGGGCCTGGCCGAAACTCAAAATCGTCTGGTCGGATGTCTTTGGCAGCCATTGCTATCTCACAGTCTCAAATTACTAAGAAAACCTCACTCGAACTTCGCCCGATGTAACGCCCTCTGCACTCAATGGCCAGCACTGGGATGCGCATTCATCAGAATGCAGGTAAAAAATCATGGAAAGCTCATATCTGCGGCTGGATGGCCATGATTGGGCAGCCGCACCCCATGGAATTTCCATGAGGCAGCCCCTTTTGCGCCAAATTTACCGCTCAAGCGGCCCGCGTATCAAATCAATGGAACAGCACCATATGTATAAGAATGCAATCTGCCTGGGGTTGGTCGCCATCACTTTGGCGTCTTGCGGCACCGGACGCGCGATACGAGACGAGAACTTTGCCACTGTTCGGTGCGCTCAAGAAGTCGGCGTCCAAGGGCCGATCAAGTTTCAGCGTATTGAGACCAGCCGGACAACCAGTACGCTCACCTGGGATCCCGCGACGCAAATATCGGAGGCGCAAAAGGTCGAAGTGGCCCGGTGCGTTCAGGAAAAGATGGCAAATTAGACATCCGTTCCGGCGCGGGGGCCAAGCCCCCCGCCCGAACTTTCAGACCTGCATGATTTCGGACTGTTTCGTTTCCAGCGCTGTATCCACCGCGCCCACGAACTGATCCGTCAGCTCCTGCACCGAGCTTTCCCAGAATTTCTGATCATCGTCGGACATGCCGTCCTTCGCCTTCTTGATCTGGTCCATGCCGTCACGGCGGACATTGCGCACCGCAATCCGGGCATTTTCCGCATATTGCGCGGCCACTTTGGTCAATTCCCGGCGACGTTCTTCGTTCAGTTCCGGAATTGGCAGCATTATGATCGTGCCGTTAAGCTGAGGATTGATCCCCAAACCACTTTCCCGGATCGCTTTTTCCACCTTTTGGACCAGGCTTTTGTCCCACACATTAATCGTAACCATACGTGGCTCTGGCACATTTACCGTACCCACCTGGTTGATCGGCGTGGCTGTTCCGTAGGCATCAACCATCACCGGATCGAGCATAGAGGCACTGGCGCGCCCGGTGCGCAAGGATGCGAATTCGGTCTTCAGCGCGCCCATCGCGCCGTCCATCCGGCGCTCCAGATCGTCCAGATCCAGCTCAAACTCTTCTTCTGCCATGGCGATCACCTCCGTCTATCCGCCCGGCTGCCCCGAGCTTGTCCGGTGTCTTTAAGCCAGCCCGTTAACCTTGTATAGCCGCAGCTTCGTCAGCCGTGCACCCGGGTGTAGGTGCCCTTGCCAGCCAAAATGCCCCGGAAACCACCGGGTTCATCCAGAGAAAAGACGATGATCGGAAGGTTATTGTCGCGCGCCAGGGCAATGGCGCTGGCATCCATGACCTTCAGGTTTTTCGACAGGCAGTCATTGTAGCTGACCGTATCGTACCGGACGGCATCATCATGTTTCATCGGGTCTTTGTCATAGACCCCGTCAACCTTGGTGCCTTTAAAGATCGCTTCGCAGGCCATTTCATTTGCTCGCAGGGTCGCGGCAGTGTCTGTGGTGAAGTACGGGTTTCCCGTGCCCGCGGCGAAAATGCAGACCCGGCTTTTTTCCAGGTGCCGCACGGCGCGGCGGCGAATGTAGGGTTCGCACACCTGATCCATCGGTATAGCACTGATGACCCGGGTAAAGATGCCAAGGCTTTCCAGTGAAGATTGCATGGCCAGCGCGTTCATCACCGTGCCAAGCATCCCCATATAATCTGCTGTTGTCCGCTCCATCCCTTGCGCGCTGCCCTGCAGGCCCCGGAAGATATTGCCCCCGCCGATGACCATGCAGATCTCGACACCGAGTGCGTGGACCGACTGGACCTCTTTCGCGATGCGTTCAACGGTCGGGGGATGCAGGCCGTAACCCTGATCCCCCATCAGGGCCTCACCCGATATCTTTAGCAAGACACGGCTGTAGGACGGCTTCGGTTGATCGTGGCCCTCGTCAAGCATATCCTGCCCTTTCGTATTGGTGTCTGGCGGTGCGCCACCCATGTCTGAAAAGCCACCGGGGTTCAATGGGGAGCAACCGTGGATCTGTCCCATCTTGACCGGGAACGCCCAGTTCTGATCGCCGGACCGACAGCCAGCGGCAAGTCCGCACTGGCCCTGCGACTGGCAGAAATGTTGGACGGTGTCATTATCAATGCCGACGCGTTGCAGGTTTTCGGCAACTGGCGGGTGCTAACAGCACGGCCCAGCTCTTTTGATGAAACCACGGCGCCCCATCGCCTTTACGGTCATGTTGACGGTGATCACGCCTATTCCACCGGGGAATGGCTGCGTGAAGTCAAACCCCTGCTGTCTGAGCAACTTCCGATTATCGTCGGCGGCACAGGACTGAACTTCGCGGCCCTCACGGATGGATTGGCAGAGATCCCGCCGGTGCCGGCTGACGTTCGGTGCGCTGGAGATGAACGCCCCCTGCCCGTTTTATTGTCAGAACTCGATGCCCGCACCCGCAGCCGGATCGATACGGCCAATCGCGCCAGGGTGCAGCGCGCCTGGGAGGTTTTGCGGGCCACGGGGCGTCCGCTGGCGGACTGGCAGGACGATACGGGCCCCGCCGCCCTGCCCTTGCATCGGGCACAGCCTTTCTTGGTGACGGCTGACAAGGACTGGCTCGGCAAGAGAATCGCGCAGCGATTCGAACAGATGCTGGAACTCGGCGCGCTGGAAGAAGCCCGTGCAAATTTGGCACACTGGGATCCGGCCCAACCTTCGGCCAAAGCCATCGGTGCCGCCGAATTGATCGCCCATTTGCGCGGAGAAATGGATCTGGAGACGGCTCAAAGCGCTGCAACACTGGCCACGCGCCAATATGCGAAGCGTCAACGCACCTGGTTCCGGTCCAGAATGAAAAAATGGCGACCCGTGGCAGCAGAAACACTAGGTTGACGCAACCGCCACAGTCTTTTTGGCGACAGGCTCGAATCTGCCGGTTTCCCCAAAAGAGGCTTGATTCGAAACGTGATTCCGGGCCGTCATTTGGGCATGGAGCAGTCACATCCCCTTCGTCAGGTCATCCCTGACCCGCCCAATGAAAGCCTTCGTCTGGTGCCCATTCAGCACCTGACATCCGGTGGCCGTTGGCGGGCAACGGCCATGCGCAGCTATCGCATGCCCATTATGATGTGGCTCACCCGGGGCCAGGGCCGGATCACCATTGCGGGCACGACCAGCGGTTTTGGGGCTCACAATGCCATTTTCCTGCCGCCCCGCACGATGCATGGGTTCGAAAGCATCTCGCAGCTTTTCGGCACAGCAATCTATTTCGGGACGGGCCAAGATCTGCCGGATCAGACCCTGCATTTCCGCATTCGTGATGTGATGGAGCAGGCCGAACTCAACGCCTTGATTGAGACGATCACGCGCGAACAGAATGCTGACCGATTGGCGCGGGACAAGGCCCTGATGCATTATTGCGGGCTTTTGTCCGTTTGGTTGGAGCGGCAGCAGACTCAGCCCAATCCGGTACGAATAGCCCCACAAAGCGCGGTGAACCTCGCCGCCCGCTTTACGGCGCTTGTCGAAGACCAACTGTTCACGGGCCAGAATATCAGCGACTATGCCGAGGCATTGGGCGTCACACCCACTCATCTGAGTCGGGTCTGCCGGGAAACCTGTGGCCGACCGGCTTCGGAGATTCTGGCCGACCGGATCACATTTGAGGCACGGCGGCTGCTAATCGAGACCAAGCTGCCCGTGCGCCGGGTGGCAGAGGTGCTGGGCTTCAACAGTTCGGCCTATTTCACCCGAGCCTTCCGGGCACGGACCGGTTTGACCCCATCAGAGTTCCGCCTGCAGCCCCTACGCTAGCCCGACAGGCGCTCGTCTTGCGTCTCCTATCCGCCATTTACGCAGCGTTAATGGAGTTTTTTCTGGGCGGGCCTCGAAACTTGTGTCGTTTTCCGACATAAAAAATGTCGCAAACAGGCCAATACTTCGGCTAGGCCGTTGACTGCACTCCCTTTCCTGTGCCGAATTGCGACAGGGAGTGAGAATTGGGGAAATCAACAACCTGGCCGTAAGCCATTGCGCTGGACGAGCCCGAACAAACGGGGCCGAGCGCAGCCATCCACACATATCAACGGGAGAACGTAATGAGCCGTAGCGATTTGACAGGAACTTCCGCCCATCCGGCGGCGCTCATGTATGCCAAGGAGCACAAAGCTGGCCTTCTGGGTCGGCGGGAGTTTCTGACACGCGCCACAGCGTTAGGCGTTGCAACGCCAACCGCCTATGCCCTGATCGGGGCAACGCAACCGGTCGAAGCCGCGGGCCATGCCACGACCGGCGGCACGCTGCGTGTGCAGACCGAAGTGCGGGAACTAAAGGACCCACGCACCTATGACTGGTCGCAAATCGCCAACTTTACGCGCGGTTGGCTGGAATATCTCGTTCAGATCAATGTGGATGGCTCCTTCGAAGGACGTCTGGTCGAAAGCTGGGAAGTCAACGACGACGCCACCGAGATCACATTGAACGTGCGCCAAGGCGTGAAGTGGAACAATGGTGACGACTTCACCGCCGAGGATGTGGTTCGCAACATCACCGGCTGGTGCGACACGACGCTGGAAGGCAATTCCATGGCCTCCCGGATGGATTCGCTGGTTGATGCGGATAGCGGTCAGGCCCGGGAAGGCGCGATCGAAGCCGTGGGCACCCACACCGTCGTCTTGCGTCCGTCGCGCCCAGACATCACCTTGATTCCCGGCATGGCCGACTATCCTGCAGCGATTGTCCATTCCTCCTTCACGGCGGATACGATGCTCACCAATCCTGTTGGTACCGGCCCTTACCTGCCTGAAAGCCTGGAAGTTGGTGTCAAAGGTGTGGTCGTGCGTAACGCCGATCACACTTGGTGGGACGAAGGCAACGGCGCCTATCTCGATCGCGTTGAGTATGTCGATTTTGGCACGGACTATGCGGCGATCGCAGCCGGTGCCGAGGCTGACGAATTCGATCTGACCTATCGGATGGACGGCGAGTTCGTTGATATTTTCGACACATATGACGGCTGGGAACGGTCCGAAGTGTCTACCGCGAACACTATTGTCATCCGGACGAACCAACAGGCTGAAGTGGACGGCAAAGCGCCCTACGCTGATAAGCGGGTCCGCCAAGCCTTGGCCATGGCTGTCGACAATGCCGTTTGTCTGGAGCTTGGCTTTAACGACAACGGTACGGTGGCTGAAAACCACCATGTCTCGCCACTGCACCCGGAATATGCCGAAATCGAAGCCGTCAAGTTCGACCCGGAGGCCGCAAAGGCACTGATGGAAGAAGCTGGTATGCTCGACTACGAGCATGAGTTGGTCTCCATCGATGACGACTGGCGTAAGAACACCACAGATGCCGTCGCCGCACAGCTGCGTGATGCCGGTTTCAAGGTGAACCGGTCGATCCTGCCGGGCAATACGTTCTGGAACGACTGGGCGAAATATCCGTTCAGTTCGACCAACTGGAACCAGCGGCCACTTGGCGTGCAGGTTTTGGCGCTGGCCTATAAATCCGGTGTCCCATGGAACGAATCTGGCTTTGCCAACGCGGAGTTCGACGCACTGCTGGCCGAAGCCTCCTCCATCGCAGATGCGGACAAGCGGCGCGAAGTGATGGCGAAGATCCAGTTCATCATGCAGGATGAAGGGGTGATCATTCAGCCCTACTGGCAGTCACTCTACCGCCACTACAAGTCGGGCATTGTTGGCGCGGAAATGCATCCAAGCTTCGAAATCCACATCCACAAGCTTGGCTTTGCCGCCTAAGTGACGCCACACGGGGTCGCCGCCTGGCGGCCCCACCGCGCCACGTCAGGCGCGCACTCTGCCCGAAAATCGAAAAACTTCAGGGAGTTCCATGGTCCAATTCCTGTTCCGTCGCGTGGGCATTATGCTGCTGACAGCCCTTTGCTTGACGTTCATTGTCTTCTTCCTGACCAACCTGTCACCGAACCTGGAAAAACTCGCGAAATCCGAAGGCAACCAACGGATGACCGACGAACAGGTCGCCAGTTGGCTGGAACGGAACGGACATTCCGAACCCCTGTTCATCAAATATGGCCAATGGCTTGGTGTCGCGCCGGGCTTCATCCACGAAAACGATGATGGAACTGTAACCGGGCGCTGCATTGCGCCGGGTGGCACGCGGGAAGATGCGCCGCGCTTCTGCGGCGTGCTCCAGGGCAACTGGGGCATGTCGACGGTTGCAGGCGAACCTGTTCTTGAACTCACTTTGCGGCGGCTGGCCCTGACAGGCTGGTTAATGCTTTGGGTGATGGTCGTCATGGTGCCCATGGCCCTGGTCGTGGGCGTCCTGTCTGGCATGCGGGAGGGATCCGGCACAGACCGCTCTCTTTCCACCTTCTCCATCGCTTCGACTGCCACGCCGGAATATGTGTCCGGCGTGATCTTCATCGCCTTCCTGGCCTCGTCGAAATTCGGGCTATCCCCGATCCTTGCCGAATGGGGATGGATCGAAGGCAAGACGCTCTTCAAGGGCTCCGCCGCCTCGGCGATGGAAAACATCACGTTCGAAAACTTCACGCTGCCGGTCATCACCATCGCGCTTTACGGTATGGGATATATCGCCCGGATGACCCGCGCGAGCATGACCGAAGTCATGACCGCCCAATATATCCGCACCGCACGTCTAAAGGGGCAAAGCTTTCGGGCCATCGTCCTGAAACATGCGCTGCGCAATGCGCTGATCGCCCCGTTTACGGTGATCATGCTGCAATTCCCCTGGCTTTTGAACGGCGTGGTGATCGTTGAGACTCTGTTCAATTACAAAGGCTTCGG
Organism: Pseudomonadota bacterium; assembly: GCA_038526275.1. Taxonomy (GTDB): domain Bacteria; phylum Pseudomonadota; class Alphaproteobacteria; order Rhodobacterales; family Rhodobacteraceae; genus 188UL27-1. The sequence goes on along the minus strand of JBCBGY010000007.1, from coordinate 20,586 downwards.
GTGGACGGTGGTTCTGGCCGCCAGCAATAACGACATCAATCTGCTGCTGGGCCTCTCGGTCGTGGCGGTCATCGTGGTCTTGGTCACGCAACTTATTTCGGACGTGGGATATGTGTTTCTGAACCCACGGATCCGAGTCAGCTGAGGGAGAGCACGCGATGGAACCGCTCACTTGGACAGGCATTTTAGGCCCCTACCTGAACCCAATCCTCCTGCTCGCCACGGCTGCGCTGATCGTAACCACGCTGGTGCAGATCACCGTCTCGGCCTTCGTCACGACCGGCGGCTCTGGCAATGTGCTGACTGTCGCCCGTGGTCCTGCAGACTATGCCTCCATTGCCACCAAAGGGGCTTTCTATCTCTTCATCGCAGCGATCCTGGCTTACCTGATCGGCGGCATTCTGGTGCCCGGCATCCCGGAGAAAGGCATTATCGGCGCGCTTTCCACCCGCCTTCTGCCGGTTTGGATCGCGCTGGGGTTAACCTTCGGTCTTTCCTATGCCTTCCGAAAAAGACTGGGCCTTTGGGGCAAAGTCGTCTGTTCGCCCATCGGCGCCATTGGGGCTGGCATTGTCCTGTTCTGGGTCTTTACCGGCCTTTTCGCCGAGCTGATCGCCACCCACGGCCCCTTGGACATCGCATCAGGCATGAAGAACAAAGTGCCCGGCACGCCGCTGCGCGGCGCGGAGGAAGGCGAATATCAATGGTACCTCTTGGGCGGTGATGCCCTGACCCGTGACGTATTTAGCCGGGTCGTCCATGGCAGCACCTGGGTCATGGTGATCGCCCCGCTGGCCACAATGTTTGCCTTTATGGTTGGCATCAGCCTGGGCGTGCCTGCGGGGTTCTTCGGCGGCACATTGGACATGGTCTTGTCGTTTCTGGCCAATCTGATCCTCGCCTTCCCGGTCATCCTGCTATTCTACCTTCTGGTGACCCCAGAGATCGTCGATACAGGGCTGCCGATCTACATGGCAGCGGTATTGTTCCTCTTTCCGATCCTGTTCCTGGCGATCCTGTTTCACTCGAAGTTTCACACGCAGCCCACTGTAAATACGTCAATCCTGGTGGCCGTAATCGGCGGCGGCGGATGGCTCTACTTGTCGCTTCTGTCGACGCCGGGCACGATCTGGAACTTTCTGCCGAGCTGGCTGGATCTATTCAATCTGCAGGGTAACTTCCTGATCGTCTTTGTCTCTGTTGTCTTCGTGAACTCGCCAACCGTGTTCCGCATCGTTCGCGGATTGGTGCTCGATATCAAAACGCGAGACTACGTGGCGGCAGCACACACGCGGGGTGAAGGCGTCTGGTACACGATGCTGTGGGAGATCCTGCCCAATGCAAGGGGCCCGCTGATCGTCGATTTCTGCCTGCGCATCGGCTACACCACTATTCTTCTTGGGACTTTGGGCTTCTTTGGCCTCGGCCTGGAATCTGAAAGCCCCGACTGGGGATCGACGATCAATACCGGACGCAAATTGATCGCGGTCTACATTCACCCGCTGGTGCCACCGGCCCTTGCACTGATGAGCCTCGTCTTGGGCCTCAATCTGTTGGCCGACGGCTTGCGCGAAGAAAGCCTGAAAGACTAAAGCCGAAAGCTGCCGCCAAAGGCGGACGGGCGGATGAAGATGGGGAGCTAACCTAATCTAAGGATGCGAGTCCTAGGGTCTAATCGAGTGCGATTCGCCAAAGGATTACTAGTGAGACTCTCTTCAGCATTCCTGCTTGTTTTCGTGATCCTTGGGTTGTTCATGACGACCTTGGGCGGCTACACGGCATATCAGTCTGTTCGCGAGCTCAGAGATGTGCGCCAGGCGGCCCAACTCGGAAAAATCGAAACGACAGCAGTTAGCGCGACAGTAGCGATGTCGCTTGAACGAAGCGTGATTCAAGTCGCACTGGCATTTCCCGGGCCTGTTCCGTCTGAATTTCGTGACATAGTTTCAGAGCAACGCAGCACTGCCGACATTGGTCTCGCAGAAGCCTTGCGGCAGGTTGAGTTAGTCACCAGCCTGCCAACCCGGCAAGACTACATCAACCAAACCCAGAACAGCCTGCAACGGGTTGCAGAATTGCGCCAAGAAGTCGACGCCCTGCTGGCAGTGCCCATTGTCGACCGTGACCCCGCGCGCTCCTATCAACTGCCACTGGAACTCAAGCGCGAAGTCGTCAATCTCAAGAATGCAACAGAACTCTTGGGAAACCGCGAAGGTGTCGGCACACCGGTCACAAAAGCACTGCGAGCGGTTCAACTGAAATCATGGGAAGTGCGGGAGTTTGGCGGAAGGGCACGAACCTATTTTGCGATTGCCACTTTGAACCAGGAAACCATAAGCGAGGCTGACCTGGCAGTCTCCACTTTGAACAATGGCCGCGCGGAAGAGGCTTGGTACGCTCTCGGCAACAGTGTTCGCAATATCACCGGCCTACCGTCCAACATCACTCAAGATATCGCGGCAGCGGAGGAGGTATATTTCCAGCAATATGGAAGCCTTGTCAAAGAGTTGGAAGATGTCTCTCGTGCAACGCCTCCAGGAGAGGTTCCCAACTACGCCATTAACTTTCCCGACTTCTTTGTCTTCTCCAACACTGCCCTCGGCGTGATGGAGGATCTATCGCAAGATAGTGGTGACACTCTCGTCTCTGAATGGCAAAGCATTGAAAAAAAAGCGATTTACACTGCCCTGGCAAGCTGCAGCTTTGCCTTGATATCGCTCGTGGGTCTTATCACCATTTACTTCTCGTTGAAGCACCGTGTCTTTGGTTTGTTCGGAGCAACGACGCGTATTCTCAAATGCCTGGCGTCGGGCGATGTCAATGTCAGGGTCCGCGAGAACCGTAAAGAACACCAGGAAATCAGAGAGTTAGCGGCGACAGTCAGCGCCTTTCAGGAGACGCTGGCGGTGGCACGGGCTGCGGAGGCCGAAGCGAAGGAGGCCGCAGAACGGCAGCGAGAGTCGGAAGCGAAGCAAGCCAGAAAAGAGCGGGATGATGCAGTGCGTCGGGAAGAGCAGGCTGCGAAGTCAAAAGCAGAGGCCGAGGCCCGCCAAAAGCGAGAAAGCCGTGCCGCCGCAGAAATAGCGGAAGTCGTGGAGGCCTGTGCCGCCGGTGATTTCGGCCGACGTCTAACCGTTGATGACAAGGACGGTATCTTTCGTGAGATCTGCGATGGGATGAACCGCATCGGAGAAATAGCCGATGCCGGGCTCGGGGAAGTGCGCGTTGCGCTTGGACACATCGCGAACGGCGACTTGACCTACCGTATGCCGAGAAATTTTTCGGGCATCTTTGAAGACATTGCCCAGACAATGAACCATACGGCCGCCAGCCTGTCCGAAACCCTGCAAAATGTAACTGTCTCGGCTGAAAAAGTCGATGGAACGTCCACTGAAATTACCGCCCTGACAGAAGACGGTTCTGCTCGATCAAATCAGGTGGCGTCCAGCCTTGAACAGACGGCTGCAGAACTCGACCAGATGACCAACCTTGTTCAGTCGGCAGAGAATTCCGCGCAGACAGCACGCGCTGCCGTCGAAGATATCGCGAAGATGGCAAAAACCGGCAACGACGTGGTCATTCGTACGATCAGCGCGATGAATGAGATCGAATCGTCCTCTGACGAGATCAGCAAGGTCTTGCAAGTTATCGACGAAATCGCCTTTCAAACCAACCTCTTGGCGTTGAATGCGGGTGTCGAGGCGGCCCGTGCCGGCGACGCAGGAAGAGGCTTTGCTATTGTGGCCTCCGAGGTTCGAGCCCTCGCCCAACGCTCGTCAGTGGCCGCCAAAAAGATCGCAGATCTCGTGGAAACTTCGACGGGCAACGTCCGAAGCGGGGTGGAGTTGGTGAACAGTTCAGGAGAAGCCTTAAAAACGATCGTGGCCGGCGTCGACGATGCGACCCAAAAATTGCACGAGATTGTGTCGGTTTCAAATGACACTTCAACTGGAATTCAGGAGATCGCAAGATCGACCGCGGAACTAGACACGGAAACCCAGCAAAACGTGGCTGTCTTCACCGAGACAAATGAAGCCGTGCTGACACTTCGTGCCGAAGCCTCGAACCTGACAGCGGCGGTCGCCGCCTTCCGTCTGGCGACCGCCGCTGGCGATGGTGGCTCTGCCAATCCAGAGTGGCGGCATGCTTCATAATCTCAGCGGTGGTCGCGACATGGACAATGTCGATGTGGAAGGCTCAAAATTGTCCAGTCCAGCAAGAGCGCCCCGATCGAAGAACCGTCCCATTGTCATGCTGGACACGCGGGAGAAGGGAGGAGCACCGCACAAGACGAACAGAACCGTCCATCGAATTATTTGCGATAGGCCCGGTGACAGGACTTACAGTTATTCCCTAGGTCATTCATGGCTGGCCCCAAATCATCGGCAGTGGTGATGGAGGTCGAAAGCCCTTGGGCAATGACCTGAAGATCCAGCGCTTTCGCGGTGAAATCGTCAAACTTTTCCCAAATCACGGGCAAAGCTTCGGATTTCGGATCAGTTTCAGGGGCCTCGAACAGGCCGGGCACCGCGCCCGCATGTTCGGCAATGGAGGCGACCGCGGCACGGGCCTGTGCAGCATCGAAGGTTGTTTCGCCTTTGGCCATCTTTCCAATGGCCTTCATTTGCTCCGCGATTTCACTCATACCGTGCATACGGGCCATGACAGCGGCATTCTTAACCCCGTCATGGGCCAGCGCCAATGAGCCCACAATGATGCCGCCTGCAACGATGATGGTAAGTACGCGGCCTGATGACAGCATGTGGCTCTCCGGTTTTGCCAACTCGATACCGTCACAGAGCACAGGTCAAGTCCCCTGCTGCTCAACCTCCTCAGCGATCATCGATTTTTTCTCATTCAGCCATACGCTTGGCGCTGCGCCCATGACCCGCAGAAACTCCCGATTGAAGTTTGACTTCGTGTTAAAGCCGCTCTCCAACATTGCTGTTGTGACGTTTTCTCCTGCGAGCAGACGGTCGCATGAATGTCGGATGCGGTAGCTGTTGACCAACCGAGAAACGTTGTCGCCGGTCTGCTGATTGATGGCCGCTGACAATTGCTTTGCAGGCACCCGAAGTCGCTTCGCCAGCCTGGTCAAGGTAAGATCCGGGTCGAGAAAGAGCTGCTCTTGTCTCATCAAGACATCCAGCCGATCCACGAGCTCGGCATTCGCCGAGGCGTCGGCGATGGATTGTCTTGCGTCCGGCACATCGTCCGGTTCTCCACTGTCCAAAGTGCTTGATAGGCTGAGCAGGCCGACCAAAGCGAGGGAAAGGCTTGTGGCGAGGCTCAGAATTAACGGTTGCCAAGCCCCCTGCCCGGTCCAGTGCGCGGCAGCGATGGCAACATCGCTCACGGTCGACAGAAGCAGCGCGCAGGCAATACCGAACCAGATAAGGCCCGGCAGATTGCCTGTTTCCAAACGGGTGCGCGGCAGACCGTCTGGCCCGGAACGCACGGCAAGCAGGAGCATGACCCCGTAGACCCCAAAGATCGCGGGGACGATGATATCGAGCGTGACAGGTGCAAACACAACGCAGAAGGCCGCAAAGGCCGGCACGGCTGCATGAAGTAAATCCTGCGCAGGCTGCAATTGCCGGACAGCAGTGGATTGAAAGGTGACCCAGGCCAGCGGCGGCAGAGCAGACGCGGTGACGGGTTGCAGAAATCGCAACGACTCCAGCCCATAATGCTGAACCAGCGAGATGATAACGCTTTGCAAAGCGCACGCCCCCAGAAGCACCGAAAAGATCAACGGGCGGTCGCCGCGAAGCTGCAACTGGATCAGCAGGTAGCCCAGGATCAGCGCGGTCACGAGCGGGATAGGTAAAACAAGCATGGGCTTCGTCCTTTTCCCTCTCGACTGGTCCCAAAACCGATACTGCGCGACCTGAATCCGGTTTCAGGACGCGAGGCAAGGCCATTTTCTCCACCTCGTTGGACATCCTTCAAGTCCAAGCGGAGAAAGATCATGAACTTGAAAACGTACACACTGGCCGCCCTGATTGCCCTTGGTCACGCGGTTCAGCCTGCCGAGGCCGAGGACATTGCCGGGTTTGACCGGTTTGATGTCCGGGCAGAGCACAGATCGCAGCTCGTCGCCGGATCAATCTGGTACCCGCCGGGTGGGCGGACCTATCGCAGCGTGATCGGCGAAAACCCCGTTTTCGTGGGCACATCCGTGTTTGTCGGCGCACCCGTTGCCGAGGGCCAGCACCCTGTCGTTTTGTTTTCCCACGGTTCAGGCGGCAACATGGATGGGCTAGGCTGGTTGTCGTCCCGGTTAGCTCTGGCTGGCGCAATAGTGATCGCGGTCAACCATCCGGGCAGCACGTCTGGCGACAGTTCCCCCCGACGGTCCTTGCACCTGACCGATCGTGCGGCGGATTTGTCGGCAGCGCTGGATACGGTCTTGGCCGATCCGAACTTGGGACCGTTCATCGATCAAAGTCGGATCACCGCTATGGGTTTTTCGCTGGGCGGCTCTACGGCGCTTAAGCTGGCGGGCGCCACCTTTGATCGATTGGTTTTCCGGGACTACTGTCTGGCCCGGCAAGACACCGATGTCGGATGCATCTTCCTGGCCAAGGGCGGGGTCGATCTGGATCATCTGCCAGCAAACTGGGATGTTTCTACGGTCGACCCACGGATCACATCGACGATCGCAATTGATCCCGGCTTCACCCATGCCATCGGCGCAGAAAGCGCCGCCTTGCTGACCATGCCCACGCTCGTAATCAACCTCGGCGAAGACCGGTGGGAGGCTGTGGATGTCGGGCCCGAGGGCAGCGACTTTGTCGCACGCCTGCCCAAGGCGAGGTATCACATCACCGACACCGCCAACCATTTCACCTTCCTTCCCGTGTGCAAACCAGCAGGCGAGGCCATCTTGAGAGAAGAACAAGACGATCCGGTATGCACGGATCCCGAAGGCACGGACCGGGCCGCTATACATGAAGAGATTGCCGGCCAGATCCGAGCTTTCCTGGATCTCTAGCTGAGCCCCTAAATAGCCAACATATCTAAATCATCGCCGGGCCTTGAGGCTCGGCGATCTTTGATCTTGCCCCATTCCACTCATTTTTTGCCTGACGCACAGCGCACAACCGCATGTAACCAAGGATCTGATTTACTCAACCAAGGATCAACTTTCGGGCTCATCGCAATTGTGACCATTGGCTCCAGAACCTACCTATGCTCATGTCTTTCCAATCCATACTTTTTTGGTTAGGACGGCGACCTACCACGTGGAGTGTCCATGACTGACAGCATTATCGCCCGGCTCGAGGAAAAGGGACTGCGCATGACGGGTCAGCGCCGGGTCATTGCCGAGGTCCTGGATTCGTCGACGGATCATCCGGATGCAGAAGAGCTTTTCAATCGCGCGTCCGCTCGGGACAGTAATATTTCTATCGCGACGGTCTATCGCACAGTGAAGCTGTTTGAAGAGGCAGGGATCCTAGATCGGCTAGAATTTGGCGATGGTAGGGCGCGATATGAAGATGCAGATCGCGAACACCATGACCATCTGATCGACATGAATTCCGGTAAGGTAATTGAATTCTGCGATCCAGAGATTGAAGCGCTCCAAGAAAAGATCGCCCGCAAGTTGGGCTATGAATTGAAAGGGCATCGGCTAGAGCTCTACGGCGTCCCCGTGAAAAAGGGCACCTGACATGGAGACGATCAAATCCGCCGGTTTGATGACAGGGGCGATGGCCGGGTTCGCCACCGGCGACGCCTTGATCAAAAAAGTCAGCACAACGTTGTCCACTGGCCAAATAATGCTGATCCTTGGTTCAGGCGGAATGATTGTTTTTGCGATAGTCCTAAAGCTGAAAGGCCAGCCCCTTCTGACATCAGTGTTCTGGAACCGAACAGTGATGGTTCGGAACGGGTTTGAGATGCTGTCGGCGCTTCTGATGGTCACTGCGCTGTCACGGGTTCAGTTCACATCTCTTACGGTCGTTCTGCAGGCCACTCCCCTTCTGGTCACGGCCGGGGCGGCTCTGGTGCTTGGTATGGTTGTCGGTTGGAGACGATGGACCGCAATCTTTGTGGGTTTCGTCGGAGTTCTCCTGATTTTGCGACCTGGGCTTGAAGATTTTGATCCAAACACCTTATTCGCGCTCGGAGCCGCGATCAGTTTGGCGGCTCGGGATCTTTCGACACGGGCCATCCCTCACAAGGTCGACTCCGTGGTTCTGGCCTTTTACGGCTTTGCCGCCATCGTTCCCATGGGCCTGATCACGCTCACGTTTGATGGCCCCTCTGGTAGCTGGAGTTACGATAGTGCTGCCTTCATGTTGGCGGCCATCGCTCTAACCGCCATTGCATATTATGCCATTACCGCCGCAATGCGGATCGGCGACATCTCGGCCGTCGCCCCATTCCGCTACACGAGATTGATCTTCGGCCTCATCATAGGTTTGATCGTCTTTGGCGAAAGCTTGGACGGAATGGCAATCGTCGGGGCAACGTTGATCCTGGGATCCGGTCTTTATACGCTGTCGCGCGAATCCCTGGCTGCCATGCCCAGCCGGAGCCGATAGTTCCGTACCTGTTTCCGTCAGAGGGGCCCCATGGATTTTGCGGTAACCGAAGAGCAGACCGCCATCTTCGATATGGCAGTAACGTTTGGCGAAGCCGAGATTGCCCCCAACGCGCGGGCGTGGGAAACGGATGGGACCATACCCAAAGACCTTTGGCCCAAACTCGCCGAGCTCGGCTTTGGCAGTCTCTATGTACGGGAAGAAAGCGGCGGTTCTGGCCTGAGCCGCTTGGAGGCCACGATCGTGTTCGAGGCGCTCAGCCGCTCTTGCGCGTCCGTCGCGGCGTTTCTTTCCATCCATAATATGTGCGCCTGGATGATCGATCGCTTCGGCGATGAAGCGATGCGGGACCGGTTGCTGCCCGACGCCATCGCCATGAAACGGATCTACAGCTACTGCCTGACAGAACCCGGTTCTGGCTCGGACGCCGCAGCCCTGAAGACCAAAGCTTCGCGCACGAATGCGGGCTATGAGTTGACGGGAACCAAGGCGTTTATATCGGGCGGCGGCTATTCGGACGCCTATATCGTCATGTGCCGGACCGGAGATGAAACTGCGCGCGGCATTTCAGCAATCGTCGTGGAGGATGGCGCGCCGGGGCTTAGCTTCGGCGGGCTCGAAGACAAGATGGGGTGGCGCAGCCAACCCACCCGGCAGGTGCAGATGGATGACTGCAAAGTGCCCACCGAGAACCTGCTCGGTGAAGAGGGCGCAGGGTTCAGGTACGCCATGGCCGGGCTTGACGGTGGCCGGCTCAACATTGCCGCCTGCTCGCTCGGCGCGGCCCAGGCTGCATTGGAACAAACTCTGGCCTATATGGGCGACCGGCAGGCCTTTGGCCGGAAGCTGCAAGATTTCCAAGCCCTGCAGTTCCGCCTTGCCGATATGGAAATCGAGTTACAGGCAGCCCGGACCTTCCTGCGCCAAGCAGCCTGGAAGCTCGACAACAAGACCCCCGACGCCACACAATTCTGCGCCATGGCCAAGAAGTTCGTAACCGAAACGGGCAGCAAGGTCGCCGACCAATGCCTGCAACTCCATGGCGGCTACGGCTATCTCGCGGATTACGGGATTGAAAAGATCGTGCGCGATCTGCGGGTCCACCAGATCCTGGAAGGCACGAACGAGATCATGCGGGTAATCACCGCCCGCCACATGCTGCGCGCATGAGTGACATCGATATCCGCCAAAGCGGCGCCGTCGGTCACATCACCCTGAACCGACCAGATGCGCTGAACGCCCTGACCTACCAAATGTGCCTACAGATTGACGGGGCACTGAAAGACTGGGCGGGTGATGACAGCATCAAGATGCTGTTGATCGACGCGACGGGCGATCGCGCCTTCTGCGCCGGAGGTGATATTGCGGAAATGTACGCCACCGGAACGGCGGGCGACTACGATTACGGTCGACGGTTCTGGCGCGATGAATACCGCATGAATGCCCGACTCTTCTCCTTTCCCAAACCGGTTGTCAGCTTCCTACAGGGCTTCACCATGGGCGGCGGAGTCGGGGCGGGCTGCCACGGATCGCACCGGATCGTCTGCGAAAGCTCGCGTATCGCCATGCCGGAATGCGGCATTGGCCTGATCCCTGATGTCGGCGGCTCGCTGATCCTGGCGCGCGGGCCAGGACATCTGGGCGAATATCTGGGCTGCACCGGCTACCGGATGGGGCCGCCTGACGCGATCTATGCGGGCTTTGCGGACTATTTCGTGCCGGAGCAGCACTGGGCCCGCCTGAAATCAGACCTCCTGAAAAATGCCGACCCGTCGGCGGTGGACCGCGCCGCAGAAACTCCTGAACCTGCCCCACTGGCGGATCTCCAGACCGAGATCGACACGGCTTTCGGCAAAGACAACCTCACCGCCATCGTCAATGACCTGACCCATACGCCAAGCGCGTTTGCTAAGGAGACTTTAGCGAGCCTTGGTAAACCGTCGCCCCTCTCCATGGCCTGCGCCATCGAGGTGATCCGTCGCGTGCGCGGGCCAGACAGTATCCGTTACGCGCTGGAACAGGAATACCGGTTCACCGCGCGCTCTGCGGAACATGGCGAATTTCTCGAAGGTATTCGCGCCGCGATCATCGACAAAGACAAATCACCCCGCTGGCACCATGGCGGACCAACTGCTGTGCCTTTGTCCGATATGACAAAAATGCTGATGCCCTTGGGGGAGGCCGCGCTCACCTGGGACGATTGAGATATCGAACACGGTAATGCGATTGGCTTGTTCCAGTCTTCTGCCGTAACATTCGCCCAGAGATCTGCAGATAACAGGGAGATTGGCCTCATGTTCGCCAAAAATGTTGGAACAACAGACCGCTATGTCCGTATCGGCATCGGCATCCTGCTCCTCGTGGGCTTTGCGCTGAATTCTGGCGGGGCCTATAGCTGGCTCTACCTTGTTGGCGCTGTCGTCGCTTTGGCCACAGGGCTCCTGAACTTCTGCGGCCTCTACCGCTTGGTCGGCGTCTCAACCTGTCAGATCGACACCAAGTAGCCCGCCGTCGATTTCGCTACCGTGGCCTCTGTGCGAGACTGCGGCCCACCGGGCCGCCCGACAGCGGGGGGCTCGATGCCCCCCAAGATCGGCTTCCCCCAAGGCGAACAGTTCAGTCTACACTTTCGTCCTCAACCAAAGCCGCAATCAGCTTGGAATCGCGGTGGACCATCGCTTGCCCTTCGGCAATCGCTTCGCCCGCCAGGTGAAAATCGAAAATAGACATCTCTCCCAGCGTTCCATTCAACAAGACATGCGGCGGATCACCGGCCAGACGCGAGCGCTGGATATGATCCACCATGATCTCAATCGATGCAGTCAGGACCTGCAGATACCCCGGCGGCGACGGGCCCTTGACGGGCGAGGAAAGACTCGAAAGAGCGCTCTGCATCTGGGACGGCAGAAAAGCGAAGTAGCTCGAAAGCCCGCCGTCGCCCGCCACCTGGCTTTCCATCCGTTCCGCGCTTTCAGGGGCACTCCGCCAGATGACACGATCCAAACGCCCGTTCGGGTTCACTGCGATAACGCATTGCGCATGGTGCGTGCGCGCCGCGCTGACCGGGATCGGATTGACCAAACCGCCATCCAGCAACCATCGCCCGTCCACACAATGCGGGCTGATCACGCCCGGCAAAGCGATGGAGGCGCGAACCGCGTCAAACAGCGAGCCTTCCTGAAACCATCTCTCCGCCCCGGTTGCCAAATCCGTCGCCACCGCGACCAATGGCACATCCAGATCCTCGATCTTCTCCGGCAGATCCAAATCCGCGAACAGCCGCTCCAGGGCCCGACCCTGAACCAGTCCGCCCGTCCCAAGATTCAAATCCCACAGGCGCGCGAAACTGACCCGGGTCAAGCCGCGCGCCCATTCCTCCAGGCTCTCCAACCGGCCCGCCGCATAGGCTGCGCCCACCAGTGCGCCAATCGATGTCCCGGCAATCACATCAGGATGCGCCCCAAGCGCCCGCATCTCTTGCAGCACCCCGATATGGCAAAGGCCCCGCGCCCCGCCGCTGCCCAAGGCCAGTCCGATGCGCCGCCGCATGGCTATTCCGCAGCCACCTTCCGGCGCCGAAGCATCGGTTTCAAATAGCGCCCCGTATGCGAGGCTGCGACGGCAGCCACATCTTCGGGCGTGCCAGTCGCCACAACAGTCCCACCGCCATCGCCACCTTCCGGACCGATATCGATGATCCAGTCAGCGGTTTTAACAACGTCCAGATTGTGTTCGATCACCACGACCGTATTGCCCTGTTCAACCAGTTCGTGCAGCACATCCAAAAGCTTACGCACATCCTCGAAATGCAGGCCCGTGGTCGGCTCGTCCAGAATGTAAAGCGTCCGACCCGTGGACCGTTTGGCCAACTCTTTTGAAAGCTTCACGCGCTGTGCCTCGCCGCCCGACAAGGTCGTGGCCTGTTGCCCAACCTTGATATAGCCCAGCCCCACCCGCATCAGCGCATCCATCTTTTCGCGGATGCTGGGCACCGCCTGGAAGAAGGTCTGCGCATCTTCAACGGTCATATCAAGAACGTCGGCGATGCTCTTGCCTTTGAACAGAACTTCCAAGGTTTCACGATTGTAGCGCGCGCCGTGGCAGGTCTCGCAGGTCACATAAACATCGGGCAGAAAGTGCATCTCGATCTTGATCACACCATCGCCCTGGCAGGCCTCACACCGCCCGCCTTTCACATTGAAACTGAACCGCCCGGGTTTGTAACCCCGCGCCTTCGCCTCGGGCAGACCGGCAAACCAATCGCGGATCGGCGTGAAGGCCCCGGTATATGTGGCGGGGTTCGAGCGGGGCGTGCGCCCAATCGGCCGCTGGTCAATATCGATCACCTTGTCCAGATGTTCCAGCCCGCGGATCGTTTCGCACGGCGCAGGGGTCTGTCGCGCACCATTGAGCTGCATGGACGCCGTCTTAAACAGCGTCTCGATCGTCAGGGTCGACTTGCCGCCGCCAGAAACACCCGTCACGCAAATGAACTTACCCAGTGGAAAATCAACTGTGATGTTTTGCAGGTTGTTTCCGCTGGCTTTTTTGACGGTGATCTTCTTGCCGTTGCCTTCGCGACGGACCGCTGGCACCGCAATCTCCCGACGACCAGCCAAATAGTCGCCCGTAACAGAGGCCTCGTTCGCCATGATTTCGGTTGGCGTGCCTTGGGCCACGACTTGACCGCCATGCACACCTGCGCCCGGTCCGATATCGAACACATAGTCCGCCTCCCGGACGGCCTCCTCGTCATGTTCGACGACGATCACTGTGTTACCCTGATCGCGCAGGTTCTTCAGCGTGGTCAGCAGCCGGTCATTGTCCCGCTGGTGCAGCCCGATCGATGGCTCGTCGAGCACATAAAGCACTCCGGTCAGTCCAGAACCGATCTGACTTGCGAGCCGGATCCGCTGGCTTTCTCCGCCCGATAGCGTCCCGGCATTCCGGCTGAGCGTTAGATATTCCAGGCCGACATTGTTCAGAAAGCCCAATCGCTCGCGAATTTCTTTCAGGATCGCCCGGGCGATCTCATTCTTCTGGTCGGTCAATGTGTCGGGCACGGACTGGCACCAATCGAACGCCTCGCGGATCGACATCTGGACGACTTGCCCGATATGCAGATCAGCGATTTTCACAGCCAACGCTTCCGGGCGCAGACGGTAGCCACCACAGGCCCCGCACGAGCGGTTGTTCTGGTAGCGTTCGAACTCTTCGCGAATCCAGTTGCTGTCGGTCTCGCGGTAGCGGCGTTCCATGTTCGGAATCACGCCCTCAAAGGCCCGGCTGACCTGATAGACCCGTCCGCCTTCGTCATAGCGAAACTCTATCTCTTCGTTGCCGGACCCATAAAGGAAGACCTGCTGCACATGCTTCGGCAGGTCTTTCCACCGCTCGTTCTTGTCGAACTCGTAATGTTTCGCAATCGCATCAATGGTTTGCAGGAAGTACGGGCTTTTCCCTTTGCGCCAAGGCGCCAGCGCACCATCGCTCACCTTCAGCGTCACATCGGGCACCACCAGCCGTTCGTCGAAGAACAGTTCAACGCCCAGCCCGTCGCATTCCGGGCAAGCCCCGAAGGGCGCATTAAAGGAAAAAAGTCGCGGTTCGATCTCGGGGATCGTGAATCCGCTGACCGGACAGGCAAACCGTTCAGAGAACGTCACGCGGTCTGGCTCTTCCTCCTCCTTCACCGCCGTTTCCCAAATGGCGATACCATCGGCAAGGTCGAGCGCCGTGCGCAAACTGTCAGCCAGACGGGTCTCGATTCCTTCCTTCACCACGATCCGGTCGACCACCACATCGATATCGTGGCGGAATTTCTTGTCCAGCGTCGGCGGCGTATCCAGATCGTGGAAGGCGCCGTCCACTTTGACCCGCTGAAAGCCCTGCTTGCGCAGTTCCAGAAACTCCTTGCGGTATTCGCCTTTGCGGTCGCGGACAATGGGCGCCAGAAGATACGCACGGGTGCCGTCCTCCATCGCCATAATCCGGTCGACCATGTCTTGCACCTGCTGCGCCTCAATGGGCAGCCCGGTGGCCGGGCTGTAAGGCGTGCCGACCCGCGCGAAGAGCAGGCGCATGTAATCGTAGATTTCGGTAACGGTCCCAACGGTGGAGCGCGGGTTTTTTGACGTTGTCTTCTGCTCAATGGAAATGGCTGGGCTTAGGCCGGTAATGTGGTCCACATCGGGCTTTTCCATCATATCCAGGAACTGCCGCGCATAGGCGGAAAGCGACTCGACATAGCGCCGCTGCCCTTCGGCATAGATCGTATCGAACGCAAGCGAAGACTTGCCGGAACCCGACAGCCCGGTGATCACCACTAGCTCGTCGCGCGGTATATCCACATCGATGCTTTTGAGATTGTGTTCCCGCGCGCCGCGAACTTCGATGTGCTTCTGCTCGGCCATGCCACCCTCAATCGACGTTAGTCTCGCAAAGGTAGTCGAGCGCGCTTGAGTCTCCAATGAGAAAATGAGAACAAAAGGTAAACTTCTGGCCTTCTCCTGACATTGAAGGCAGGAGCGCGACCGCTTTGCTCAGCAAGATCAAAGCGGTGGCTGACTTGGGCTATGATGTCTCTTTTTCGGTCTCGGGCGCAAACCGCCCATATCCGCGTAGTTTTTGCACATGTTGGATCAGTGCACCTGTTGACGTGTCTTCCGGGGGCCCCACTTCATCGCCCTGAACCATCGGGCCAAAGGCCGTAGCCAGTTCCTTGCCCAATTCGACGCCCCATTGGTCAAAACTGTTGATGCCAAGGATAACGCCTTCGACAAAGACGCGATGTTCGTAAAGCGCGATGAGCTGTCCCAGAACCTCTGGTGTGAGTTTCGGATAGATCAACGTGGTAGAAGGCCGGTTGCCCGGGAAAACCCGGTGGGCGGCCTGGCGCGCCTGGTCAGCCTCTGGCACCCCTTTTGCCTGCACCAATGCCAGCGCTTTCTGACGACTGCGCCCCATCATCAGGGCCTCCGACTGGGCCAGACAATTGGCGATCAGCAAGTGTTGCTGGTGGGATAGATCTGGCTCATGCCCTTCGGCCGCCACCATAAACTCGCATGGAACGATCTGCCGTCCCTGATGGATCAGTTGATAAAAGGCATGTTGACCGTTCGTGCCGGGCTCGCCCCACACAACCGGCCCTGCCGCTTGCGAAAGCTTAGAGCCATCCATGGCGACATACTTGCCGTTGCTCTCCATTTCGAGCTGTTGCAGATAGGCCGGAAAACGCGCAAGCCGCTGTTCATAGGGCAGAACCGCACGGGTGGGATAGCCGCAAATCTGGTGGTGCCATATCCCAACCAGCGCCAGCAGAACGGGCAAAGAATCGCGCGGATCTGCGGCACGGAAATGCTGGTCCATCATTTGGGCACCGCGCAGGAACGACAGAAAGGCGTCGCGGCCCACAGCCATCATGATGGACAGCCCAATAGGCCCCCATAGCGAGTAACGCCCGCCCACCCAGTCGGCAAAACCGAAGACCCGGTCAGCCGGAATGCCAAAGGCTGCGGTTTTCTCGGCAGAGGTGGAAAGTGCCACGAACTGGGCCGATGGATTTGGCACGCCTTCGCTCATCCACGCCTTGGCCGTGGCCGCGTTGGTCATGGTTTCGATGGTTGTGAAGGTCTTGGAGGCGACGATCACCAGCGTCGTTTTTGGATCCAGCGGGCGCAGCGTATCAGAAATGTGCGCCGGATCGACATTCGACACAAAATGGCAGCGCGGCCCATCATGATAGGGTGTCAGGGCCTGTGTCGCCATGGCCGGGCCAAGATCAGATCCGCCTATACCGATATTGACAACATCCGTAATTTTGCCGCCCGCGCCCACGAAGCTGCCGTCGCGCACCTTCTCGGCAAAGTCGCCCATGCGTTGAAGCGTATCGCGAACGCCGGGCATGATATCGGCTCCGTCCACCATGACCGGGCCGCCCTCGACGTTGCGCAAAGCGGTATGCAATACGGCCCGCCCTTCGGTTTCGTTGATCGGTTCACCGCGGAACATGCGATCCCGGGCGTCGGACACCTTCGCCTGTTCGACCAAGCTGAACATCAGCCACATTGTTTCGGTGTCGATGTTGGTTTTGGAGAAGTCGAAGAAAAGATCCCCAATGGTCAGGGAGAATTTTTCCGCGCGCATGGGGACATCAAAAAGGCTCGCGATGGTCCGGTTACGTACTTCCCGGCAATGCTCTTTCAGTTTGTCCCACATATGGTCTTACTCCGCCCAGTGAATGGTTGCTGTGTCGAGAACGGTGCGTACTGGCGCTTCGTGCACGGGCTTGTGACGCCCCGCCTCCAGTGCAGCGCGCTTTTCGGCCCCGGTAATAACGATATGCGTTGACATGGCACCTTTAAGGACGGGCGCAGTCAGCGTCAGCCGGGCCTCACCGGCTGCCTCTGCGCGCAAGGCCATCACCGAAGGTGCATGCGCGGACAATGCCGTTTCCAGTTTGTCAGCCCCAGGAAACAGCGATGCCGTGTGAAGATCTGCGCCCATCCCCAAAAGCAGAACCGAGATTGGAAATTGCGGTTCCAGCAACGCCTGCAGCTTAGGGAGTGCTTCTTCCGGTTCGGCTGATCCATCATAGAATGGCAGGAAGTTCGCACCAGCCGCCTTGTCGATCAGCAATGTTTCGGCAAGCAGTTTGGCGTTGGACCGCGCATGATTGGGCGGCACCCAACGTTCATCATTGAGAAACACAGTGACGCGCGACCAATCCAGATCAACGGCACTGAGGGTTTGGAAAATGGGGCCCGGCGTCGATCCACCGGGCACCGAAAAGCTGGCCTTTTCATGAGTTAGCAAGCAGGATTTCAATTCGCTGGCCAATATGTCGGCCAAATCCATGACCATCATGTCGCGATCGGGATATTCGACGAACTTCATGTCCGGATCTCCCGCCAGCGACGGTCGTCACGATGCATCAGCATTAGCGCATCATCCGGGCCTGCCGACCCCGCCTCATAGGTTTTGGGCACGTCGCCACGCGCTTCCCATCCGGCAATGATCGGATCTGTCCAGGACCAGGCAGCCTCGACCTCGTCGCCACGCATGAACAACGTCTGGTTGCCGCGGATCACATCCATGATCAGCCGCTCATAGGCATCCGGCACATTGTCGGCCTCTGACCCCAACGCATCAGCAAAGCTCATATCAAGCGGCACATCGACCAGCCGCATACCTCCGGGCCCCGGCTCTTTGATGGTGACGTACATCTCGATGCCCTCGTTCGGCTGAAGGCGGATCGACAGGATGTTACGATGGCTGCCCCGATCTTCACCAAAGATCGAATGCGGCGCCGGTTTGAAGACGACGGCGATCTCGGAAACCCGGGTCCGCAATTTCTTGCCGGTCCGCAGGTAGAAAGGCGTACCCGACCATCGCCAGTTGGCAATTTGGGTCTTCAACGCAATGAAGCTTTCGGTCCGGGACCGAGCATTGTCCGCATCATCGCGATAACTCGGCTCGCGATCGCTCGAATCATACTGCCCGCGCACAATGTGATGTGGCTCCACCGGTTCAAGGGCGCGAATGACCTTCAACTTCTCGTCCCGAACAGCGTCGGGGTCAAACCGGGACGGCGGCTCCATCGCAATGAGGCACAAAAGCTGCATCAGATGGTTTTGCACCATGTCACGCATGGCACCGGAGCGGTCATAGTAGGCTCCGCGCCCGCCAACGCCCACCGTTTCTGCCACTGTAATCTGGATGTGGTCGACATATTGTGAATTCCAAAGCGGCTCAAAAAGTACGTTGCCGAACCGAACTGCCATAAGATTCTGAACAGTTTCTTTTCCCAGATAGTGGTCGATGCGATAAATTTGCGTCTCATCGAAATGCGCGGCCAAACTCCGGTTCAGCGCCCGGGCTGTTTCCAGATCATGTCCGAACGGTTTTTCCACCACGATCCGTGACTTGGCATCCGCAATGCCGAACGTATGGAGACGTTCCGCCAGTGCGCCAAAAAGGCTGGGCGCTACCGAAAAATAAAAGGCGTGGACGGTTCCCGCCCGCATTTCCGCCTTCAGTTCCGGCCAACCGCCCTCCCCTTTGGCGTCGATTTTCACATAGGCCAGCCGACCAAGGAATCGGTCGAGCGTTGCCGCCTCAATCGTTTCTGCGGGTAAGAATTCGCGGATCGCTGTGCGCGCGAAATCTTGGTACCCGTCTGCGTCGAAGTCCGATCTGGCCGCGCCGATAATCCGCGCCTCCTCCGGCATTTGTCCGGCCGCCATCCGCATGTAGAGCGCGGGCAAGATCTTGCGCCGGGCCAGATCGCCGGTGCCGCCAAAAATTACCAGATCGAACGGATCAACGGGAATTACGCGTGAAACCATCTGACCCCTCCAGTCGCTGTTAGCGATAACAGTTCGTTCGCGCCGTCGATACGCGCATCAGTCCGGGCTGTCTAGCTCCCGCCCGTACGATGCTCAGATGACGGATGCATGACTGCGGGAGCAAGGCAGGCTCCTGCGGAATCGCCGTCAGGAGTCGAGGGCCCGCAACCGTTTGATCAGCGAAGAGGTGTCCCAGCGCCCACCGCCCAGTTTCTGAACATCTTTGTAAAACTGATCGATCAATGCCGTAATCGGCAAGCTCGCGCCGACTTGGTCGGCCGTTGACAGGCAAATGGCCAGGTCCTTGCGCATCCAGTCGACGGCAAAGCCGTGATTGAACTCATCGTCCAGCATCGTCTCGTACCGATTTTGCATTTGCCAACTGCCAGCAGCGCCACCAGAGATGACCTCAACCGCGGCCTTGCCATCCAGCCCGGCCTTTTCGGCAAAGTGCAGCGCTTCACTCAGGCCTTGGACCAGCCCGGCGATACAGATCTGGTTGACCATCTTGGTCAGCTGACCCGCGCCGCTTTCGCCCAAACGCTTGCAGATGCGTGCATAGGCATCAATCACCGGTGCAGCCCGGTCATAGGCGCCCTGGTCGCCGCCGCACATGACCGACAGAACGCCATTTTCAGCACCGGCCTGGCCGCCAGACACTGGCGCATCGACAAAACTCACCTGCTGTCGGTCGGCCTCGGCATACATTTCGGCGGTGACAGCGGATGATACGGTCGTGTGATCTACAAAGACCGAACCAGCCGACATGCCCGCGAATGCGCCATCGGGCCCCGTGCACACCGACCGCAGATCGTCATCGTTTCCGACGCAGGCCATGACAAAGTCACATCCTTCCGCAGCCGCCTTTGGGGTCGGCGCAGAAGAACCACCATGTTGCTTCGCCCAGTCCTCTGCTTTGATGGCGGTTCGGTTATAAACCGTCACGTCGTGACCGGCCTTCACCAAGTGGCCTGCCATGGGGTATCCCATCACGCCAAGTCCCAAAAACGCGACTGCCGCCATTGCACCTACTCCATTCCTTGAATTCTGTCCGCGAGCTAACTAACCGATAGGCTCCGAGCGTCAACATACGGCATACCCCATGGCCCACATCTTCCGATGGCTGATGCGACTGTTTCTGGTACTCGCTGTCCTGGCGGGATGCATTATCGTCGTCATCTACAATCTGGCGGCCCGGTCTTTGCCGGACTACGACGCGGCATTTGTCGTGGAAGACATCGAAAGCCCAGTAGAGATTGTCCGTGACAATGCCAACATTCCACACATCTTTGCTGAAACAGATCCGGATGTCCTTTTTGGTTTGGGGTTTGCCCATGCGCAGGACCGCCTATGGCAGATGACGCTGATGCGTCGAACAGCACAGGGGCGTCTGTCAGAGCTTCTGGGCGAACCCACGGTTAAGACCGACGAACTGATGCGACGGTTCGGGCTTTACCGGGCGGCCGAAAGTTCGGTGGAAGTACAGGACCCCCAGGTGATGGAGGCGCTCAAGGCCTATTCCGCCGGTGTAAATGCCTGGATTGAGACGGTGAATTCCGAAGCTCTGGGGCGGGGTGCACCAGAATTCTTCATGTTTTCGCCGGAGATCGCGCCTTGGCGACCCGCTGACAGTATCGCCTTGATGAAACTGATGGCCTACCAATTATCGTCCCACCTGCAAGCAGAAG
>JBCBGY010000006.1:0-51271 GCA_038526275.1 Pseudomonadota bacterium | reverse complement strand
CACATTCTGACCCGATTGCTGCGGCACGATGGGCCTTGCGAGAGTTGTGGGGTTGGGAAATGCCGTCATTTGATGAGCTGCGGCGCTTGTCCCGAATGCGGGAAGGTGGCCACATAAGTGAAGCGTCGTTCGCGCGCGAACGCGATGCATTGCTCGAAACTATTCCGGAGGCCGAAACATCCGAGCCCGTTGCGCCCACGAGATCGGCGTCCAGAAACGACGTTATACCGTTGTTGGGATTGGGCTTTTTGTCCGCAATAGTCCTGGCTTGTCTAAGCATGCTGATATTCAATGCCAGCTTCTTTACAGCAGGGGTTATTGGCGTGGTCACCTTGGGATTGTTCACCCTCAAACTACACTCCGATACAGAAAGCGAACCTTAGGTCAACTTATTGTCAACCGGTCCGACCAAGCGTTCCACAAGAAGGTCTACTTTTAGACATAAATCCTAATCATATGGGATTTGTCTCAAGTTTAAGAGGGGTCCTAGGTATGGACGATAAAGGTAGCGACGTTTTGGTGGAGTCGCAGTCGCGCGAGGCGGTGTTCTTTTCGGAACTTGGCAGCGCCCTTGCGACGGGCATTAAGCCCTTTCTGCTTTATATTATTGGAGGAATTTGCCTCATAGAGATTGTGGCAACACTTATGGGTGTCAGCCCGATTTTGGCACTGTTCCTCACATGTCTTGCGGTTGTGTGGTCTGCGGTTATCGCCGCGGCCAACAGCTAGCCGGTCATTACGATACGGCGATGCCCCGGCTACTCCGGGGCACGCCTCTGACACGACCTCAATAGCGCAGGGTATAGCCTGCCGCATTCACAGCCTCTTCGTAGGGTCGGAGACCCTCCGTGAGCCAACTGATTTGTTCGTCGGACAATGTCGCGATCTGTCGGTCGTTCATGTTGCTCAGCGGCTGAGGCGCATAGTCTTTCACCCTGACGTGGATTTCTGACTTGATCCCTTCCAGCGTTTGGCACGCGGATTTGAGTTTGCGGGCGACACCCGGCACATCGGCCACGATTTCCTCATAGCTCAGCGCAACATTTACGTAGTCAGAAAGCTCTCGCATCGATTGCATGCGATGGCCGCAAATCGTGCCCATCGTCCAATAAAGTTCTTGGTCCGGGGACATCTCCTTAAGCGGCTCTTTCGGCTCTACCCAAGCGTCTCTCAGGTTCATGCGTGAATACCGTTTGGCCCAACTGGCACAAACCGCATACGGGTCCCGAACCAAAGAAACGAGCGTGCGCGGCGACGGTGAAAATCCGTCCATCAATTTCTTCATTCGAACAAGATTGCAGGGCGATTTTTCGACCACAACGCACGGTTTCGGAGCAGATTTGGCAATCCGGTTGGTCCAAACCGCCTTGATCTCATCATAGTCCAGCGCGAGATTCGGGTTGCTGCGGAAAGGGCCGGACAAGGCCGGTATCATCCAGGCACCTTCGCCATTGCTTGTCAGCGACGTCGCGGCGGGTGCCGAGCTTAGCAGCTGCGCCAGGGCGGTCGACCCGGAATTCGGCAAGGTGGCAATGAACAGCCAGTGTATTTGGTCTTCATACCCTGTCGGCAGCAGGGAGGAGCGCAGATAGATCGCCCTATTTCGAAGATTGCTCAGGGTTAGCTTAACCGGACTAGGATTTTCCATGGTTCAACCAGCAGAATTTATAGAATCAGGGGCTAAAATCGCATCCACCACAGTCCTGACCGTATTGGGCCAAATAGTGCTCGTAAATCGGTATATCCAAGAACCTTTATTAAAGTGCTTGGTAGGCCATTACCGTCGGCGTTTGCCCTGAATCTAGCCGATCGGGTGGCGTGCCAACAGTTCTGCCCGCGCAGAGCGGTACCCGCCAATCGCCGCAGTCAAGTCAATTTCATCGAACTTCTTGGCTATGGCCAGTCTCTCGCCGATCTGGCACTGCCTTGAGAGCTCTACGAAACCCAGATTGGACGCGCATCCCTTCAAGAAATGGAGAGCGCTTTCCTTTTCCTCGTCCGGCAGGCCCGCCTCCAGCTTCGCGATGGCCTCATCGGTCTCTTCAAGAAACAACTCGATAACCTCAGAGAAGCTATCTTCGCCGACCTCTTCTCGAAGCTCTGCAACATGCTCCCAATCGATCATCATCAAATGCCCCATTTTTTGAAGCAGATAGCGCAGACCGGTTAAGGTTTTGCTTAAGCCCGCATACTAATAGTTGACCAAGCATCGGTTTGCGTTGGCACCTTTCAGTTGACGTTAAGCCTGTTGAACTAAGAAGGGTCGAATAGTGGTATCGAACCCGTTCATGGGGGTTGTGAAGGTAAG
Source organism: Pseudomonadota bacterium (assembly GCA_038526275.1). Classification (GTDB taxonomy): domain Bacteria; phylum Pseudomonadota; class Alphaproteobacteria; order Rhodobacterales; family Rhodobacteraceae; genus 188UL27-1. Next base: position 48,963 of record JBCBGY010000006.1, on the reverse strand, counting down.
GTGGAGCAGTACGGTCAGTCAACGGCGTTCGATTCTGAACCAGCTTCAGAGCGTTCAGTTCTTATTGTCGATGACAGTAAATTGCAGCGGCGCATCCTCTATTCCATGCTCGCGAAGTGGGGTTTTGACGTACATCAGGCGGGTTCCGGTGAGGAGGCTTACGCCTTTTGTCAGCAAAATACCCCCGAATTTGTCGTCAGTGACTGGATGATGCCTGGCCTGAGTGGCCCGGAACTTTGTAGCGCGATACGAAAACTCAAGCGCGAACGGTACTGCTATTTTCTGCTTCTGACCTCAAAGAGCGAGAAAGCCGAAATCGCGCGCGGCTTAGATGCCGGGGCGGACGACTTTCTGACCAAACCTGTCAGCTCCGAAGAATTGCGAGCCCGGTTGCGGGCTGGTGACCGTATCCTGAAAATGCACGACGAGCTGATCGACAAGAACCGCCTCATATCGCAGACGCTTAATGAAATGCAGGTCTTGCATGAATCGATCGACCGCGACCTGGTTGAGGCCCGGAAGCTGCAACAGTCACTGGTCAAGGAAAGATATCGGTCGTTTGGAGCCTCGGATGTATCCTTGCTCCTACGTCCCAGCGGCCATGTTGGCGGCGACCTCGTCGGGTTCTTTCCGATTAACGCACGACGGGTTGCGCTCTATTCAATTGATGTGTCTGGTCACGGCATAGCATCGGCCCTGATGACAGCACGACTAGCCGGGTACTTGTCTAGCTCTTCACCCGACCAGAACGTCGCGTTGATCGAAGGCGAGTTTGGGATCTACGATGCCCACCCTCCGGCAAAAATCGCGGCCATCTTGAACGCCCTTACACTGACGGAAATGGAGACGGAGAACTATTTCACGATGGCCTACGCTGACATCGATCTCGTGTCCGGAGACGTCCACATAGTTCAGGCTGGCCACCCGCATCCCTTGCTCCACCGGGCCGATGGCGCGATCGAACGATTGGGCCAGGGCGGGCCGCCCATCGGCCTCATACCCGACATGACCTATGACAGCTTCTCAACAAAGCTCGAGGCAGGCGACCGATTGCTCATCGCTTCGGACGGCGTGACGGAATGCCCAGACCCAGCAGGAACGCTGTTGGAAGACGAAGGTGCTGAACAAATCCTCCGCCACAATCATGCGGTGCGCGGAACCGCTTTCCTGGATGCGATGATGTGGTCTTTGGCAGAACATGCCCAAGACGAAGAATTTCCGGACGACATATCAGCCATATTGTTCCAGTTCGGCGGCGCCAAGGTCAACGCCGACTGAAGTCACGTCCTTTTGGGTTGGCTACAGGCGGCCTACATGCTCCCTTGGCCTAAGCCAAAAGGGATGCAGCCATGGAACTGAATGCCGACTTTTCTAAGCGGGTCCTCATCCACTCTGATGAGTTGGATTGGAACGCCTCGCCAATGAAGGGTGTCGACCGCCGCATGCTTGACAGGATTGGTGGAGAGGTCGCAAGGGCAACATCCATCGTGCGTTATGCCCCGGGCAGCCATTTTTCTGCGCACACGCATACGGGCGGTGAGGAATTCATCGTGCTTGACGGCGTATTCCAGGACGAACATGGCGATTTTCCGGCAGGCACATATGTGCGCAACCCACCGACGAGCCGACACACGCCCGGGTCGGAACCCGGTTGCACGATCTTTGTGAAGTTGTGGCAGTTCGACCCAGCCGACCGGACCCAGTTTAGAAAGGACATGGCTGCCGAGTTAGAGGCGCCAGTTGCAGGCGTGGCAAGCACTGTTCTTCACCGCGATCCGCGTGAAACCGTGTCCTACAACCATATCGAACCAGGCGCATCCCTTACCTCCAATACCTCAGGGGGTACCGAGCTTTTGATGATCGATGGGACATTCAACCTAGGTGACCATATTTTGCGAAAAGGATCCTGGTTGCGCCTGCCCGAAGGAGAGACATTGACCGGGGAAGCTGGGCCAGGGGGCGCAAAGATCTGGATCAAGACCGGTCACCTGCCTTTCGCGCAAGCTCCGACCGTTTGACCACTGGACAGGAGCCGCGCCGCGATGGAAGGTCGGGCCATACCGGCTCAAAGGCTCAACCAATGAAAGGATGGATCGATGGCAACCCCTCCCGTCTGCGATTTTGACTGGCCTGCTCCTGATTTCACCCTCCCCGCAACAGATGGGCAGACCTATGGGTTGCGCGATGTTGCCGGTGAAGCGGGTGTGCTGATCATGTTCATCTGCAATCACTGCCCCTACGTTTTGGCGATTTTGGATCGCATCATTCGTGACGCACAGGAACTCAAGGGCTTGGGCATAGGCGTCGCGGCCATATGCTCCAATGACCCTGTGACTTACCCTGCCGACAGCTTTCCGAAAATGAAAGACATGGCAGATCATCGGAGTTTTCCATTTCCGTACTTGCATGATGCAGAGCAATCAGTCGCACGGGCCTATGGCGCGGTCTGCACACCCGATTTCTTCGGGTTTAACAAAGATTTTGGGCTTCAATATCGGGGGCGGCTTGATGCGTCGCGAGCCCAGGCCGGGCCAGTTGATCTACGCCGCGACCTGTTCGAGAGCATGAAGCTGGTTGCAGAGACGGGCAATGGTCCGCGGGATCAGATCGCATCAATGGGCTGCTCTATCAAATGGAAAGCGGCCTAGCGCGTCTGATGAAATACCTGAAGCATCAAGTATCACCCGTTGAAATCTTTGATTTCAGGCAGCGTTAGATGATTCAGATTTTTCGCATGACGCTCTAGCGAATAGGCCGGGCCGCACGCAAGGTATCCGCCAACTTGTCGAAGGCGCCATCGATCCCGCCCGGAGCAGGTTCGGCTATGAACGCGTCGAGGGCTGGCCAGATCTGGATCGCGGCGTCCACCTCTGGATCAGACCCGCTTGCATAGAGACCCGACTGGATCATCATCTCGGCCCGGTCATAGGCACCAAGTCGGCGACGGGCCAGGGTGATCAGGGCATTTTCGTGGTCAGTCGCGGCGGCGGGCAGGCTACGAGATACGGATCGCAGGACATCAATCGCGGGAAAGCGGCCTCGCTCGGCGATGTCCCGGTCCAGCACCACGTGGCCGTCCAAAACGCCCCGCATTGTGTCGGCGACTGGTCCCTCCATATCTGAACCCGCGACCAAAACCGACAGGACCGCCGTAATATCGCCTGTCGAGCCAAGCGTCCCAGGCCCGGCCCGCTCCGACAGTGCCATGATCATATGTGCGGTCGAAGGTGGAAAGCCCTGCAGCCCTGCTCCTTCCCCGGCCGCGAGAGCTATTTCCCGATGCGCCTCGGCGAAACGAGTGATGGAATCCGCCAGAAAAAGCACGTGCTTGCCACTATCCCGAAAATGTTCGGCGACTGTCATAGCCGACCAGACAGCGCGGCGGCGGGAAACCGGCGACTGGTCAGACGTTGCTGCCACAACAACCGATCGCGCCATTCGATCCGGCCCAAGGGCCTTGTCTACGAACTCTCGCACTTCCCTCCCACGCTCGCCAACAAGGGCGATAACCACCACGTCCGTATCAACATGCCCGGCAAGTTGCGCCAAGAGCATGGACTTACCGACGCCCGACCCGGCAAAAAGCCCGACGCGCTGCCCTTTGACAAGCGGTAGGAGCGTATCAAACACCGCCAGACCCGTGGCCAGGCGCGCACCGAGCGGTTTGCGTTCGGCGGCGTTTGGCGGTGCCGCCCGCAGGCTTCGAACGGTTGAGCCAAACGTCAATGGGCGCCCGTCCATCGGCCTTCCGTAGGGATCGATGATCCGGCCAAGCCAACTGTCGTCAGGGGCCAGTTCGGATGGCCCGATCCATGTGACCGTTTCTCCAATGCGCAGCCCTTCGCACGACCCGTCGGGCAACACAGTGACAACATCTTGATTGATATCAATTATTTCGCCCATCCCACCAGCGACGGTAACTTGATCACCAATGGCGGCGGTCTTGCTGAGGCCGGTGACCTTCAGGCAGGCCGCACCGGCGCTGGTAATTCGCCCGATCTGGTGGGTCACTTCGGTATCTGAAATGCGTTTGCATAAATCTTTCAGCGTTTGTTCGGTCACGGCCTTAAGTCCCAAAGTTGGCTCTTACCGTTTCTAAAGGAATCCGCCTTAAGCCTTGGTTGAAAGCCGGTGGAGAAGCCCCGATGTTTGATAAATTACAGATATTCCAGCTTGTTGGCGGCATGGCCCGCCATGCAGGTGTGCGGCAGAACGTTATTGCACAGAATATCGCGAATACTGATACGCCGGGTTACAAATCCCAGGATATCACCCCCTTTGCCCATGCCGTTGAAGATCGGGCCAGTTTTGGCCTGCGATCCACCCGTTCCGGTCATGTGACCGATGGCGGGGTCTCTGGCCGTTGGGAAGTGCAGCGCGTACGCGGCGGATCCAACCAACCAAACGGCAACTCCGTTTCTGTGGAAACAGAAATGGTAAAGGCCGCCGAAACCCAGCAGCAACATGCCACGGCACTGAATGTCTATCGCAGTGCGATGGACATTTTGACGATCAGCCTTGGCCAGCGATAGTTTGAGAACAAAATATGAACGATCTGCTTCAGTCTCTAGAAATTACCGCAAGCGCAATGAAAGCGCAGTCTACCAGGCTGCGCTACATTTCGGAAAATATCGCCAATGCTGATACGCCCGGTTTTCGGCGCAAGCTGACAACATTTCAGGCCGTGCGCGACGGAATCGACCCGACCGGAGAAATTCAAAGCGGGCCGGTTCGGTTGGATGATCGAGAATTACCGCGCGTCTTCGACCCTTCCCATCCCATGGCCGATGACACCGGATATTATGATGGATCGAATGTCGAAATGCTGATCGAGATCAGCGACGCCCGCCAAGCCCAACGCAGTTACGAGGCGAACGTCAAGATGTTCGACCAAGCCCGCAGAATGACAAGCAGCCTACTCGACCTGCTCCGACGCTAGAAATCACAGGAGATCCAGAATGGATATTCGCGCTTCGCTCGCCGCCCAGAAATATGAAGGTGCGCGTCCCATAATGCAGCCATCGGCAAACTCCGATGGTGTTCGCGGAGACCTCGCAAAAGCGACCCAGGACTTCGCGGCTCTTCTCCAGAACGGAGAACAAATTGCCAAGGATGCGGCGGTCGGCAAAGCCGACCCGCACGCCTTGGTGCAAGCTTTGTCCCAGACAAAGCTGGCCGTCGAAACGGCGGTCACGGTGCGCAACAAGCTGGTCGAAGCCTATCAGGAAATTCTGAGAATGCCGGTTTAAGACCATGGATGAGCAACTGTTCTACGACACGTTGCGCGAAGGCCTTTGGGTGTCGGTCGTAATATCGACACCCATACTCGCGGTGGCACTGGTGACGGGTATTCTGATTGGCCTGTTCCAAGCGCTCACCTCGATTCAGGAGATGACACTGACATTCGTCCCCAAACTGGCGGCAATGCTGGCCGTGTTTTGGATGACGATGGGTTTTATGACCCAATCCCTCGTGAGTTTCTTTGACGGCAGCCTGATCCCGCTGATTGCCGGAGGTTAATGATGAGTACCAGCTATGTAACCTTGACCCGTCAGGTGGGTCTGATGAACGAAATGCAAAGTGTCGCCAATAACCTGGCGAATATGTCGACCACGGGGTTCCGCAAGGAAGGCGTTGTCTTTTCCGAGGTCGTCCGTTCGGTAGAAGGTCCGGCTGGTTCCGTATCGCTTGGCGCGGCTCGGGTTCGTCAAACCGACCTTGCCCAAGGCCCGATGACCTCTACCGGGGGCCGGTTTGATTTCGCGATTGAGGGTGACGGATTTTTCCAAGTCAACACGCCGGACGGGATCCGGTTAACCAGAGCAGGCGTCTTCACGCCAAATGCTGCAAATGAACTGGTGAACACGGATGGCCACCAACTGCTAGATCTGGGCGGCGCGCCTGTCTTCGTGCCACCCGATGCGCGCGGAGTGGCATTATCAGCCGACGGCACGCTCAGCGCTGATGGTCGCCTGCTGACCCAGATCGGAGTTTTTATGCCTGCCGATCAGACTGATCTCCAACGCGAAACCGGCACTTTGTTTTCCACTGCGGGCGATCTTCTCCCCGTCGAAGGGGCCCGGTTGATGCAAGGTTTCGTCGAAGGCTCAAACGTTAACCCGATCCACGAGATCTCCCGGATGATCGAAGTGCAGCGCAGCTACGAGCTGGGCCAGTCCTTCCGGGACCGAGAAAGTGACCGGGTCTCAAACATGATCGACACGATTGTTGGGTAAGTGAAAGGAATGAGTGATGCAGGCGCTTAAGACAGCCGCAACCGGTATGCTCGCGCAACAAATGCGCGTCGATGTGATTTCGAACAACCTCGCGAACATGAGCACAACGGGCTACAATGCCCGGCGGGCGGAGTTCGCAGACCTGCACTACCGCCAATTGGCCCAGCCTGGCACCGTCAATGCCAATGATGGCACCGTCTTGCCTACAGGGGTGCAACTGGGCCTGGGCGTGAGGCCCGCTGCCGTCGCCATGGTGTTGGCCCAAGGCAGCCTTGCAGCGACAGGCGGCGATCTGGATATCGCGATTGAGGGCGAAGGGTACTTTGAGGTGACGCTACCCACTGGGGATGCAGCCTATACCCGCGACGGGGCCTTCAACCGTACAGGCGATGGGCTCATTGTGAATTCCGACGGTCTGCAACTCGCGCCCGGGATCACCATTCCGGACGATGCGCGATCCATCTCCATCAATTCCAGCGGTGAGATCTACGCCTACTTTAACGGGGAGGTGGAGCCCCAGCTTTTGGGCCAAGTTACCCTGATCGATTTTTCGAACCCGAAAGGACTTGAGGCTATTGGCGGCAACCTCTTTGTCGAGACCGAAGCATCTGGCCCTCCGATCAACGGGGTCGCTGGAGAGGACGGGCTCGGTACGATCCGGCAAGGCTACCTTGAAGACAGTTCCGTCGATGCAGTTCGCGAGATCACCGAACTGATCGAAGCCCAGCGCGGCTACGAACTGAACGCGAAGGTCATTACCGCCGCCGACCAGATGCTTAGCGCCACAACCCAGGTTCGGTAATGCACCTTAGATCATTCATCCTGGCTGTCCTTATCACCGGTACGGCGGCGTCTTCCTTGGCAGAGACGTTGGTTGCGGTCCGCACGATCCGCCCCACAACGCTGCTGTCAGAGGCCGATGTCGCCGTGATAAAGGATACGATCCCGGGTGCGTTGCGCCATCCCCTGGATGTGGTGGGGATGGAGGCACGTGTTGCGCTTTATGCCGGGCGACCGATTCACCCAAGCGACATAGGCCCACCGGCGCTGATCGAGCGCAATGAAATCGTAACTTTGATCTACGAACAGTCCGGCCTGCGCATCGCCACCGAGGCCCGGGCCCTAGACCGCGCCGGTGAAGGTGATCCGATCCGTGTCATGAACCTGTCCTCGCGGTCCACCGTTTCGGGCCGCGTCGATCAGTTGGGACGGGTCGTCGTTGGCCCCTCTCGCTCACTCATTGAAGATATGGAATCGAAGTAATGCGTTCTGTGCTGTTGGTCCTTGTCCTATTGGCGGTTCTCCCCTCGTGCGCCCGATTGTCGAACATCGGACAAGCGCCCAAATTCACTCCAATCGAGGGAGGGAGAGAGCACAATGCTATGACCTTCACCCCTCTTCCCGTCAGCTTGGAAGATCCACAGGATCCGGTAGGCGCTTCGCTGTGGAGCCAAAACCGCAGGTCGCTGTTGGGCGATCGTCGCGCCGGCAAACGGGGTGACATCATGACCATTGTCATCGAGATCGACGAAAGCGCGGAGATTTCGAACAATACCCAGCGATCCCGCGACGGTTCGGAAAATCTTAGCCTGCCTGACTTTTTCGGTATCCCACAGCGGATCAATGAAAACATGCCGGACGGATCCTCGCTGGACACTGCGGTGTCGACCAATTCGACGAGCAGCAGCTCGGGTGCTGGAGCCGTCCGCAGAAACGAACGGCTTACCCTGAGGGTCGCTGCCACGGTCGTTGAGGTGCTGCCGAACGGAGTGTTGCGAATTGAAGGCTCCCAAGAAGTTCGGGTCAACTTCGAGATCCGCGAGCTTTTGGTCAGCGGATACGTTCGCCCGGAAGACATTTCGCGCCAGAACGAGATCACCTACGACAAGATCGCCTCCGCTCGAATTTCCTATGGCGGACGGGGTCAGATCACCGATGTTCAGCAGCCGCGCTACGGTCAACAGATCGCCGATGTGATCCTGCCATTCTAAGGGAGCTCTACCATGGGTAAGATACTTCCAATTTTGTTGGCTGTCCTGGGATTGGGGGCAGGTGCGGGCGCGGGGTTTGTGCTGAAACCCCCGCCTGCCGAAATAGACGAAAAATGCGTCTGCGCGGAAACAGAGACCAAGGAAGATAAAGAAGAGGTCAGCGAGGAGCCTGCAGAACCGCGTGACTATGTCAAACTGAACAATCAGTTCGTGGTGCCCATCATCGATACAGACCGCGTTAAGGCCCTGGTGGTGATGTCGGTCAGCCTGGAGGTCGACCCCGAGACACGCGATGAAGTATACAAGCGCGAGCCAAAGTTGCGGGACAACTTTCTGCAAGTTCTGTTCGAGCATGCAAATGCTGGGGGCTTTGACGGAAACTTTACGGTGGGTACCAAAATGTCCTCGCTACGACGTGCCCTGCTGGAAACGGCGCAAAAAATCATGGGCGAGCGTGTGACGGATATCTTGGTCACCGACATCGGACGGCAGGATAACTAGGTCGGTCCAACCGCCTGGCGAGATCTCACAGTCTCGAGCATCACAGTTTCAAGCCGTTTGATGAGCACCTGATTGTCGAATTTCTCGACCGCCCGTTTCCGAGCAAGGGCGGTCATCGCAGCGATATCCAGCTCTTCCGAAAGAAGGCGAACAATGCCCTGGGCAAAGCCCTTCGCATCATGTTCATCGACCAACAGACCCGTGTGACCTTCTTCGACCGCTTCCGGGATGCCCGCATGGCGCGTCGACAAAACAACAGCACCAGACGCCATCGCCTCCTGGATCGCAATGGGCAGACCTTCGGTATTGCCGTCTGGCGCCGTGACCGAGTGCTGAAGAAAAAACTGCGACACCGCCAAGCGTTCCTGAACAAAGCTATGCGGCTGGGCCCCGTGAAAGATCACCCGATCGGCAATTCCCAACTCCGCAGCCAGGCTTTTGCACGGCTCCAAAAGCGGCCCGTCTCCAATCATCTCTAACACGGCATCAGGGTGATTGGCCGTCGCTTCGGCAAAGGCCCGCAAGGTCAGTTTGGGGAGCTTTTTTTCCACGAACCGGCCCACAGTCAGAAAACGGTTGGGGATCTTTTGGCCAGGGATGAACCGGCGTACATCCACGCCACTTGGGATTACATGGGCGTTAGGATGAACGATGCCTTTGGAGGCCAGATTGTCGAGCAGAAACTGCGAAACTCCGACAATCCCCGCCAGGTTCGACATCATTTTCTGATAGGCCCGCGCCTTGCGCCGAACCTGAATGATCCGGGACGCGTCAAACCCCCGAAAATAGCCAAAGAGCGGCACGCCCGCTTCGGCAAAAACAGGAGCAACGGCCACGGTCTGCGTGCCGAACTCCGAGAGGCCCGCCTCCACCTTCTGTTCGGCGAAGAACCGTTTGATCCACTTCCGCTCGTCCCGACTAGGTACACGGACGGTGCTGTGTCGCAGAGACATTGCCGCCGACTGCGCGAGGTGGCTCAAGTTGCCCAGCAGTGACCGATCCGAGATCCGACGGTTGAGCGATGCGCGGTCAAGGGGCGAAGCGCCAACATCTTTACTATACAGCACGCAGGTATCGCCACCGAACAAATGCTCGATATGGTAATTCACCATGGTTTCGTGCCGCTTGTAGTATTCGCCGGTTACGATGCAGGTCCGCATGTCAGGGCCACGTAAAGTCAAATCGATCGCGCAACCCCAAAGCGTCAATCCGGGCCTCTACCCGCGCGCGATGGTCCGCAAGACCTGGGATCCGGTCGCAATGGTCCTCGACGAAAACCTTGCCCACTTTCGCCACGGCTGGCGTCTCGATCAGAGCCTCGATCACGCGATATTCCGCCCCTTCTATATCCATTTTGATCAGCGCGACATCGCTGCCTGCATCCTGGATGAGGTCCGCCAGCGTTACGCTTTTGACGTCGAACGCGCGCTCGTAGCTGATGTTGCTCTTGTCGCTCATCAAAGTCGCGCCTTCGAAATTGCGCCCCTTCTTGTCGGGCGCCTCAAAGTAAAGCTTGGTCGTGCCAGTCTGGTCTGACACGGCCACATTGAGCGGGGAGATATTTCGGTAGGCCCGGGTATTGCGCACCAGTTCGCCGTAATTCTCCGGGTGCGGCTCCACAGCAAAAACCTTACCAGCATGATGGGCAAATTCGATGCTGCAAATGCCGATATGGGCCCCTAGATCCAGAACCGTGTCGGTTTTTTTCAGGGTCTGAGCCACCCGCCGCATGAAGGGCTCGTCATCCTTCAGCAACGCGTCGGGCACGCGAAAACCCCAGTCTCGCAAGCCCTTCCGCAATGTGTTGCGCAGCCCCATCGGACCTCCCACCCGTGAAATCGCAGCCTTCGCACGGGCCACGAGCCGTTTCAAGGTTGGTTTGCGATCTTGCGGCTTTCGCGTGACCACAGCACTCTGCGGCCAAACGGGAGGACACCGGAATGACTTATGTGATGGCCATAGACCAAGGCACCACTTCGACGCGCGCGATCTTGTTCGACAGTAACTTGCGACCCGCCTTTCAGGCACAGGAGGAGTTTACGCAGCATTTTCCGGCGTCTGGCTGGGTCGAACATGAGGCCATGGATCTGTGGCACACCACTCAGCGCGTTTGCGCGGCGGTCATGACACAGGCGGGCGCGGGATCCGCCGACATAGCCGCCATCGGGCTCACCAACCAACGGGAAACCACCCTTCTGTGGGACCGCAAGACGGGCGAACCGCTGCACCGCGCGATCGTCTGGCAAGACCGCCGTACCGCCGACCTATGCACGAAACTGAAAGAGGCAGGGCACGAGCCCGCGGTCCGTCAGAAAACCGGCCTTTTGCTGGACCCATACTTCAGCGGCACCAAACTTGCTTGGCTTCTGGATCATGTTGAGGGTGCCCGCGAACGGGCCGAAGCCGGTGAACTGGCCTTTGGCACCGTCGACAGTTGGCTGATCTGGCACATGACTGGCGGCACCGCCCATGTGACCGACGCAACTAATGCCGCCCGAACCCTGCTGTACAATATCCGGAACGGGGCTTGGGACAGCGATATCTGCGACATGCTGGATATCCCGATGGGATTGCTGCCAGAGGTGCTGCCCTGCGACGCCACCTTTGGCACAACGGGTCTGTTGGGGGGAGACACCCCGATCCTCGGCGTGGCCGGAGATCAACAGGCGGCAACGGTAGGCCAAGCCTGTTTCAAGCCCGGCATGCTGAAATCCACCTACGGGACGGGCTGTTTTGCGCTGCTCAACACGGGCGACACACTGATCGAGAGCAAGAACCGCCTCCTTGGGACAATCGCCTACCAGTTCGGCGACAAAGTCCAATATGCCTTGGAAGGATCGATCTTCGTGGCCGGAGCGGCGGTGCAATGGCTGCGCGACGGTATGAAAATGATTGAGCAAGCGGAAGCGACCGCAGGTCTGGCCGATGCGGCGGATCCAGAACAACAGGTTGTACTGGTTCCAGCCTTTACCGGATTGGGCGCGCCCTATTGGGACGCCAACGCGCGGGGCGCTTTATTCGGCCTTACCCGGAATACCGGTCCTGCGGAACTGGCCAAAGCGACCTTGGAGAGCGTCGGATTCCAAACCCGCGACCTGATTGAGGCGATGAAGGCCGATTGGGAGGAAAACGACATTGGCGCAGTCGTTCGGGTCGATGGCGGAATGACCGCGAGCGACTGGACGATGCAGTTTCTGGCCGACATCACCGGCGCACAGGTGGATCGCCCCACAGTGCTGGAAACCACTGCGCTGGGCGTGGCATGGATCGCGGGCATGCGCGCGGGCATATATCCAAATCAAACCGAATTTGCGCAAACCTGGGACCGAGACCGACGTTTTGTGCCCAACATGGCGTTGGCAGACCGCGCTGCGCGCTACGGCGCATGGACCAGAGCCGTGAAGGCCTGCCAAGGCTACTGACATTTAACAGTTTTTTGCTGGACTCATGCATGCGAGCAACAGTTCTGGTGCATTTCGGCAACTGCCTTGTTCGTCTTGGAGCGGGAACCTACATGCGCGACATGTCGACTTGGATCCCTCTTCCATCCCGCAAAGCCACCGTGGCCGTTGTCCGCTTAAGCGGAATGATCGCATCTGGCCCCCGTGGTCTGAACGATCAGAGCATTGGGCCGGCCATCGAAAAAGCCTTCAACAAGGGCAAACCCAAAGCCGTCGCGCTGGTGATCAACTCCCCGGGCGGTTCGGCGGCGCAATCAGCACTGATTGCCGCCCGAATCCGGCGTTTATCGGAGGAAAAAGAGATCCCGGTCTTTGCCTTTGTCGAGGACGTCGCGGCTTCGGGCGGATATTGGTTGGCGACGGCAGCGGATGAGATATTCGTCGATGGCAATTCGATTGTTGGATCCATCGGGGTGATTTCGGCCAGCTTCGGATTTCATGAGCTGATCACGCGATATGGCGTCGAGCGCCGGGTCCATACGGCGGGCCAGTCAAAAAGCTTCATGGACCCGTTCAAACCCGAAAAGCCGGAAGATGTGGCCCGGTTGAAAGACCTGCAGGAAAAGATCCACGCCAACTTCATCGAACAGGTCAAGAGCCGCCGGAGCGGCAAACTTCCCGAAGATCGTGATCTGTTCACCGGAGAGATCTGGGTCGGCGGATCGGCCATAGATGTTGGCCTGGTCGATGGCGTGGGCCACCTAAAACCGGTGATGGAAGAACGGTTCGGCAAGAAGGTGAAATTCTCGATCTACGGCGCGAAGAAACCTTGGCTGGCGCGCTTCGGGGCACAGTTGGCCGCGCAGATCGAAGAACGGGCGTTGTGGGCACGGTACGGACTTTGATGTGCTAGTCAAAATTGTAACCTTCTTTCTGATTGGGATTGGTGTCTTGGGGATGTTTGGAAAGTTGCGCGTCCCTAAGAAACTGATCCCAAAGCGAAAAACTTGCCGCAAGTGCGGTGCGCCATTGATTGGTTCAGGGCCCTGTGCCTGCGGGAAGGATCACGAATGATCTTTGATGTAGGGCTGGCGCTACTGGGCCTGGTCATCTTGCTGCTTGCGGGCGACGCATTGGTGAAGGGCGCTGTGAACCTGGCCCTGCGATTGGGCGTCCCGGCATTGCTGGTTTCGTTGACAATCGTGGCCTTCGGCACATCCGCTCCAGAATTGCTGATCTCTATCCAATCGGTGTTAGAAGGCGCCCCCGGGATCGCCATCGGTAACGTCGTTGGGTCCAACATCGCCAATGTTCTGCTGGTTCTCGGGATACCCGCCCTCATTGCAGGGATAAGTTCCAGCGAATGCGAGACCCGCAAGACCTACCTGCTGATGCTGGGCGCCTCGATATTGTTCATTGTGCTGGCGTTCACCGGGCCAATGTTCTGGGTGCACGGCCTGATCCTTTTGGCGGCGCTGGGCTATGTGCTGTACGATGCATTCATCACCGCCAAGGCCCATCGCGACAGCGGAAAAGAAGCCGAGGAAGAAGAAGTCGAAGGGGCAGACCCGTCCGTCGAAAGTTGGAAGATTGGACTTTTCCTGCTGCTCGGTCTGATCGGTCTTCCCCTGGGCGCAGACCTGTTGGTCGAAAGCTCCATACGTATCGCGCGGGCCCTGCATGTGTCCGACACAGTCATCGGGCTGACATTGGTGGCGATCGGGACTTCGATGCCCGAACTGGCGACCACTGTGATGGCGTCCCTTCGACGGCAAGCAGATGTCGCGCTCGGCAATGTCATCGGCTCCAATATGTTTAACCTTCTCGCGATTATCGGAGTCACAACATTCGTGGGGGCAATCCCGGTTCCCGGCTCCGTCCTGGCCTTTGACCTTTGGGTGATGCTCGCCTCTGCGGTGATCCTCGTGCCCTTCGTGTTTTGGGGGCGGGATATGGGGCGCGGGGTTGGGCTTGCTTTTTCCGCGCTTTACGCGATCTATCTGGTCGTCGTCATCATGTGATTAGGAGCTCTCATGGGCAAAGCGCTGGTAACCGGGGCGGGCAAGCGTTTAGGGCGCGCCATGGCGTTGTATCTGGCCGACAGGGGCTTTGACGTTGCTGTCCACTATGCCAGTTCCGCCGACGGGGCGAACGACGTCGTGGCAGAGATACAGGCGAAGGGGCAAATCGCAGCCGCCGTGCAAGCTGACCTGCTTGACGAAGCCCAGACCCAGACCCTGGTCGCCCGCGCGGTCGATGCCATCGGTGGGCCCCTGACGGTCCTTGTCAATAACGCTTCGATCTTCGAATATGACTCCATTGAAACGGCCACGCGAGAAAGCTGGAATCGCCACCTGGATTCCAACTTGCGCGCGCCATTCGTTCTGACACAAGCATTTGCCGCCCAGGCGCCGAAAGCATCACCAGATGCCGGGGGCGAACCAGTTGCCAGCGGGCTGGTGCTAAACATGATCGATCAACGGGTCCACAAACTGACCCCAGAATTCATGACCTACACCATCGCCAAAATGGGCCTTTGGGCGATGACCCGTACGACGGCGCAGGCTTTGGCCCCCCATATACGGGTCAACGGGATCGGCCCCGGGCCAACGCTTCAGGGGGGGCGGCAGTCGGAAGAGCACTTTGCAAAGCAAAGGGCGGCCACAGTGTTGGAACGTGGCGTAAACCCTGATGACATTACCGCGGCGGTGGGGTACTTCCTCGATGCGCAAGCCGTGACAGGGCAAATGCTATGTGTCGACGGCGGCCAACATTTGGGTTGGCAAACACCCGACGTGCTCGGGGTAGAGTGATTACCAAAGTCACCGGCACCCGACTTATGCACCCTGCGCAGATCTGTCATATAATTGTTAGGAATTTAGTAACATTTTCAGCATCTTGGCCAATTTTCGAAAATAAACTGAATGATTTCAAAGGTATGTTAAATTGCCTATTTTTTAATCAATTTAACGAAATGCCCGAAAATGAAGGAGAAAAATCGGGTCTCGAAAACTTCTCCTCTGACTTATCCACAGAAATCGTGGACATGTTTGGACTTGCGGAATGTGTCACAAATGTGCAGCCCATCAGGGAATCGCCATATGAATGACAACTTTAGCGAAGCGCCCACCGGAACTGATCTGTCAAAGGACTCCGCGCTGACGGGCCATGAATGTATTCAGCGCTATCTCAGACTGCTGGACAGTTCGCCCGGCGTGTACCGGATGCTGGATGAGCAAGCGCGTGTTCTTTATGTTGGCAAAGCGCGCAACCTAAAGGCACGGGTCTCCAGCTACGCCCGGCCTTCCGGGCATTCGCCCCGCATTGCCCGAATGATCGGCGAAACGGCCAGCATGATGTTTCTGACCACGCGGACCGAAACCGAAGCGCTCCTGCTGGAACAGAACCTGATCAAGCAGCTTAAGCCGCGGTACAATGTGCTGCTGCGCGACGACAAGAGCTTTCCGAACATTCTGGTGGCCAAAGATCACGGCTTTCCACAGATCAAAAAACACCGGGGCCGCAAGGCGGAGAAAGGCAGCTATTACGGCCCCTTTGCCAGTGCCGGAGCTGTCAACCGGACGCTTAACCAACTGCAGAAGGTCTTTCTGCTGCGCAACTGCACCGATTCAACCTTCGATGCCCGGACCCGGCCTTGTTTGCTGTACCAGATCAAGCGATGCAGTGCGCCCTGTGTTGGCTACATCTCAGAGCCGGACTATGGGAAGCTGGTCGCGGATGCCGAACGGTTCTTGCAAGGCAAAACGACCCACGTGCAAGCCAAGCTGGCCGAGGAGATGCAGGCGGCTTCTGCCGAGATGGAATTTGAACGTGCGGCTGCGCTGCGGGACAGGATCCGAGCCCTGACCCAGGTGCAATCAGCCCAGGGGATCAATCCCAAGGGCGTGACCGAAGCCGACGTTATCGCGCTGCACATGGAAAGCGGCCAGGCCTGCGTTCAGGTCTTTTTCATTCGGGCCAATCAGAACTGGGGCAACAAGGATTACTATCCACGGACCGGCGGCACCGACAGTTCTGCAGAAGTGCTGCAAGCGTTCATCGGCCAGTTCTACGACGGAAAAGAACCACCGCGCCAAGTGATCCTGTCTGACGATATCGAAGACCGGGACCTGATGGCCGACGCTTTGGGAGAAAAGGCAGGCCGCAAGGTGGAGATCTTGGTGCCGCAACGCGGGGAAAAGCGCGAATTGGTGGCGGGCGCCTTGCGAAATGCCCGTGAGAGCTTGGCCCGCAAGATGGCCGAGAGCGCCACACAGACGAAATTGTTGAAAGGCATCGCCGAAGCGTTTGATCTGCCCAACCCGCCACAACGGATTGAGGTCTTTGACAACTCCCACATTCAGGGCACCAATGCCGTGGGCGGAATGATCGTGGCAGGCCCGGATGGCTTCATGAAAAGCCAGTACCGCAAGTTCAACATCAAAGGGACAGATCTGACCCCGGGCGATGATTTCGGGATGATGAAAGAAGTCCTGACCCGCAGGTTCCAGCGTCTGCTGAAAGAAGACCCGGACCGCAAGTCAGAGGCCTGGCCAGATTTGCTGCTTATCGATGGCGGCGCAGGTCAGGTGAGTGCTGTGGCCGAAATCATGGCCGATCTGGGCGTAGAGGATGTGCCCTTCATCGGTGTGGCGAAGGGTGTGGACAGGGACGCGGGCAAGGAAGAATTCTACCGAACAGGTCAGCGCCCCTTCGCGCTGCGCCACAATGACCCGGTTCTGTACTTCGTCCAACGCTTGCGGGACGAGGCGCACCGGTTTGCCATAGGGACGCACAGGGCCAAGCGGGCGAAGGCCGTCGGCAAAACACCGCTCGACGATATTCCAGGTGTCGGAGCCACCCGCAAACGCGCGCTCCTGTCGCACTTCGGTTCGGCCAAGGCTGTGGGCCGTGCCAATCTTGTTGATCTGAAGGCAGTCGACGGAATCTCGGAAGCGATGGCCCAGACAATTTACGACTTCTTCCACGACAAGGCCTAACCATCTGCGACGCTAAAGCATGGCCTCACGCCTCGCGCCCTTCGGTGCTACAGTACGCCTGGGAGGAGATCCCATAACCAAAAAAGCGCAAAGACAGGGAAAGATGATGGCTATTCGAACGACTAATGGGCGTGGTCAACTGTATGACAGCGTGCTCGACACCGTCGGTGATACACCTTGCATTCGCATCAACCGGATCGCACCAGACAATGTCACGGTTTATGTAAAGTTCGAGGCGTTCAACCCGGCAGGCTCCGTCAAGGACCGCCTGGCGCTGAACATCATCGAAGCGGCCGAACGCGATGGACGTCTGAAACCCGGCCAAACGGTCGTCGAGGCCACGTCTGGCAATACCGGGATCGGGCTTGCCATGGTATGTGCGGCCAAAGGCTATCCTCTTGTCGTGACCATGGCGGACAGCTTCTCGGTCGAGCGGCGCCGCCTGATGCGTTTTCTCGGCGCGAAGGTTGTTCTGACTCCACGCGCCCTGAAAGGCTTTGGGATGTATTCCAAGGCAAAAGAGCTTGCGGAGGAAAATGGCTGGTTCCTGGCCAGCCAGTTTGAAACGGCAGACAATGCGGCAATGCATGAAAGCACGACCGCGCGCGAGATCCTTGCGGATTTCGACGGAAAACAACTCGACTACTGGATCACGGGTTATGGCACAGGCGGTACGGTGTCCGGCGTCTCGCGGGTGCTAAAGAAAGAACGCCCCGACACCAAGATCATTCTGACGGAACCGGCCAACGCGCAGTTGGTGGGGTCGGGCTACGTGAATACCCGCAATGATGCGCATCAACCAACCGAAAGCCACCCGTCGTTTGAGCCACACCCGATTCAGGGCTGGACCCCGGATTTCATCCCTTATGTGCTTCAAGAGACGCTGGACAAAGGCTATCACGACGAGCTTATTCCCGTCGCCGGACCGGATGGCATCGCCTGGTCCCGCCGTCTGGCCGCCGAGGAAGGGATTTTCACCGGCATATCCGGCGGCTCGACTTTCGCCATCGCCATGAAGCTGGCCGAAACAGCGCCGGAAGGTTCGGTGATGTTGGTGATGTTGCCCGACACAGGGGAACGTTATCTTTCCACGCCACTTTTTGAAGGCATCGCGGAAGACATGACCGAGGAAGAGCGCGCCATTTCCATGTCCACACCGACCGCGCAAATGACCTAAAGTCCGGGCCGAATTGATAGGTCAACGGGTCTGCCCTGTCATCTTCCCCTGCATCTTATGAAAGGAGCTTCGCGATGAACGTTCCCACAAACCTGAACGCCTTGGAAGTGGGGTTTGATGTGCCTGCTTTGCCCGGCATGGATGCGGCTGACATTCAGACTCCGGCGCTGGTGCTGAACCTCGACGCGTTGGAGCGCAACATCAAGAAGATGGGCGACTATGCCAGAGCGCATGGGATGCGGCACCGAGTGCACGGCAAGATGCACAAGTCCGTCGATGTCGCAAAATTGCAAATTGAATTGGGTGGGGCGGTCGGGGTGTGTTGCCAGAAGGTTGCCGAAGCCGAAGTCTTTGCCCGGGGCGGGATCAAGGATGTGTTGATCACCAATCAGGTGCGCGATTTGCAAAAGATTGATCGCCTGGCGCGCATTCCAAACCTTGGTACCCGCACCACCTGCTGTATCGACGATGTCGAAAATGTCGCCGATCTTTCACGTGCAGCGACCACGCATGGCACAACCATTGAATGCCTGGTGGAAATCGACTGCGGCGCAGGCCGCTGCGGCGTGACAACCACGGCTGAGGCTGTGGAGATTGCCAAAGCCATCGATGCGGCACCAAGCCTTATCTTCGGCGGGCTGCAGGCCTATCACGGGTCACTTCAGCACATCAGGGATTTCGGCGAGCGGAAGGCGAA
Source organism: Pseudomonadota bacterium (assembly GCA_038526275.1). Taxonomy (GTDB): domain Bacteria; phylum Pseudomonadota; class Alphaproteobacteria; order Rhodobacterales; family Rhodobacteraceae; genus 188UL27-1. Next base: position 29,960 of record JBCBGY010000006.1, on the reverse strand, counting down.
GGCAGACACTGTCATCGCCATGGTTCGCGAAACCATCGATGCATTGAAAGCCGAGGAGCTTGGTTGCGCCATCGTCAGCGGAGGCGGAACAGGATCGTATCAGCTTGAGAGCAACTCAGGCGTCTATAACGAACTACAGTGCGGGTCTTACGCCTTTATGGACGCGGATTATGGCCAGGTTCTTGGCCACGATGGCACCCGTCTTGACGCGGGCGAATGGGAGAATGCCTTTTTCGTCCTGACGCAGGTTATGAGCCATGCAAAGCCGGATCTGGCCGTCGTGGATGCCGGGCACAAAGCTCACGCCATCGATAGCGGCCTGCCTGTGGTCCATGGCCGTGATGGTCTGGAATATGTGCAATGCTCCGACGAACATGGGGTGATCACAGACCCGAATGGCGTTCTGAACGTCGGCGAAAAACTTCGTCTGGTGCCGGGCCATTGTGACCCAACAGCCAACCTGCACGATTGGTTTGTCGGTGTACGCGGCGACAAGGTTGAAACGCTCTGGCCCGTCTCCGCCCGCGGAAAGGGATTCTGAAAGAGCTAAGTGCTTCCGGTTTTTAACAGGACGATTTTGGTCACCCCACGCTGCAACCGTTAATATCGACGGCTTGGTGACGACCAATTACCGTGAACCGAAGCCCTTTGCGATCCAGCGACAAGGGCTTTCCTGCCGGCGCGACCAGTTGCGTCTGCGCATGTAAGGTTTTGCCGTCCCGCCGGGACTGGGGGTCGGCCACCCAAATGCGCGGGTCTGACGTTTCGATCAAGACAACCTCATCCTGACCGAGTTCGGGCATCGATATCGAGGCTGAAAGCTCCACCCCGTCGCGGTTGGGGCTAAACCGGCAGACCACTTTGCCGACACCCGCCCGCTCTGCTGGCACGGGCAAGGTGGCCAGAGCCTGATGAATGTTCAGATCCGACTTACCTTTGCCATGCAACTGTTCATCCAACTCTAGCGAAACTGGAACACAAACCTGTTCGCAGACCCCTAGCTGAATTTGAGCGCGCAATCGCACGGGCTGAGAGGCATTACGGGGCACGACGCTGATCGGTAAGATCACTTCGCCGTCATAGCCCACTGTTCGCAAACCGTAACTGGAATAGACCGATGGCGCGGGCCAGTGGATCTTTACGGCCCTCAAATTTTCGGAACCGCGCCAAGAGAAATCTGGGGGAATCCCGGCATCACCCGGCGACCGCCAGTAGGTTTTCCAGCCAGGCGCAAGCTTCAGATGCAGACCCGACATCCGCGCCCCACTATCCGTTTGCCAGCCAGGCAGAAACTGCACCGTGACCAGCGTTTGCGGCAGAGCACCTTGAGCGACCAACCCAACCGGGAATAACCCCAGGGCCAACCATGCGAATAGGATGAGACGACGTAAAACCATGGCGACTGTGATACCCCCAACAGCCCCAACCCTTAAATCACATTCCGTCGACAGGTTGTTACGTCCTGGTATGTTCGCAGTCCGCTAACTCAGCAGGCGACGGGCGATGACCTGCGCCTGGATTTCGGCTGCGCCTTCGAAGATGTTGAGGATGCGCGCGTCGCAGAGGACCCGGCTGATCTCATATTCCAGCGCGAAGCCGTTGCCGCCGTGGATCTGCAGGCCAGTATCGGCGGCGCTCCAGGCCACGCGGGCAGCGAGCAGTTTGGCCATGCCAGCCTCCAGGTCGCAACGGCGGCCTTCATCCTTTTCCCGGGCCGAGAAATAGGTCAGTTGGCGCGCGACCATGATTTCCACGGCCATCATCGCCAGCTTGCCCGAGACCCGTGGGAACGCGATCAGCGGTTTGCCAAAGGCCTTGCGGTCCAGCGCATATTGCATCGACAGGTCGAGCGCATTCTGGGCCACGCCGATGGCGCGGGCGGCGGTCTGGATCCGGGCGCTTTCGAAAGTTTCCATGAGCTGTTTGAAGCCCTTGCCTTCTTCGCCACCCAGAAGGTTTTTGCCGTCGACATGGAACCCGTCGAAGGCCAGTTCGTATTCCTTCATGCCGCGATAGCCCAGCACCTCGATTTCGCCACCCGTCATGCCGGGGGTCGGGAAGGGGTCTTCATCCGTACCCGGGGTCTTTTCGGCCAGAAACATCGACAGGCCCTTATAATCGGAGGTCTCCGGATCTGTGCGGGCCAGCAGGGTCATCACGTGAGTGCGGGTCGCATGGGTGATCCAGGTCTTGTTGCCGGTGATCTTGTAGTCGTCACCATCCTTCACAGCCCGCGTGCGCAGGGCGCCCAGGTCAGACCCGGTGTTGGGTTCGGTGAAGACGGCGGTCGGCAGGATCTCTGCAGACGCGATACCTGGTAGCCAGGTCTGCTTTTGTTCTTCCGTGCCGCCGCACAGGATCAGTTCTGCGGCAATCTCGCTGCGGGTGCCGAGCGAGCCCACCCCGATATAGCCGCGCGACAGCTCTTCCGAGACAACACACATTGACGCTTTCGAAAGACCCAAACCACCAAACTCTTCGGGTATCGTCAGCCCAAAAACGCCCATCTCGGCCAGTTCGTCGAACACGTCGAGCGGGATGAGTTCGTCTTTGAGGTGCCATTCATGGGCATTCGGCGCGATTTTGTCCGCTGCATAGCGGCGAAACTGATCGCGGATCATCTCTAGCTCTTCATCCAGCCCAGACGCGCCGTAGGTCGCGTTGGCTTGCTGATCCTGCATCAATTCGACCAGTCGACTGCGCGCTGCCTGACTATTGCCAGACTGGGTCAAGGTCATGACCGCAGGTGCCATCAATGCACGCTGATCTTCCTGACTTAGGCCTAGATCCTGGGGCCGCAGAATCTCGGTCTGGCTCATGGGAATGCCGCCATAGACTTGCCAGAGATATTCCCCGAACGCGATTTGGTGTATCAGCTGTTCAGTTTCGCCAAACCGGCCTTCTGCCTGAAGAATTTCGGCCCAGTGCTGCATCTGCCGCAGCGACTGCGCGTAGGTGGCGAGCCAAGCCAAACCGTGACTGGCGGTCTGGTTTTCTTCGACAGCCGCCCCGGAAATACGACCTTCGACAGTCACCATTTCTGCCACGCGCGCCTTGGCGGTTTCGGTGAACTCGGTCAGTGCGTCAGTGGCGGCGGCCGTGAGGCCGAGAAGGTCATCCAGAATAGGTCCGGACGCGTTCGTTTGGGTCAGATCCTGTCCGTCATGCGCCATGGGTCGTCCTCCGCGAAAGTTGAATCACGGGATAGGCCTTTTGCAACCGCAGCGCAACAAAAATTCAATTTACGTGGAAAATTCGAACAAATATGATTTATGCGTTCTTACGCCCGGCCCGCCGCGGCAGATAGTGACAACGGATTGATCCCCAGCAAAGCCAGTGCGGATTCCCATTTCTTACCGTTATCCTCGCCAAACACGATCTCAGGATCCGCTTCGGCGGTCAGCCAGCCATTGTGGGATATTTCGTCTTCCAACTGCCCGGCGCCCCATCCGGAATAGCCGAGGCAAAGGATACTGCGGTTGGGACCGCGTCCGTGCGCGATATCTTCCAGCACATCGCGGGTGGCGGTCATTCCAAAATCGGTTCCGACAGACAGCGTCGAGTCGTTTTGGTTATAGTCGCTGGAATGCAGAACGAAGCCACGCCCGTGTTCCACCGGGCCACCTACGTGGATGGGCGTGCCAGCTAAACCGCCAGGCCCTTGATCCACCCCATCTATTTCAATCTGTTGCAGCAGGTCGTCGAAGGACAGGTCGGGCGCAGGTTGGTTTACGATAAGCCCCAACGTGCTGTCCCGGGAATGCGCGCACAACAAGACAACGGATTTTTCAAACCGTTTGTCGCCCATTCCAGGCATAGCAATCAGGAATTGTCCGGTCAGATCCATAGGGTCCAATGCGATAGGGCAGCGTTCCTAAACAGGTAGGGAATCTAATGCGGCGCTAAAAGGGTCGGCGACTGGAAGTGTCTACAAACGCGGTAACAATGTCCTAACAACCGCTATCCTATAGACAATTTGACTACAAGTTCTGCGACAATAAATCCTGCCAGGCGCAGGCTTACCGGCTCACCCACAGGACTTTGCACTGTGACCTGGGCAATATCACATCTGTCTTGCTGTTGTATTGCTCGCAAATCTGCAGTGCATCACGCTCTGCCCCCGCCGATGATGGGCGATTGTAGACAAAGCCATAGGCGCCGCTGCCGCTGGCAGCCAATGCACGGGCTCCTGCAAATCGGCGATCTGTTTTCAAGGCCCAAAGGTCTGCGCCCGCCTTGTGGCGAAGCGTGCCATTGCCGGGGCCGTCAAACCCACGTGGAACGGTTGTCGCAACGACTATGCAGGTGAACTCGCTGCCGACCGGTTGATAGCTTTCGCAATAGGTCAGTGCGTAGTCTCGGGCGGTTTCAATGTCATTGGCCCGGCTGAACCAGCCATATGCGCCGTCTCCGGCCACTGCGAATGCACCAAAGTAGTCGGGACGGCTCAAGAACTCGTCAAGCGCTGTCAACTGACTGGACTGCATGGGAACTTCGGTTTCGCGCCGTACTTCCGCATCTGGTGGATAAGAAATGGGTTCGGCATTTGCGATCCCACAAAACAGACCGAATGCTCCGAAAAACGAGATTATTCGTCTCAGCATCACGCACTCCTGACACCCCCAAGCTGGCTAGCTGTCGATTTGGACGAATTTATGACCCTGTTTCAACCTTAGGGGCTGCTGCCCGCCGCAAGCGATCATTTATGGCCCGTCCCAAACCCGTTTCCGGCACCGGCGAGACAGCAATCGGCGCGCCCAGCGCATCGAGTTCATGCAGGTGCTGAAAAAGCTGTGCGGCTGCCTCGACCAGATCTCCTTTGGTGGACAGGTTGAGCGTTGCACCACGGGCTTCCGGTCCGAACCCAAGCCAAACCTCATCGTCCCTGGGGCTTCTGACATTTAGGCGAACAGCGGCGTGAGGGGCATAGTGCGAAGAAAGCTGGCCGGGTGCCGTGATCGTGGCACTGTTGGGTGGGGCAAGGTCTGTGCCAAGAACTTGCTCGATTTGTTCGGATGCCAGTCCACCTGGGCGGAGCAACCGGACCACATCGCCATCTATTCCCAAGATGGTGGATTCTAACCCCACGGGGCACGTTCCGCCATCTATCACCGCATCCACGATACCCTCTAAACCCGCCGACACATGGGCGGCCGAGGTCGGGCTGATGCGCCCAGAGGGATTCGCTGAAGGGGCAGCCAATGGTCCAGCAAACGATGACAGAAGGTCGCGTGCGACCGGCGCTGACGGCACGCGCAGCGCAACAGATGGCAAGCCAGCGCTAACAAGGGGGGCAAGGCCACTCTCGGCGCGGCGCGGCACCACCATGGTCAGGGGGCCGGGCCAGAAAGCCGCGGCCAGGTCCATCGCCGGCCCTTCAAATACGCCCAGCTCCGCCGCATCGCGTTGGTTTAAGACATGCACGATCAGTGGGTTAAATGTTGGTCGCCCCTTCGCCGCATAGATCCTGGCGACGGCTTCACCATTACGGGCATCCGCCCCTAGGCCGTAGACCGTTTCCGTCGGAAAGGCGACAAGACCGCCCCCGCGCAGAACCTCTTCTGCGCGGGCCAATCCTGGCCCATCTGCCTCTAGGATGTCCGTTTTGGTATACATGACATTAATGACGCTGCGTCGGACTTTGACCAATTCTAGAGGCAGTCTAGCTTCGCGGTTGTCACGAGCAACCAATGCTCCCTTCCCAAGCCAATGGAGAAATGTGTGCCATACCGTGCCCCAGTATCAGAATTTTCCTTTTTGCTCGAAGGGGTGGTGGATTTCGCCGAAGTCCGCAATACCGAACGGTTCGCAGAAGCCACATCCGATATGGTCGACGCCATTCTGAATGAGGCGGGTAAATTGTGCGAAGATGTGCTGGCACCATTGCAAAGGCCCGGTGATTTGCATCCGGCGCGGCTGGAAAACGGGGTCGTCCGCACGTCTCCGGGTTTTGCCGATGGATACAGGGCCGTTGCCGAAGGCGGTTGGGTGGGCATCGCGGCAGCGCCGGAACATGGCGGGATGGGTCTGCCGCTGAGTCTTGCTACGGCGGTGAACGAGATGATGGCGTCCGCCTGTCTGTCGCTGCAACTCAATCCGCTGATGAGCCAAGGCCAGATCGAAGCGTTAGAAGCCCATGCCAGCGACGAGATCAAGGCGCTGTACCTCCCCAAGCTGATCTCGGGCGAATGGACGGGCACCATGAACCTGACCGAACCACAGGCTGGCAGCGATGTGGGCGCATTGCGCGCCAAGGCCGAACCCAACGGTGACGGAACCTATGCGATCACCGGCCAAAAGATTTACATCTCCTGGGGCGACCACGATATGGCGGAAAATATCTGTCACCTCGTCCTTGCGCGCCTGCCAGATGGTGTGCCGGGAACGAAAGGGATCAGCCTTTTTATGGTGCCGAAGAAGCTACCGGATGCAAATGGCGAGCCTGGGGTTGGCAATCAGATCAAAGTTGTCAGCCTGGAACACAAGTTGGGCCTTCACGGCTCCCCGACGGCTGTCATGCAGTATGACGGCGCGACCGGTTGGCTGGTCGGAGAACCGCATGCCGGTATGGCCGCGATGTTCACGATGATGAACAACGCGCGTTTGGGCGTTGGCGTTCAGGGCATCGGTGTTGCCGAAGGCGCCTACCAGCACGCTTTGGCCTACGCGCAGGACCGCAAGCAAGGAAAGGCCGCTGGCACCGGTGCTATCATAGAGCATGCCGACGTCCGTCGCATGCTGACGACCATGAAGGCTGAAACCTTCGCCGCGCGCGCCATTGCGCTGGCCAATGCGGTGGCGATCGATATGAGCCATGCCACGGACGAAGCGGCCTGGAAATCCCGGGCGGCTCTTTTGACGCCGATCTGCAAGGCTTACGGCACAGATGTGGGGATCGAGGTTGCCAATATCGGTATTCAGGTCCACGGCGGCATGGGTTTCATCGAAGAAACCGGGGCGGCTCAGTATGCCCGCGATGTTCGGGTGACAGCAATCTATGAGGGCACCAACGGCATCCAATCCATGGATCTTGTGGCCCGCAAGATGATGGACAATGGCGAAGCCGCATTCCGGCTGCTGGACGAAGTCGAAGGGTCTGCCGAGGCCGCGCGGTCCAAGTTTCCGGCTTTGGCACAGTCCGTCTGGGAAGCCGCAGAGAACCTGCGGGAAACGACCGAATGGCTTGTGGGTCAGGATTTGCAACACCGGTTTGCCGGTGCTGTGCCTTACCTCAAGGCCTTTGCCCGCATTCTGGGGGCGCATTATCATTTGCGTGCTGCCATGGCGGACGCGACTGCGCCCCATCGCGGCGCATTGGCAACCTTCTTTATCGAGCGTCTTTTGCCCGAACACACCGCGCTCCTGGCTCATGCCAGAGCTGGGGCTGATGGACTTTATGCCTTGTCGCCCGAGGATCTCGCAGCGTGATGGATGGCGCTCGACCATCCCTGTCTTATCCCTGGAGCACACCGCCGGAGGAAGGCCAAGCCATTGAGGTGGCAGAGGGCGTGCTTTGGATGCGCCTACCGCTCCCTATGGCGCTGGACCACGTCAACATCTATGCGCTGGATGACGGCGATGGCTGGACCATTATCGACACTGGCATGAATTCGCGGAGATCCCGCGCGATTTGGGAAAGTCTGCTGTCAGGGCCGCTCGCCGGTAAACCTGTCCGGCGGGTCGTTCTGACCCATCACCACCCCGACCATGTGGGGCTGGTCGGCTGGTTCCAGTCACAGCATGGCGCCGAATTGCTGACGACACGCACAGCTTGGCTCTTTTCGCGGATGCTGACGCTCGATGTGCAGGACACTCCGACTGAAGAGAGCCTGTTGTTCTGGCGCCGGGCGGGGATGCCGGAAGACATTTATAGTGAAAGATCGACGTCTCGTCCGTTCAACTTCGCGGATATGGTCTGGCCCATGCCCCTGGGTTTCACACGGCTGGAGAGCGGATCCATTGCAGCAGGAGGCCGCACCTGGGACGTACATCTGGGCCAAGGGCACGCACCAGACCATATTACACTATGGAGCGAGGATGACGGGTTGGTGCTGGGCGGAGATCAGTTGCTACCGTCGATTTCCCCCAATATCGGGGTCTATGCCACAGAACCGGAAGCGGACCCGCTGACGGACTGGCTGGATTCCTGTTCTCATCTTGCGACCTATGCGTTGGAATCCCAACTGGTGCTGCCCGGTCACAAGCTGCCGTTTTACGGCTTGCCTGTGCGCATGGAACAGCTCATCGAAAATCACCATGGCGCGCTGACCCGTCTGCAGAACCATTTGCGCACCCCGCGCACGGCGCATGAATGCTTCCTGCCGCTCTTCAAGCGGGAAATCAAAGGCGACGCCTACGGCCTCGCTCTGGTCGAGGCCGTGGCGCATTTGAACCATCTACATGGGCTGGATAAGGTCTGGCGCCATCTCGGACCCAATGGCGCCTGGATCTGGGAAACCGTCAGCGACGTCTAGGTCACCCCTGGGCGCTACACCGACTTGCCGCATCTTCCTGCGCGGCGGTGAAACCCAAGAGCGAAAAGCTGTCCTTGGTCTGGGTGCCCCGCTGGGAACGCGCCGTTAGGACCGCTTCGGCACCCCGTTTCATCGCGTCAACGATACGGGCGTCATCCTCTGGTGCGGGCCAGGCAAACTCGCCTTCCGTGAACAGCTCGAACGTGCTGCTCCCGACTTCCATCGATACGGTGGAGCCGTTGGCAAACGGGTAACCGCCGGTGAAAGACACTTCCGGGCCTCCGCCACCTTCGCTGCGATAGGTTACAAACAACAAGATGTCGCTTCGACGAACGGCAACCACATTGCCGTCGCGCGTGTTCACGGTTTCTTTCGGCGCTGAAACACCCCAGCACTCTTTCGGGCCTTCGGCAGGTTCCGCAAACACGCTCCAATCGGTCTTTTCAGACACACGATTGGTGCTTTCATCCTGGGCCAGTGCCCACCCCGCTGCCAGGCATGCCCCGGCAACGATACCTGCCTTCTTCCATGACTTCATGAGTACCGCCTCTTTTGCTCGCCTCAGGACTTCCCGGCAATCGTCCCTATTCTGGTCGTTCCTTAGACCGGGATTGCAGTCCATATAACGTCACAATACTAACGCGAAACCCCTATTTGGGGAAACCCCGTAAGGCGAGAGTTTACAATCCAAGGCTTGAGGGCAGAATGATGGGTGACGCAGCACGAGTTGTGATCTGGCGCGGCGAGATCCGGGAGAGTGTGCATAACGTCCTGGCCGTTGTCTGTGACCGTGCAGGGAATGTAGAAGAAGCCTGGGGAAATCCCACTGAGGTGATCCTGCCGCGTTCATCTTCCAAGATGATCCAAGCGCTGCCGCTTTTGACGAGCGGTGCTGCCGAAGCGTATCGCCTGACAGATGCGCATCTGGCGTTGGCCTGCGCATCGCATCAAGGAGCACCAATACACACCGATCCGGTGCGTCGGTGGTTATCGGATCTTGGGCTTGACGATGGTGCGCTCCGCTGCGGACCGCAACTCCCGCCCGACCGGACGACGCGAACGGCCTTGATCAAATCGGATGACAGCCCGTGCCAGTATCACAATAACTGTTCTGGTAAGCATACCGGCTTTCTGACACTTACCCAGCATCTTCAGGCAGGGCCCGAATATATTGATCCGGACCACCCGGTGCAGGTTGCTGTTCGGTCGGCGCAGGAAGAGGTGACCGAAGAAGGGGCGCGGACATTTGCCATCGATGGATGCTCCGCCCCGAACTTTGCCGTCAGCCTTCGGGGTCTGGCCCGCGCCATGGCCAACTTTGCGACAGCACCCGAAGGCACGGCGCAGGCCCGCTTGACCGCCGCGATGATGGCCCACCCGGCCTTGGTTGCCGGTGAAGGCCGAGCCTGTACCGAGTTAATGCGAGCCATCCCCGGTCAAGCGGCGCTGAAAACCGGTGCGGAGGGCGTATTCGTCGGGATCTTGCCCGGGATGGGCAAAGGCATCGCCGTGAAAGCCGTCTGTGGCACGACACGCGCCGCCGAAGCTGTCATCACCGCCCTGCTCATTAGGTTTGGCCTGATCGACCAGGACGATCCTGCTGCTTTGCGGAGAGTGAACGGCCCGATTCTCAATCGCAGGGACCTGCCAACGGGAAAAGTTACGATTGAGTTCCCCTAGCGATTCCTCCGAGCGCAAATTGTCTGGCCCCGAGGATGTGGTATTATTGGTGGCCGAGGTTAGTTGACTGTGACAATGTTTCGACAACACACGGCTATGTTAAATCTGATTTCAACATCCTCACGAGAATCGTGAGTTTGAAACATTTCGGCTTACATCTTAATACCTAAGCATTTTTTTCCGGACCAAGCCCCCATAAAGCAGCCTGTACGTCAGGCTTTGATCACGAAACGCCACACGGCCTCGTTGGGAGCGTGTGATCAAACCGGTTGCTAAAAGAACGGTGTCGACGCGGTAAGCAGACAGTCACCGCAGCGACACACTGAATGAACTTAGAACTCTAAAGGATGGAAAAAATGACTAAGATTGCTGCTATCGCTCTCGCTGCTGGCCTTGCTGTAACTGCCGCTACTGGCGCCTTCGCTCAGAACAACTCTTCGACCATCAACGACGGTCAGAGCATGATGATCGGCGCCCTGTTCAACACGCTGACTGCCGAAGGCATCTCGACTGACGGTCTTGAGAAGTTGACCCTTAGCGAAGTTGCACAGCTGAACGTTCTGCTGCACGGCGAATCGACCCGCAACGAAAAAGTTGGCCAGGCCAACCTGATCCTGGATCGCGCTAAGGCTCGCTAAGCCCGCGCCCCTAACCAAAACTCGGGTGCCGCCAAGATGCGGCACTCGACACCACACCACGACCCAAAACAGGAGATTGCCATGGACCGCTCAGTTTCACGCAGAAATTTCCTCTATGCCTCAACAGGGCTTGCAGCGCTCGGCGCGTTCGGCACCCCTGCAGATGCGCGCTGGGTCAGTGGCGACGACAGCTTCCCGTACGAAGTGACCCGCACCGAAGCCGAATGGCGCGCGATGTTGAACGAGGATGAATACAAAATCCTTCGGCAGGGTTACACAGAAACACCGAAAACCAGCCCTTTCTGGGACATGACCAGCGAAGAGGCCGGGACCTACCATTGTAAGGGCTGTGACCTTGCGATCTATGACGCGCAGTGGAAAACCGTGTTAGACATCGGCTGGGTCTTCTTCCAGCATTCTGCTCCAAACACCGTCATGACGGGAATCGAGTGGCCCGATGGCTCTGGCATGATGGAGGAATTCAAAACGCTAACGGCGATGGAGGCTCATTGCCGCCGTTGCGGTAGCCATTTGGGCCATATCGTCGCGATCAAAGGCCAAGTGCTGCACTGTATCAACGGGGCTAGCCTGACCTTCCAACCCGCAACGACCTGATGATCAACAACGGGTCGGCTCTGCACAGCTGGCGCTTGGGTGCGCATACCCGAACTTCACGGCCTTGAAATCTTCGGTTTCGGGCCGTCGCCTCACACTACGAAATCGGTCCTGCTGATGCCCTGCAGATAAAGTAGCGCTGTCAGGTCCGCATGATTTATCACGGTGTCGTGCTTTGCTTGGACTGCTGGCTTTGCGTGGACCGCTACCCCCATACCGGCCTGCTTGAGCATGGGTAGGTCGTTGGCCCCGTCCCCCAGCGCCACGATGTCTGTCGATGACACATCCAGTTTGGCCCGCAGGTCTTGCAAAGCCTCGACTTTTGCATCGGCGCCAAGAATCGGGTGTCTCACGTCGCCCGTCAGCACACCGCCCTCCGCCAGCAGGCTATTGGCGCGATTTTCGTCCATTCCCAGACGCCCAGCGATAGCACTCGTAAATGCGGTAAACCCACCGGACACCAACGCAGTATAGCAGCCCTTCGCGCGCATTGTGGCGATCAGCGTGGTTGCCCCTTGGGCCAGTACAATACGTTCCGCCAGGACCCGATCAATGACGGCTTCCTCCAACCCTTTCAGAAGTCCGACCCGTTCCCTCAGGGCCGATTCGAAGTTCAACTCTCCATTCATCGCTCGAGCCGTAATGTTCGCGACCTGCTCGCCTACGCCAGCCTCGTCTGCCAGTTCGTCGATGCATTCCTGCCCGATCATGGTGGAATCCATATCGGCCAAAAGGAGCCGCTTCTTTCCGCTTGCAGCTTCCGGCAAGATCACCAGATCAATTTGCTGTTCGCCGAGACGAGCCCTCATTGTCTCATAGTCCGAAGGCATGGACGGTATGCTGAACCGCACGGCTTCACCTTCGGCCAGCCATATCGCTTCACCCGAACTCTCCCACGCGGCCGCGTACGGCCTGACAACATCCGGGGTCAGGTTGCGGCGATCCGCACGGGCGATCAGGGTGACAACGAACATTTTTCACCTTTCCTGGCAGCGCCGGGCTTCTAGCACCGGATTTTGTGAACTGCCACAGTCCGCCATATGGAGAATGATCAGGACTTTCCGGTTGCGCGAACCGATCCAGAGCCGGTAAGGCTGGCGGTGGGACACCCCTCCCCAACGAGGGGCGCTTATCTGGAAGGATACCACCAATGGCGATTGACCAACCGGCCACAGGACCGGTTCAAAAACCTGTTTCCGTGCCAGAGAACCCCCGGTTCTCCTCCGGCCCATGTGCCAAACCTCCGACTTTCACGCTGGACAAGTTGTCAGATGCTGCGCTTGGCCGGTCGCACCGCGCTGCGGTTGGCAAAGACAAACTGAAGGCGGCGATCGAACGGACCCGCGCCATTCTCGGCGTGCCCGCCGACTACAAAATCGGGATCGTGCCGGCCTCGGACACAGGTGCTTATGAGATGGCAATGTGGACCATGCTGGGGCAGCGGCCCGTAGAGATGGTGGCATGGGAAAGTTTTGGCGCCGGTTGGGTGACCGATGCGGTCAAGCAACTAAAGCTCGACGCCACGGTGCATGAAGCGCCCTACGGTCAGATCGTTGATATGGCCAGCCTCAACTACGATCATGATGTGTGCTTTACCTGGAACGGCACAACATCTGGCGTCCGCGTACCTTCGGGCGATGTTATCCCGGCTGACCGCGCTGGTCTGACGCTTTGCGACGCGACCTCCGCCGCGTTTGCACAGGATCTGCCGTGGGACAAGCTCGATGTGGTGACCTATAGTTGGCAAAAGGTTCTGGGCGGTGAAGCGGCTCACGGCATGCTGATCCTGAGCCCGCGCGCAGTGGAGCGCCTGGAAAGCTACACGCCACCCTGGCCATTGCCGAAGATTTTCCGCCTGACCAAGGGCGGCAAGCTGATCGATGGCATTTTCTCAGGCGCGACCATAAACACACCTTCAATGCTTTGCGTCGAAGACTACCTGTTGGCGCTCGACTGGGCCGAAAGCGTGGGCGGCCTTCAGGGCCTCATCGCCCGAGCTGATGCAAATGCCAAAGCAATCGCGGATTTCGTGGCAGAAACCCCATGGATCGCGCATTTGGCTGAAGATCCGGCGACACGGTCCAACACATCTGTCTGCCTGAAATTCACCGATGGTCGAATCATCGAAGGTGCCGCGTTCGCCAAGGCCGTGGCGAAGCGATTGGAAGCGGAGGGCGTCGCGCTCGACATTGGCGCCTACCGCGACGCACCTCCTGGCCTTCGAATTTGGTGTGGTGCGACGGTCGAAACCTCCGACATTCAGGCGATGCTACCATGGCTCACTTGGGCGTTTGAGGCGGAAATCTCCGCTCAGGCCACCGCCGCGTAGGAGTTTCGATGCCCGGACTAAGGCCTGAACTCGAACCAACGGTTCCCGACGAAGCCACGGTCGAGCAGCTTGCGACCGTCATTGAACAGATCGAGCAGGCGCTGGAAGACGGCGATCCGGTGACCGATCTTATGACGGATCACAACCGCCTGACGGGCCGCATCGACATTGAAGCCGAGCGTTACCGTGACCTCTATGCCAGCATGTCGGCAGAGGAAGCGGCTGGCGAGGCTTTGATGCCCGTTCCGGTTCAGGTGCCCGATATCCGGCGTGAAGAACTGGAGGATATCGCGCAGCGGATCCTCACCGCGGAAAACGACCTCGCGACCGCCTATTTTGGTCGTCTGTTCGAAATGAACACGCCACACGGCGATCCGGACCTGTTCTTTTGGCCAGATCCGGATTGGCTCAAGCAAATTGGCACAGATGACCCCAGCCCCCAGCAGATCGTGGACAAGGCCCTCGGTCTCAGCTGACCCGCAAAAACGTTTCATTCAGAAAAGGAGGGTCCCATGGCCCCCAAAGTTCTCGTCTCTGACAAGCTCAGCGAAACTGCCGTTCAGATCTTCCGCGATCGCGGTATCGATGTCGATTTCCAGCCCGGTCTGGGGAAAGACAAGGAAAAGCTACTAGACGTCATCGGTGACTATGATGGTCTCGCCATTCGGTCTGCCACCAAGGTCACCGAAAAAGTGCTGGCCGCAGCCACAAACCTAAAGGTTATCGGTCGTGCCGGCATTGGTGTCGACAATGTCGACATCCCGACCGCTTCGAAGAAGGGGGTCATTGTCATGAACACCCCTTTCGGCAATTCGATCACAACGGCAGAACATGCGATTGCCATGATGATGGCTGTGGCCCGTCAGATCCCCGATGCCAATGCCTCGACCCATGCCGGAAAATGGGAAAAGTCGCGCTTCATGGGAGTGGAACTGACCGCCAAAACGCTGGGCGTGATCGGCTGCGGAAATATCGGATCGATTGCTGCGGAGCGCGCGCTTGGCTTGAAAATGAAGGTCATCGCCTACGACCCGTTCCTGAGCGAGGAACGCGCCGACAAGTTGGGGGTACGCAAGGTGGAATTGGACGAACTGCTTGCAAAGGCTGACTTTATCACGCTGCACGTTCCTTTGACCGAAAAAACCAAGAACGTACTGTCGCGCGAAGCCATCGCGAAGCTGAAGCCCGGCGTGCGCATCGTGAACTGCGCCCGTGGCGGACTGGTCGATGAAGAAGCTTTGGCCGAGGCCTTGAAAGACGGTCGCGTGGCTGGCGCTGCATTCGACGTCTTTGCGGTTGAACCCGCAACGGACTCTCCACTGTTCAACCTCGACAATGTGGTCGTGACCCCGCATCTGGGCGCGGCAACCACCGAAGCTCAAGAAAATGTGGCACTGCAGGTGGCCGAGCAGATGTCGGACTATTTGCTGACTGGGGCCGTCAGCAATGCACTGAACATGCCATCCGTCACCGCAGAAGAAGCGAAGGTCATGACACCTTGGCTGAAGCTGGCGGAACATCTGGGCGCGTTCGTCGGACAACTGACCGAGGAACCGGTCAAGGCTATCAATATTCTGTATGATGGTACCGTGGCAGAGATGAACCTCGACGCGCTGAACTGCGCGGCCATCGCGGGGCTGATGAAGGCCACGAATCCCGAGGTAAATATGGTATCAGCCCCGGTTCTTGCGGCTGACCGAGCCATCAAAGTCAGCCGAACGACGCAAGGTCGCACAGGTATATTTGAAGCCTACATAAAGTTGACCGTCGTCACCGCCGAGCGGGAAAGGTCCATCGCAGGAACTGTCTTCTCTGACGGCAAGCCGCGGTTCATCCAGATCAAGGGCATCAACATCGACGCCGAGATCGGCCAACACATGCTTTATACGACCAACGAAGATGTACCTGGTATTATCGGTGCGTTAGGCCAGACGATGGGCGAAAATGGGGTCAATATCGCCAACTTTACCTTGGGACGCGCCGACCGTGGCAAAGAAGCAATCGCGCTGCTTTATGTCGATGATCCGATCCCTGCACCGGTTTTGGACAAGCTATCTGCCACTGGATTGTTTCAGTCGGTTCGGCCACTGGCGTTTGAAGTTACCTGACCTGATCTTTGCCACCACCCCGTCCAACCTTTCGGGTGGTGGCAGCCTTTTTTCTGCATCTGCATCCATTTGGGGGTGACATTAGGTTAAGCGTCGATTAATAAACTTGTATACTAGTTTCATAAGTGAGTCTGCTGAAATCCGCCGCACGAGCGCTAAGTAAGCATCAAAGAAAAAAGCGAAAAGCTTACAGGACGCAGTCGACGAAAACAGGGGTGACCTATGCGGTTTTACGCCATTGGAGATATTCACGGGCAACTCGACCTCACCCGGGCAGCACATGCCCGGATTGAACGAGATCGCCATCTCACAGGCGACAGTGAAGCCCCAGTCATTCATGTAGGCGACTACTGTGACCGAGGTCCCAATGTTGCCGGGCTGCTGGACTACCTGATCGCTGGTCAGGCGGCAGGCGCTCCTTGGCGTTTCCTGAAAGGCAACCATGACCGGATGATGCGGCGTTTTCTGCATCCCGATTGTCTGGCTGACCCGCATCTTGCAGACCTCAACTGGCTGGATGATGGGCTTGGTGGCCGCGCCACACTGGCGTCTTACGGCGTTGATGTTTCGCCGCGTCGCGATGTCCGCCGCATCCATGAAGAAGCCATGAGGAAAGTGCCAGACCACCATATTGCTTTCTTGGATTCACTGGAAAACAGCCTTTTGTTGGGCGATGTTTTCTTCTGTCACGCAGGTGTGCGCCCTGGTGTTGCCCTTAACCGGCAGGCTGAAGATGATCTTGTCTGGATCCGCGATCCGTTTTTGATGTCAAATGCCCACCACGGCGCGCTGGTCGTTCACGGTCACACGGCCATAAGGTCCGTCACCCACTATGGAAACCGCGTCAATATCGACAGCGGGGCCGGCTTCGGGGGTAATTTGACAGCTGTGGTGATTGAGGGGCAGTCAGTCTGGCATCTGACAGAAGATGGCCGCGATATCCTGGAGCCTCTCGTTCATTTGGAGATGTCCTGAACGCAGCTTAAGCTGATCGCGCACAAGGCCATCCGCCCAAAAATATGCCGTGAAAACCAGAACTAATCATTGACGCTTCTGCGGCAACCCTCCTTTAATCGCACAAAAATCAGGTCGCAAAGACCATTGTGGAGGGGAACCAACCGGTATGACGGTGGAAACATCGATCCCGGCGCTTTTGCGTCGTAATGCAAAGGCGTTCGCTGATCGTCCAGCCTATCGCGAGAAAGAGTTCGGGATATGGCAGACGATTACCTGGTCTGATGCGCTGAGCCAGGTCGAGAATATCGCCGCTGGTTTGCTGGATCTGGGCCTGAAGAGAGGCGATCATGTTGCCATCATCGGTCGCAACCGCCCGTCGCTTTACATGTCCATGGTGTCGATCCAGATGGTCGGCGCTGTTCCGGTGCCGTTGTACCAAGACGCGGTCGCCGAAGAGATGGCCTATGTGCTGGACCATTGCGGTGCGCGGTTCGTGATTGCGGGCGACCAGGAGCAGGTCGACAAGATCATCGAGATCAACGACCGTTTGCCCAACATCGAAGAGATCATCTATCTCGACCCGCGCGGTCTGCGCAAATACGACCATACCCATCTGCACGCCTTGCAGGACCTCATCGGTGGAGAGCGGACCACCGAAGACCTAAAGGCCGAGCTGCGGACACGCGAACAAGAACTGGACGAAGCCTCCACTTGCGTGATGCTTTACACGTCCGGTACGACGGGGCGCCCGAAGGGTGTGGTTCTGAGCAACCAGAACATCATAGAAACCTCTCGCAACGCCAGTGAATTCGATAAACTGACAGCAGAGGAAGAGGTTTTAGCGTACCTGCCTATGGCCTGGGTCGGTGATTTTATCTTCTCCATCGGCCAGGCTTATTGGAATGGCTTCTGCGTCAATTGCCCTGAAAGTGGCGATACAATGATGACAGACCTGCGGGAAATTGGGCCGACCTATTATTTCGCCCCGCCCCGCATTTTCGAACTGCAACTCACTCGGGTTATGATCCGGATGGAAGATGCCGGACGGCTCAAGCGATACCTCTTCAAGCGGTTCATGGATGTGGCAAAGCGGGTTGGACCCGCGATGCTGGACAACAAAGAGGTCAGCTTTTCGGACGGTTTGATCTATCGCCTCGGTCAGGTTCTGATCTACGGCCCGCTGAAGAACACGCTTGGCCTATCCAAGGTGCGGGTCGGATACACGGCGGGCGAGGCCATTGGGCCAGAAATCTTCGATTTTTACCGGAGCCTGGGCATAAACCTGAAGCAGCTCTACGGTCAGACCGAAGCCAGCGTCTTTATCACACAACAAAGGGATCAGGAGGTGCGGCCGGACACTGTGGGCACCCCGACACCCGGCGTAGAATTAAAAATTGGAGAGACAGGAGAGGTGTTTTATCGGTCTCCCGGCGTCTTTCAAAGATATTTTAAGAACCCGGACAGCACTGCTGGCACAAAAGACATGCAAGGCTGGGTCGCCACGGGTGATGCGGGTTTCATCGAACCGGAAAGTGGCCACCTACGGATCATCGACCGCGCCAAGGATGTGGGCAAGATGGCCGATGGACGACTGTTTGCGCCAAAATATGTCGAGAACAAGCTCAAGTTCTTTCCCAATATTCTGGAGGCCGTGGTCTTCGGAAACGGGCAAGCAATGTGCACGGCATTCATCAATATCGACCTGACAGCCGTTGGCAATTGGGCGGAACGCAACAACATCGCCTATGCGAGCTACCAGGAGCTAGCGGGCCATCCGCAAGTGCTGGGAATGATCCAAAGCCATGTGGAAGAGGTCAACCAAAGCGTGGCCAAGGACGAAATGCTGTCGGGCTGCCAGGTGCACCGATTCCTCGTTCTGCATAAGGAACTGGACCCCGACGATGGCGAAATGACCCGCACCCGGAAGGTGCGCCGCCGCATCATCGAAGACAAGTATGCCGACCTGATCACGGCACTTTATGACGGCTCCCGGACCCTCTCGACCGAGACGGAAGTAATGTACGAAGATGGGCGCACCGGCTCCATCAAGGCTGATCTGGAAATCCGCGATGCGCGGGTTGAGGAAAGCAGCGCCCAGAAGACGGCGGCTTGAGCCGGGGAATGAAAATGACAGACCAAGAAACCGGCTATGTCACGGAAGATGGGCGCAAAATTGGCGGCGTTCTGATGGAAATGCGCGACATCACCCTTCGGTTCGGAGGTGTGACCGCGATTAATGATATCTCGTTCGACATTCTCGAAGGAGAGATCCGCGCGATCATTGGACCAAATGGTGCGGGCAAGTCCTCGATGCTGAACGTTATCAGCGGGTTTTATCATCCGCAGGAGGGCGAGGTTTGGTTTCGGGGGGAAAAACGCCCGAAGATGAGGCCCTATGAAGTGGCCCATCAGGGGATTGCACGGACCTTTCAGAACATTGCTTTGTTCGACGGTATGAGCGTGCTGGACAATATGATGACAGGGCGCCTGATCCATTCGAAGTCAAACATGTTGCGCCAGGCGATCTGGAGCGGTGCTGCCGAGAAGGAAGAAACCGCGCACCGCGAGAAGGTGGAGCAGATCATCGACTTTCTGGAGATCCAGTCGATCCGCAAGACCCCTGTCGGTCGTTTGCCCTACGGGTTGAAGAAGCGCGTTGAACTAGGTCGCGCGCTGGCGGCAGAACCAAAACTGCTTCTTCTCGATGAGCCGATGGCTGGAATGAATGTTGAGGAGAAGGAGGATATGTCCCGCTATATCCTAGATGTGAACGATGAGTTTGGCATGACTGTCGCGCTGATCGAACATGATATGGGCGTTGTGATGGACCTGTCCGACCGCGTGGTTGTTATGGATTATGGCCGCAAGATTGGCGATGGTCGTCCGGACGAGGTACGCAACGACCAGGACGTGATTGATGCCTATCTTGGTGTCGCGCACAGCTAAGGCTATCCGATCAAACGCACAGACTTTCGATGGCGCGCCGCCCAAAGCCCCGCAAGCCCAGCGAGAAGCAAAGCCAAGGGTGCAGGCAGGCTTATGGATGCTGGAACCTCTGCCGGACCGTCTGGCACCGGTGCCGGATCAAAGGAAATGACTTGGGAAAAGATTGATCCATTGCCAAAGCCCGATGTGGGCGTGCTGATCAAGCGTTGCTCCGGCGCGTTTCCTGATGAATTGGCTGCCGGAGTCGTGGACACCGCGATAAGGGGAGCGGGTTCCGGCAGCCCAAACAAACCGGCCAGTTCGCCTCTCAAATATGCAA
The DNA here is from genome assembly GCA_038526275.1 of Pseudomonadota bacterium. Taxonomy (GTDB): domain Bacteria; phylum Pseudomonadota; class Alphaproteobacteria; order Rhodobacterales; family Rhodobacteraceae; genus 188UL27-1. Next base: position 9,894 of record JBCBGY010000006.1, on the reverse strand, counting down.
TATCCCGAAGTTCAAACCAGAATGGAATGACCTCAGCGACGCAGCGGTCCGCATAGCGACTGTAATGTTCGTCCCAGTCTGTCTCGCTGGGCGGGCGTCCCAGAAGCCCTGCCAAATGCAGAACTTCAGGTGGGCGGTTGCAAGCCTCCATGTCGCAGGTGCGCGGGACATAGGTGTACTTTCCCGACCGATAGGCCAGTTCTAGATCTTCCTCACGAACACATTCAAAACCCAACGGATCCGTCTGGGTAATCAGGTCCAGGTGCGGTGCCGTTGCAGCATGGGCTGGCCCAGCAAAGAGCGAGAAAATGAGCAGTAGCCTCATTTTGGTGCCTCAAGGTTTCGGATCGGTCAGTGCAGGCTTCAGCCGCGGCGCTGTTGGAGAGGCGCATTTCAAAACTTGTTAAGCCGGGCGGGTTTACAAAACCTTGATCATGAGGCCGGTTATCAAAATTGTAGTAATTACTGACCACTACAGCCGAGAGAGCACGTAGCTCTCCGGCCAGCCCAACCAATTGGAGTTTCAGAATCTTTCAGTAGCCGCTATATTCCCGACCAAGTTCAATGCCCGGAGCCGAAATGTCATCTATCCCCTTTGTCCATGGGCCACGCGCGACGACGGATTACGCCGGTTGGACGGTGGGTCCCTGGTCCGTCGACATCCAGCAAGATGGCCGGACGGCCAAAGAGGGATCCCGCGTTATGATGGCGGCTGGCGTTGCGGTCGCCTTGGACCTGATGGTGTCGGGCAAACACGGTTTGGCGATATGGGCCTCTGCGGAGAATTTCGACTTTCTGCCGTTTCTTCCCGAAACGCTGGATCATGTGGAATATTCAGACATGATGGTCGACATCGCCAAGGCGTTTCAAGCGGAAGCGCCTGTCACACTGTTACCGGTCGACTATGTTCAGCCGCCCGAGACCTTAGTTGACGAATCCGAAGCAACCGCACCGCAGGACGACGTCGAGGCACCCGCCTGACCTGTCAGATTTTCTGAATCAATTCGTAATGCCGCGCGGTGTAGTCCTGCCGCGCCTCAACGGGCGGTCGGAGGCGTATCGCAAGATCCATCGTCAGATCCGGTTCAGGGCAACCAAAGAACTTGTTCGCCTCTGACACCGTGAACCCGGCGATTTGTGTGGCTTCCAGCCATGCCGAGATCCGGTCTGCCTTCTTGATCTGCTTCTTGATCTTTATTGGCAACTGCGCCGGAAGCCCAAACCGAAGGTGGATAGCAGCGGTCAAACGCTCGTCCAACGCGCCATAGTTCGGCCCCACCGCAGCTTTCACAGGCGAAATCATGTCGCCGATGACATATTCTGGGGCATCATGCAGCAGCGCGGCCAGGCACCACTTTGGCGGCGCATCGGCGACGAGCCGCCGGAACAGGGCTTCCACCAGCAAGGAATGTTCGGCCACAGAATAGGGATAATCGCCTGATGTCTGCCCATTCCAACGCGCCACGAAGGCCAAACCATGGGCGATATCCTCGATCTCTATATCCATTGGTGTGGGATCCAGCAGATCCAACCTGCGACCAGACAACATCCGCTGCCAAGCCCGAACTTCCTTCGCCACGTTTTGCCCCCTTGCAGATTTCGGGCCCTGCCCCGCGGGGTTTAACAGTCCATCAACCGGCCGCCATCTTCAACCATTGTCGCCCCAAGGGCAGGGTGCTATCTGCACCGCAACTTAGTGAAGAGGAATTGGCCTGTGGCAAAAGACTACGTCATCAAAGATATTGCATTGGCCGATTTCGGTCGGAAAGAGTTGGACATTGCCGAGACGGAGATGCCGGGCCTGATGGCTCTGCGCGAAGAATATGGTGCGTCCAAGCCACTGACGGGCGCTCGCATCTCTGGCAGTCTGCACATGACGATCCAAACGGCAGTTCTGATCGAAACACTGGTGGCACTGGGAGCCGAGGTGCGTTGGGCGTCGTGCAACATTTTTTCCACCCAGGACCATGCCGCAGCAGCTATTGCTGAGAGCGGCGTACCCGTCTTCGCCGTGAAGGGCGAAACGCTGGAAGAATACTGGTCTTACACCGACAAGATTTTCCAGTTCGAGGAAGGCACCTGCAACATGATCCTCGACGATGGTGGCGACGCCACCATGTACATCCTGCTTGGTGCACGGGTCGAGGCGGGCGAGACCGATATCATTGAAGTGCCAACCAGCGAAGAGGAAGTGTGCCTATTCGCGCAGATCAAGAAACGTCTGGCGGAAAGCCCAGGTTGGTTCACCAAACAGCGTGAGGCCATCAAAGGCGTCAGCGAAGAAACCACGACGGGCGTCCACCGTCTGTACGAACTGCAAAAGAAGGGCCAGCTTCCCTTCCCTGCGATCAACGTCAATGACAGCGTGACCAAGTCGAAGTTCGACAACAAGTATGGCTGCAAGGAAAGCCTGGTCGATGGCATCCGTCGCGCCACTGATACGATGCTGGCTGGCAAGGTTGCCGTTGTTTGCGGCTACGGCGATGTCGGCAAAGGGTCTGCTGCCTCCTTGGTGGGTGCCGGTGCCCGGGTCAAGGTAACAGAGGTTGACCCGATCTGCGCGCTTCAGGCTGCGATGGATGGTTTTGAGGTTGTGACCCTGGAAGATGCCGTGGATTCGGCGGATGTTTTCATCACGACCACCGGCAACAAGGACGTCATCCGGATCGAACATATGCGCCAGATGAAGGACATGGCGATTGTCGGCAATATCGGCCATTTCGATAATGAGATCCAGGTTGCCGCATTGAAGAACCACAAGTGGACCAACATCAAAGAGCAGGTCGATATGATCGAAATGCCGTCTGGCAGTCGGATCATTTTGCTTTCCGAAGGTCGCCTTTTGAACCTTGGCAACGCGACCGGCCACCCGTCATTCGTGATGAGTGCAAGCTTCACAAATCAGGTCCTTGCACAGATCGAGCTTTGGACCCGCGGCGCGGAGTACAAGAATGAAGTCTACATTCTACCAAAGCACCTGGACGAAAAGGTCGCCCGTCTTCATCTGGCCCGAATTGGTGTGAAATTGACGGAACTAGAGCCAGAGCAAGCGGACTATATTGGTGTTTCGGTCGAAGGGCCCTTTAAGCCAGAGCACTATCGTTACTGATCAAACCACGCCTGTTTCAGGATGTTCTTCGCCAAAAGCGCCGTCGCGTAAACCTCTCGGCGGCTTTCTTTTCCTTTGACCAGGGCTGTCCAAACTGCCTAGGCTCCGGCAGCGCTCAACATAGGGCGCATGGACAGCGGAGGGAGACCAGATATGGGAAAAAGAGACGAACTGATCGCGCAATATGCCGACGATTTGAAAAAGAAATGCGGCGTCACGCCCGACATGGATCTACTGACAAAGGTCACGATCGGCTGTGGGCCGTCGATTTACAATGCGGATGCTTCTACCGTCGCCTCGTCTCAGGCAGGTGAGTTGGAAACTGTCAAAACGAGTTTTCTGATGAAAAAACTGGGGCTCGCTGACGGACCGGAACTTATGGACGGCATTAACTCGGTTATCGAAACCTATGGCAAGTCAGAGCGGAATAAGTACCGTGCGGTCGTTTACTACCTGCTGACCAAGCACTTCAAGAAAGAAGCGGTTTATAACTGAACCACCGCTCAGTGGCATCGCACGAGCGGTGCCACTCCTGGTCGGCATTTGATACAAACCTTCGCTACTTTGGGTATTGGCGTTAACCGGTACTACCGCTTTCGCCACTATTACTAATGTTCGTGGGCCAGAAGGTTCAGACTTTCTTTCTTGGTGCGCCCGGGGGGTGCAGGGCGAAAAGGAGGGTCTAGCCTTGTGGACTCTCCTTTTTTCGCACGTTTCGGACTAGCCCCGGTACTTACCCAATTCGCAGATGACGGACCATTGTGTTCCGGTCACCGGCTGTACCGACAAGCGGGAATTCTTGATCAACACCATGTCTGCCAGTCGGTCATCTGCCTTGCACATGGCCAGACTCACGCGTTCCGGCATGGGAGCCACGGCCTTGATATCCACACACTCCCATCGAGGATCGTCAGCGGTGCTGTCAGGGTGAGCTTCCGCGATCACCTCCACAATGCCAACAATCGCCTTGTCCTTTTGCGACAGGTAGAAAAAACCAAGATCACCGAGTTTCATCTGGCGCATGAAATTGCGGGCCTGATGGTTTCGGACACCGTCCCATTCTTCTCCAACATCGCCTTTGGCGACCTGTTGTTCCCAGCTCCAGGTGCTGGCTTCTGATTTGAACAGCCAATATTGCATGCATTCCCCCCCTACGCCTTCGCACCTTTCTTGCCTGACCCCAGCATAGGACGCTGACGCGTATCAAGGGGCCACCGAGGACGCGCCACCAGATCGTGACCGTCAAAAAGGCCCAGTCGAAACCGCTCGATCCCGGCCCAGGCAATCATCGCGGCATTGTCGGTGCAAAGCGCCAAAGGCGGTGCCACAAAACGCACACCGCAGTCCGTCGCCGCTGCCTGCAGACGCTTGCGCAAGTCCTGGTTGGCGGCAACCCCGCCAGCCACGGCAATGGCCGGGTCTGTTGGGTGACTGGCGAGGTAGGTCTCCAACGCCCGACGCGACTTTTCGGCCAGCACATCGCCAACCGCCGCCTGAAAGCTCGCGCAAAGGTTGGCCCGATCCTGCGGCCATAGTCCGCCTTGCCCGCTGACAAGTTCATCTCGCGCCCGCACCAATGCGGTTTTGAGACCGGAAAAGGACAGATCGCAACCGGGTTGGTTCAGCAGGGGGCGGGGGAAGGAAAACGCCGCAGGATCACCCGTCTGGGCCTCCCGTTCCACATGGGGCCCTCCAGGTTGCGGCAAGCCCAGCACCCGCGCGGTTTTGTCGAACGCCTCTCCCGGAGCATCGTCGATTGTGCCGCCGAGCCGATGAAACCGGTCCGGCCCATCGACCTGCAGAAACTGGCAATGCCCCCCGGACACCAGCAGCATCAGGTAAGGGAAGGCCAACTCATCCGTCAGGCGGGGCGTTAAAGCATGGCCAGCCAAATGATTGACGCCAAGCAACGGCAGGCCCGTCGCAATCGACAATCCCTTGGCCAACATCACCCCAGCCAATACCCCGCCGATCAGACCCGGCCCCGCCGTCACTGCGATGCCGTCGAGGTCACTCAGTTTCAACTGGGCGGTGGCCAAAGCGGCCTCTACCATGTGATCCAACCGTTCGGCATGGGCGCGCGCCGCGATCTCAGGGACAACCCCGCCAAACTCTGCATGTAGGGCGCCCTGTCCTGCCACCTCATTGGCCAGGATCTGAGGCGCCGATCCAGGGTCATGCCGCACGACCGCCGCAGCACTTTCGTCGCAACTGCTTTCGATTCCCAGAATGGTGAGCTGCCGGACCATGGATCTTGTCTATTACAGGCTCTGCTTTAACGTCCTCCCCTAACCACAAGGGACCGGGAAGTGAACCAAAAGAGCCCAACGTTGTTGATGACGCGCACCCCAGAAGCCTCCCGGCAGTTTTTGACACTCTTGCCGGAAATGCCTGCCCTGATTTCGCCTCTCCTGAAGATCGAAACGCTCAGTCCGCCGCCCCCAGATGGACCAATCTCAGTGGCCTTCACGTCTGCCAATGCCGTGCGGGCCTTTGCAACACTTCGATCACCAGACAACGAAGTGGCATATTGTGTGGGTCAACGAACAGCAGCAGAGGCGGCGAAGGCAGGCTACAAACCCATATCAGCCGACGGAGCGGTAGAAGATCTCGCCCACCTGATCTGCCGGACCAAACCAGATCAGTCCTTGATTTATCCCTGTGGCCGGACGCGGGCCGGGGATTTGCCACAGCTTTTGGCCGACTGCGGAATAATTTCGACAGTGCTGGAAGTATACGATCAGGTGCCGCAAAGACTGTCACAGGAAGCATTGGACCTCCTGCGGGGACCATCGCCCGTTATTGTCCCCTTGTTCTCTCCCCGGACCGCCAGAGTAGCTTCTGCACAAATGATGGGGGGTACTGCGCCTATTTGGGCGATATTTATGAGCCAGAACGTTGCGGCTGCTTGGGCGGGACCGAGACCATCGCGGTCTTCCGTGGCCAGCAGGCCGGATTCAGAAGCCATGGCCGCTTCCATTCGAATGTTTCTGGCCTAGTATCGTCTGCTTGAGGGCAACAGCGCTCGTCTATAAGCTAATGCTCGGGGCGCTTGATGGATCGCCCGGACAGATTCGAAGGGTGTTTTCAAGTGGCTGGCAAAGACGAGAACGGCAAAGCAGCCGACAACGATCCAGACAACAAAATCGAGCCCGATGAGGCCATTGAGAAACAAGAAGACAACACGGGCCCTTCAGCTGAAGACCAAACCGCGCCGGAAGTTGAAACCGAAGAGTCTTTGAGCGCCGAGGTTGAAGAAACCATTCCAGACGCTGAACTTGTCGAGGAATCTGATTCGCCCGAGACGGAAGACTCTGCCGAACAGGACGCGTTTGAGGATGGCGACGTTTCGGAAACGGTCAGCGAAGTCGACGATGCGGAAGCTGAGACCAACGACGATGCTGAGACCGACGACGATACTCAGACCAACGAAGATACCGAATACAGCCCGGAAGAGCCGGAGCCTGAACCCGAGCCGACAACTCCTGCGCCCGCTCCAGTCGAAACAAAATCCCGCGGTTTTGTTGGAGGATTATTTGGTGGGGTTATTGCTGCCATCATCGGGTTCCTCGCTGCGCAGATTTTTCCCGACAACTGGCCACTGGACTTTTCGAATTCGGAACTGAGAACAGAGATTGCTGAACAGTCCGGTGCCATTGACGCTTTGACAGCCTCGCTGGGTGAGTTGGACACCAAGGTCACCGGCCAAGGCGAAGCAATTGAGGCAGGCGCGAGCCAGACCGAAACGAGCCTCGCTGCACTGCAATCCATGAATGAAACACTGCAGTCCCGCTTGGATGCTACGTTGGCCGACACGCTTGGAAAACTGGATGCCGAGGTGGCGGAACGGGACGAACAACTGGCCGCGATCGCGACGAAGATCCAGGAGCTGGAACGCCGCCCAATCGCGGATTCCAACAACCCCGCGATTGCATCTGCGTTGGCGGCCTACGGGCGGGAAGTAGAGGAACTGCGGAACACGCTATCCGCCGATGTGGCCGCTGCCCGCGAGGACCTGACGCAAACGGTAGCCGATGCACAAGCCGCGTTGGACGAGCGAATGGCCAGTGCCGAAGCCATGGTCGAAGAGGAAATTGCGCGAAACCAAGAGATGGTCGAGGATCGCGCGGCAGCCGAGGCAGCGGCAGCAGCAGAAGCAGCGGCAGCAGCAGAGGCTCAGGCGATGCTCGAGGTTCAAGCGGCGCTCGAAGTGGGTGAACCCTTCGCGGAACCACTGTCCCGGATCAGTAGCGTTGAGATACCAGATGTCTTGTCTACCTCCGCCGATGGCGGGGTACCCACGCTGGAAGCTTTGAAAGAAAGCCTGCCAGGACTTGCCCGTCAGGCTTTGGATGTATCGCGCAAGGAAGTGGTGGGCGACGGTGCCGGGGACAGGCTGACAACTTTCTTCCAGACCCAATTGGGGGTTCGCTCGCTGGAGCCGCGCGATGGCGATGATCCAGACGCTGTGCTGAGCCGCGCAGAGGCTGCGCTTGTCTCAGGTGAACTCGATGTTGCGGTCGAAACACTGGAACAGCTTCCGCCAAGCGGACTGGCTATTGTCGCGGAGCTTAAGGACCAGATCCAGCAGCGCCACGATGTCGTGACGGCAGCCGACGCCTTGTCGGCCACTTTGAATTCAAACTGAGGACCCACCCATGCTTTGGTCAATGTTGAAGGTCTTGTTCTTTGTCGCTCTGGTGGGTTTTCTCACGTGGGCCGCGACCTACTGGATGGATGTGGGCAGCGAGGTGCAAATCATCGGGTTCGGGATGGAGATGAACCTGTCTCCGCTGATGGCCGTTATTGCAGCCTTGGTTGTGTTGGGTGTGATCTGGCTGCTGTTCCGCATAGCGGGCCTTTTGGTCGCTTTCATTCGGTTCCTGAATGGAGACGATACGGCCATGTCTCGCTTCTTTGACCGCAATCGCGAACGGCGGGGCTATCAAGCTTTGGCCGACGGGATGATGGCTCTGGCATCAGGCGAAGGCAAATTGGCGATGGCCAAGGCGGCGAAGGCCGAAAAATACCTGAAACGCCCAGATCTGACCAATCTCATGGTGGCTCAGGCTGCTGAAGTGTCTAACGACCGGCGCAAAGCGGAAGAAACATATAAGCGGCTGTTGAAGGACGACCGGACCCGGTTTGTTGGGGTGCGGGGGATCATGCGGCAGAAGCTGGCAGATGGCGACGCCGAGACCGCTCTCAAGCTGGCCGAAAAGGCTTTTGCCCTGAAACCCAAACATGAGGAAGTGCAAGACACGCTTCTTCAGCTCCAGGCACAAAGCGAGGATTGGGCCGGCGCCCGCGGTACACTGAACGCCAAGCTGCGTTACGGCTCGCTGCCGCGCGACGTTCACAAGAGGCGCGACGCCATTTTGGCCCTGTCGATCGCGATGGGATCCGACGAGGCCGGCGATCTGGAACATGCGGTCGAAGCAAACCGCTTGTCACCGCATCTGGTGCCTGCTGCCGTCAAAGCCGCTCAGATTCTGGTGGACAAAAAAGAAAACCGTCGCGCGACCCGTGTGATAAAGGCCGCATGGGAAGCGTCGCCCCATCCGGAGTTGGCCGCCGCCTTTGCCGCAATTGAACCGAACGAAAGCCCTGACGAGCGGATCACGCGGTTCCAGGGTCTCGCCAAACTGGCCCCGAACCATTCTGAAACCAAAATGGTCCTCGCCGAGCTTTACATCGCGGCCGAAGACTTCCCGGCAGCACGCAGGGCCATTGGTGACCTCTATGAAACAGACCCGACCCAGCGGTCGCTGACGATAATGGCTGCCGTCGAGCGTGGCGAGGGGTCAGAGGATTCAATCGTCCGGGCTTGGCTGAGTAAGGCGCTGACCGCTCAGCGCGACAATAAGTGGGTATGCGACAGTTGCGGCGCTGTTCACGGCAAGTGGGCCGCCGTTTGCGCATCTTGCGGCAGCTTCGACACGCTGGCCTGGAAGCGCCCGCCAGCAGAAACAGACACCGAAGCGAGCATGCTGCCCCTCATGGTCCGCGAAAGCTCTGGCGCAGACGAAGAACCCGTTGTCGAAGAAAAGCCGGACGAGGACAATACTGTGGAAGTCTCCGCAGAGGAGGTTACAGCGGACGCGGTGCAAAAATAGGTCTACCGCTCTCGATCAAACCGTTATATCCCATCCGCCAGCGCCGCTGTAGCTCAGTTGGTAGGGTCCAGTTTTCGAGACTATTTCGAGAATTTACAGACCAGCGTGCAAAGGCGACGTTGTGTCATTGGAAAAATAGCTGATTCGGAGTTAGTTCGGGTCAATGGCTTAGGCATAACGGGCCAAGCGTCTGAAAAAGAATCACATTAATTCATTGAGTCAAGGACTATTTTTTGATTCAATGTCAGCAGCTTCGGAGGGACTGCGGGATGACGATATGCGTGGCAGTGAAGGTGCAGGATTGTATCGTCTTCGCTGCTGACAGCACTTCTTCTCTACAGACCGTTGGCCCCGATGGACAGCCCATGACCATCAATACCTATGATCACGGGAACAAACTCTTCAATCTCCGGAAAGGCCGGTAATTTTGGCGGCTCTTCCATATCCACGATTTCTAAAGACCTTCGTGCTTTGCTTTCGACCGAGGGCAGCGATTACTACATCGACCCGGACAGATATACGATGGAACAGGTGGCGACGCTGGCCAGAAAGTACTTCTTTGAAGAGCGGTTCAGCCAGCTCGATTCGAAACCCGCAGGCAATTTTCAGTTTTGGATTGGCGGCTATTCTTCCGGAGCCGATTTGGGAGAAATTTGGCGCTTTCAAATT
>JBCBGY010000005.1:0-54710 GCA_038526275.1 Pseudomonadota bacterium | reverse complement strand
AGTTCAGCTTCACACCAGGGATTCCGACCCGCGACCTGATCCAGATGGTCGGCGGTTTGCCCATCTTTTCCAAGGCCCACTATGAGGCCAACAACCTGGATCTGGAAGAAAGCAGCCCGACGCCTCTCCTTGGCTCCGGCCCTTATGTCCCGGCGCGGTACGATTTCGGCAATACGTCGATCTACGAGCGTAACCCGGACTATTGGGGAAAGGACCTGCCGATCAATCAGGGGCGGCACAATTTTGATGCGATCCGCCTAGAATATTACGGCGATTACAATGCCGCATTCGAAGGGTTCAAAGGCGGCAGCTACCTGTTCCGCAATGAAGCTTCTTCGAAGGATTGGGCCACGTCCTACGATTTCCCCGCGATCGACAAAGGTCATGTGATCAAGACGGAGTTCCCTGACGGCTCCATCGCGTCTGGCCAGGCTTTTGTCATGAACATGCGGCGCCCAAACTTGCAGGACCCACGCGTCCGCGAGGCGGTTTCGCTGCTTTTCAACTTTGAATGGTCGAACGAACAGCTTTTTTATGGGCTGTACGCCCGTGTGAACAGCTTTTGGGAAAATTCTGATTTGGCGGCGACCGGCTTGCCCACACCAGAAGAACTGGCCCTGCTTGAACCATTGGCCGACAAATTGCCTGCAGGCGTGTTGGATCAAGAAGCGATCCTGGCGCCACCTTCCGGCGACCGCCAACTGGACCGCCGCAATCTACGCCGTGCAAGCCGCCTTCTGGATGAAGCCGGATGGGAAGTTGGCGATGACGGTCTGCGGCGCAAGGATGGCCGGACACTGCGCCTGGAATTCCTGAACGACAGTGCGACGTTCGACCGGGTGATTAATCCTTACGTCGAGAACCTGCGCAGTGCGGGTATTGATGCCGTCCACCAGCGGGTCGACAATGCCGAAGCCACGAACCGCGAGCGGCCGCCCTCCTATGATTTCGACCTCGTTACCATGATATTCGGCCAGGGCTACGTGCCTGGATCAGGACTGAAGCAGTATTTCGGGTCCGAAACCGCCGATGAGAGTGTCTTCAACAAGGCCGGGCTCAAGTCCGAAGCTGTCGATGCGCTGATCGACCATGTGATCGCAGCAAAAACCCAGGAAGATCTCAATACCGGTGTGAGGGCGCTCGACCGTGTTTTGCGAGCCTACCATATCTGGGTCCCGCAATGGTTCAAGGATACCCACACTGTCGCCTATTACGACGTGTTCCGGCACCCTGACCCACTGCCGCCCTATGCGTTGGGGAACCTTGACTTCTGGTGGTACGACGCAGACCGCGCAGAAGAGTTGAAAGCCGAAGGCGCCTTCTAGTAAGGCTACAGGATCATGGCAGCCTATATCCTCCGACGGCTTTTGCTGATCATTCCCACCCTGCTGGGGATCATGCTGATCAACTTCGTGCTGATCCAGTTCGTCCCCGGCGGCCCGATCGAACAGATCATCGCGCAGGTCGAAGGCGAAGGCGACGCGTTCTCGGGCATTGCCGGCGGATCCGATGCGGGCTCCGCCGACGGCTTCGAAAGCGAGGATAACGGGTATCAAGGTGCACGGGGCCTGCCAAAGGCGTATCTTGATGGTCTGTCCATTGAGATGGGCTTCAAGCGGTTGGTCTGCGAAGACGGGTTCGAAGGGGAACCATCGCTCGATGACGAGGCGTGCGAGGCGATAGATATCAGCCTGACAGAACAGTTCGTACGATTGGTGGGGCGCTACCTCATCTTCGATTTCGGCGACAGCTACTTCAAATCCCGCCCCGTCGTGGATCTGGTCCTGGAAACCATGCCGGTTTCGATCACGCTCGGCCTGTGGTCCACCCTGATCGCCTATCTGATCTCGATCCCGCTGGGCATCCGCAAAGCGGTCAGCGATGGCAGCCGGTTCGACACGTGGAGCTCCGGCATCATTATCGCGGCATACGCGATCCCGGGCTTCCTGTTTGCGATCCTGCTGCTGGTCGTCTTTGCGGGCGGATCCTACTTCAAATGGTTCCCACTGCGCGGCCTCACGTCGGACGGGTTCGAGGATATGAGCTTCATCGAACAGGTGATCGACTATTTTCATCATATCACCTTGCCGGTACTCGCCTCCTCGATTTCAGGCTTCGCCACGCTGACTTTGCTGACGAAGAACTCCTTCATGGATGAGATCCGCAAGCAATATGTGATCACGGCCAAGGCCAAGGGGCTGACCCAAGGCCGCGTGCTTTACGGTCACGTCTTCCGGAATGCCATGCTGATCGTCATTTCCGGCTTCCCGGGTGTGTTTGTCGGCGTGTTTTTCGGATCGTCCCTGATCATCGAAACGCTCTTCTCGCTCGACGGGCTGGGGCGGCTCGGCTTCGAGGCCGTGGTGAACCGCGACTATGCTATTGTCTTTGCCACCATGTATGTCTTTTCGCTCATCGCCTTGGTGATCGGTCTGATCACCGATCTGACCTATGTCCTGATCGATCCGCGCATCGACTTTGAAAGCCGAGCGGCCTGACCATGACGATTGCCGAAACACCCGATGCGACCGTTCCGGACACGGCGGCCCTGCCAACCAAACAGGGCTTCTTTGCGCTGTCAGAACTCAACAAGCGTCGCCTGCGCAACTTTCGCCGCAACAGACGGGCTTTCTGGTCGCTGGTCATCTTCGCGGTGCTGTTTTTCCTCTCGCTCTTTGCCGAATACCTGGCCAACAACAAACCGCTGCTGATCCAGTATCAGGGCGAGTACTACTACCCGATCCGAAATTTCTATCCAGAGACGACCTTTGGCGGAGATTTCAGGACAGCGGCCCAATATGACGAACCAGAGGTTCGGTGCCTGATCATCTCGGGCGGACTGGAAGACTGTTTCGACGATCCGGAAGGCGTTATCGAGGACGCCGACGATGGCGTCGTGAACGGTGACGCGATTGAAAAAGGCTGGATGATCTGGCCGTTGATCCCGTTCCATTACAGCAATGCCAACGACCTTCGCGATCCGGATGGCCGACCGCTGCGCGCGCCATCCGCCCCAGATGCGACCCATTGGCTGGGTACGGATGACGCATCGCGGGACGTGCTCGCCCGGGTCATTTATGGGTTCCGGCTGTCGATCTTTTACACGCTGATCGTAACCGTCATCGCGTCGATCATCGGGATCATCGCAGGTGCGATCCAAGGGTTCCTGGGCGGCATAACTGACCTGATCTTCCAGCGGATCATCGAGATCTGGACCAGCATCAACAGCCTGTACGTGATTATCATCATGTTCGCGATCCTGGGCCGCAGTTTCTGGTTGCTCGTCTTCCTGACGATCCTCTTCAGTTGGCCTGCCTTGGTCGGCGTGGTTCGGGCGGAGTTTTTGCGGGGGCGCAATTTCGAATATGTCCGCGCGGCCCGGGCGCTCGGCGTTTCCAACTGGACGATTATGTTCCGCCACATGTTGCCCAACGCCATGGTCGCCACGCTGACCTTGCTGCCGTTCATCGTGACGGGCACAATCGGCGGCTTGGCCGGGCTCGACTTCCTGGGCTACGGCCTGCCATCGTCGGCGCCATCGCTGGGGGAGCTGACGCTGCAGGCAAAGCAGAACCTCCAGGCGCCATGGCTCGGCTTCACGGCCTTCTTCACCTTCGCCATCATGCTGTCGCTGCTCGTCTTCATCTTCGAAGGCGTGCGTGACGCCTATGACCCACGAAAGACCTTCGCATGAGCGAGGCTGTCCTTCAGGTGCGCGACCTTGTCGTGCGGTTCCGCCAGGACGGAGCCGAAACGGTGGCGGTCAAAGGTGTGTCCTTCGATGTGGGCCGGGGCGAGACTGTCGCCCTGGTTGGCGAAAGCGGCTCGGGCAAGTCGGTAACGGCCCTGTCCACAGTGTCTTTGCTGACCGAAAGCGCCACTGTCGAAGGCTCAATCGTCTATGACGGCACCGAGATGGTGGGCGCAGCCGAGCCAGACCTGCGCCGTGTGCGCGGCAATGATATCAGCTTCATCTTCCAGGAGCCGATGACCTCGCTGAACCCGCTCCACACGCTGGAAAAACAGCTTTCCGAAAGCCTGGCCCTACACCAGGGCCTGCAGGGCGAAGCAGCCCGGGCGCGTATCGTGGAACTGCTGACCAAGGTCGGGATCCGCGACCCTGAAACCCGGCTGAAAGACTATCCCCACCAACTGTCAGGCGGGCAACGCCAGCGGGTCATGATCGCCATGGCGCTTGCCAACGGGCCGGACCTGCTGATTGCGGACGAGCCGACAACAGCGCTCGACGTGACGATCCAGGCGCAGATCCTTGACCTGCTGGCAGAACTCAAGGCGTCAGAGGGGATGAGCCTTCTGTTCATCACCCACGATCTGGGCATTGTCCGCCGGATTGCCGACCGGGTTTGCGTGATGCAGGGTGGAGAGATTGTGGAAAGCGGCCCAACGGCAGAACTGTTCGACAATCCGCAGCATCCCTACACGCAAAAGCTGCTGGCGGCCGAACCCCAGGGGCGCGCGGATCCGATGCCCGAAGGTGGTGCGCCGCTGATCGAAACCGACGATCTGCGCATCTGGTTCCCGGTTCAGCGTGGCCTTCTGCGCAAGACCGTCGGCTATATCAAAGCGGTGAATGCCGCGACCCTCAGTGTGCGACCTGGCGAGACCTTGGGCATCGTGGGCGAAAGCGGCTCTGGAAAGACAACGCTGGCGCTGGCGATCATGCGGTTGATCTACAGCGAAGGCCCGATCAGCTATGATGGCCAGAACATTCAGGGCTGGTCCCCACGGCAGCTTCGCAGCCTGCGGCGCGACATGCAGATCGTGTTCCAAGACCCTTATGGTTCGCTCAGCCCGCGTATGACGGTCGAGCAGATCGTTGCCGAAGGCCTGACCGTCCATGGGGTTGAACCGGGCCGCGACCGGCGCGAAATGGTGGCCGAGATCCTGACGGAGGTGGGGCTCGACCCGGCTATGATGAGCCGTTACCCGCACGAATTTTCCGGCGGTCAACGGCAGCGGATCGCCATTGCCCGCGCGATGATCCTACGGCCCAAACTGGTGGTTTTGGATGAACCGACATCGGCGCTCGACATGACGGTGCAGGTCCAGATCGTGGAACTGTTGCGGGAGCTGCAGGCACGGTACGATCTGGCCTATCTGTTCATCAGCCACGATTTGCGGGTTGTTCGGGCGCTCAGCCACAATGTGATCGTGATGAAGCAAGGCGACATCGTCGAAGCCGGGTCCGTCGACCAGATCTTTGAGGCGCCGAAATCCGACTATACCCGCAACTTGCTGGCCGCTGCGTTCAACCTCAAGGATGTCGCCGCCGAGTAGCCGCTCAATACGGTTGTCTGAACCGGTCCTTTGGCACCACGGCAATCGGTGTCAATTCCACCAGAAAGTCTTCATGACCCAGCCCAGCCACCATGACGGATGTGGAAACGGGCTCCTGCCCCGGTGCGAAATAGTGGGTCCGTACTTTCTGAATAATCGGTAGCTGCGCGCGATCCGTGAAGTACGTTGTCACCGAGACGATATCCGACAGATTGCCGCCCACATGAACGAGCAACTTTTCGATGTTCTTGAAGATCTGATGGGTCTGTGCTTCGACATCACCCTTTCCAACGATCTGTTCGTCTGCAGACCAAGCCACCTGACCGGTCAGATGGATGATAACGCCGTCAGGTTGGACAACACCCATCTGAAATCCGCGGCTTCCGGCCCCCCAAACATCAGCAGTTTCAAATCCAAGCGGCATGTCGGGTTCCTCCCCCAGCCTATGCGCGGGAACTAGGCTGCCGCCATCGACCGCCCGGCGATCCGGTCCGAAACGGTCTGCCAAGGTGCGGCGCCCGTCAAGGCGTCGGCCACGTCTCTGCCCGTTAAAGCACCGAACTTAAAGCCGTGGCCCGAACAGGCGGACAAAGCGTAGGCACGGTCCTGTTTGCTGAAAAGCAGGTCCAAGCTTGGCGTGCCCGTCCAGTAATTGGCCTGCCCCCAGCGGATCGTGAAGGCCTCGGCATCCTTGAACCGCGAAACGTACGCGCGGCGCATGGCCTGCATGTCATCCGCGCTCATGGTGCGGTCGCTATCTGACGGATCAAGCCGCCCCAAAGCGCCGCTGCCCAGTTTCGCGGGCAATCCCCGCAAGGGCGGCATGCCCCACAACTCGCCGTCGCCGCCCAAGCTGGACCAGCATGGCGCGTTCGCCCAGGCCTCCGCCAGATGCGCCGGCGGATCAGCGTACAGAATCAAGGACCGGTTGAAGGCGAATGACAGATCCAACCAAGGCGTCAGCTTTGGCAGGCCCACACCTGCCGCAACCACCACATGATCTGCCGAAAGCTCGGCCCCGCCAACCAACGTGACGGTGGCATTCACCGGATCGACGGCTTCCACCGGCGATTGTTCCTGGATCGTGACCCCGCTTTTCCTAAGCCAGTCGGCCAGGTCGCGCAGGATATTGTCGGCCATGAGAGCCCCGCCCGGCCCCAGCATCGCATAGGCGATGTTGGACGGCTCCAGAAACGGGAAGCGGCGATCCATCTCTGCCTGACTGTCGATCCGTTCGTAGGGCATCCCCAACGCATCGAGCGTTTGGCGAGACTGATCAGGCCGGTCGCCGGGTTCTTGCGAGATTGACAAAATACCCCGGTCGGCGAAGTAACGATCCTCTGGACCCAGATCCTGCCACATGGCGCGCCAGGCGGTGAAGGCGTCCGGAATCCGCGCGGTATAGCCTGCATCCGGCCCGTAGAACGTTCGGATCAATCGGTGGTGGTCGCTGGAACTGGCGATCTCGCAGGGCACCCGTCCGCGTTCCACCACGGTGACCGACTTGCCCGCCTTGGCCAGCCAATAGGCGGTGCTCAGGCCATTGATCCCGGCCCCGACGATCAGAACATCGGGCCGGGTCAATGGGCCGGCGCCGATACTGGGTCGAGCAGCGTGCGCCCGCCATCGACCGTGATGATCTGCCCGGTGACGAACCCCGCCCCTTCAGAGGCGAGAAACTGCACAGCCTCTGCGACCTCGCCCGGTTTGGCGATCCGGTTCATGGGTGTGTTGCTTTTGATCTCGTCTCGGTACTCGGCATGCTCTTTCAAAGCTCCCTTGAGTGAGGCCGACAGGACCGAGCCGAAGGCCACAGCATTCACGCGAATACGGTGCGGTGCCATTGCGACAGCGAAACTGCGGGTCATCTGGTCCAAAGCCGCTGTACTGACGGAATAGCCAATCAGATCGGGATGGCTGCGCCGGGACGCTATCGACGAAAGGTTGATGATCGAGCCCACGCAATGCGCATCTTCGGGCGCATTTTCAGCCTGCTTGATCATGCGTTTGGCCATGACCTGGCTGAGCCGCAGGGAGGTCATTAGATTTTGCTGCAAGAGCATGTCGATCGCATCATCATCCGGGTTCAGCGGGTCCGACACCATCATCTGGCGACTGGCATTGACCAGAATGTCGACGCGCTCAAAACTGTCGAGCGTGGCCGACAACAGGTTCGCGATCGTCAGCTTTTGCCGCAAATCACCCGCGAAATATCGCGCATTCTCGCCAAGCTCCGCCACCTCAGCCTCAAGCCGGTCGTCATCCATGTCGGCGAACATGACATGCGCGCCCTGGTCCAGAAAGTGCCGCGCGATGGCAAGGCCAATGCCGTTGGCGGAACCGGTCACAACGGCGACCTTGCCACTAATCGAAAAGGACATGAATTATCTCCGCTTCCGCGCCGGTCGGCTGGCACGGATCAGTTTGAAGGCAGGTGGCCCCGGCAGTTCTGTCACTTGTCCAAATTCCTCGCTCAAAGCAGCCTCATAGGGCAAGTGGCGGTTCGCGACCAGCCAGAAGGTGCCAGATGGCGCCAAAAGACGCGCAGCCCTGCGGATGAAGCCTATCCCTAAGGCAGGATCCGCCCGTCGCTCGGTGTGAAAGGGTGGATTGCTGACAATATGGTCATAGGGCTCCGCTTGCCAGGACAAAGCATCGGCCCAGTGAAACTGCGCGCGTGGATCATTGATGTTCGCTCGGGCCGCTTCCAACGCATGACAATCGGCCTCGACAAGGTCAGCATGACCGACCTTCTCCTGCTCCAGAATTTTGGCGCTCAAAAATCCCCATCCCGCGCCCAGATCCGCGACCCTGCCCGCAAGAGGTGGCAGGGCGTCAGCCAACGCAACGGACGCGGGATCCGGCCCGTCAGCAGAGAAGGCGCCAGGGGCCGTTTTCCAGCCACCGACCTCAACCAAATCGGGCTGCTGCCAATGGGCGAAGGCCGAGGTCGGTTCGACCGTAAACACTTTACCATGGGCCTTGGCGAAAGGTGCTCCAACTGATGCTTCGGACCGCAGCGCCTTCAGCATACTGTCGATGCCGGATGTCTTTTGCCCGTCGACCACCACAGGGCAGCCCAACGCCAGGGCGCGCGCAATCCAATCACGGGCCTGTTGCTTGGCCCTTGGCAGAAAGATCACCGCACCATCGGCCGGTCCAGCAATGGCTTTGTGAACGGCTCGCCCCCGTTCCGACCAAAGGTCATAGTCGGGTTTGAATGATGTTACGACCTCTGCGTTCGGCACGGCGGACAGATCCGTATCGCCACGGGCCCCGATCGCCAACACACGGCCTGCGGGAAGCACGACCGCCCCCGCCTCCACCGCGAGGGTCAACCGGTTGTCTAACGAAATGGGGTTATTCCTTTTCCATCGTGCATTGCAGCGGATGTTGGTGGCGGCGGGCAAAATCCATCACCTGTGCCACCTTGGTTTCCGCCACTTCGTGGCTGAAGACGCCCACGACAGCCAAGCCTTTTTTGTGGACGACCAACATCAGCTCAAAAGCCTGCGCATGCGACAGGCCGAAGAAGCGTTCCAGCACATGCACCACAAACTCCATAGGAGTGTAATCATCGTTCAAAAGCAGCACCTTATAAAGCGGCGGCTTCTGCGTTTTCGGCTTGGTCTTTAGGAGAACGTCCGCTTCGCCATCGTTCTGGCCCGGCGTGTCATCCGACATATTCAAAGGCGCAAACTTAGTCACGGCGTCAATCCATTGCTCTGAGGGGTGGTTATTGCTCAGGCCCCTTTATATAAGCCAGCGGCCTTTGTGTGAAAAGGTTTTGTCCGTCACTGTGCTATCAGGTCTTCGCCATATGACTACAAATTTCACGACTATTGGCTTTGATGCCGACGATACGCTTTGGCACAACGAACGATTTTTCAAACTCACCCAAGACAGATTCGCAGAGTTGCTGGCGGATTACGTACAGGATGACGACCTAGATGCCCACCTGCTGGAGGTCGAACGGCGCAACTTGGCGCGTTACGGATACGGGATCAAAGGCTTTGTGCTGTCGATGATCGAAACCGCCATCGAACTAACCGAGGCCCGCGTGCCGTCGACTGTGATCAAGGACATTCTCGATATCGGCCACGACATGTTGGAACATCCGATTGATCTGTTGCCCCATGCACGAGAGGCGGTAGAGGCCGCCAAAAAGGACCATAAGGTTGTTCTGATCACCAAAGGTGACCTCTTTGATCAGGAGCGCAAGCTGGCCCAATCCGGCTTGGGTGAGTTGTTTGACGGAGTCGAGATCGTCTCGGAAAAACACAAGGACGTCTATGAGAGCATCTTTGCCAAATATGGCGCAGGCCCGGAGGCCGCGATGATGGTGGGGAACTCGCTGAAATCCGACGTTCACCCGGCATTGGAGGCCGGCGCGTGGGGGGTGCATGTGCCGTTTCACATCACCTGGGCCCTGGAACATGCCGAACCGCCGACCGGCCATCCCCGATTCCGGGAACTGCCCGATCTTGGGGGTCTGCCGGCACTGATTTCTGAGCTCAGCGTCGGGGCGCCTGCCGACCAGCTATCTTGATCAAAACCTGCGGGTTAGGCCAATATATTGAGGTGTTGCCTCAAAGCACCCGTCAAAGCCTTTGATGAATCACGGTTTTGGATTGACCGGTTCTGTGTTACCTTTCCGCCAATAACAAATGCTGACCCAGGCAAAAGACCACGGGCAGCTTGAGGCAGAAAAAGGCAGAGCCACGTGAAGACGTTGGGACAGTGGGGCCGCGCAGGCCTCCTCTATGGTTTATGCATTGTCACTTTGTTCGCCATCAGCCTTCGGGCCGGGGCGGCCCCTTATGCGGCAAT
Source organism: Pseudomonadota bacterium (assembly GCA_038526275.1). Taxonomy (GTDB): domain Bacteria; phylum Pseudomonadota; class Alphaproteobacteria; order Rhodobacterales; family Rhodobacteraceae; genus 188UL27-1. The sequence continues at coordinate 44,582 of JBCBGY010000005.1, read as the reverse complement.
GGTCATGGATGCACGATCGGGCGAAGTGCTACACTCACGGAACGCGGATACCCGCTTGCATCCGGCCTCCCTGACCAAAATGATGACCCTCTATGTGGCGTTCGAGGCCGTTCGCTTGGGCGAAGTGACCATGGACACCAAATTCCGGGTCTCGAAGAAAGCCGCGGCGGAGCAACCCTCCAAACTGGGGCTTAAATCCGGACAACGGATCTCACTGCGATATCTGGTGCGCGCGGCAGCCGTCAAATCTGCCAACGATGCCGCGACGGCCATTGCCGAGGGGATTTCAGGCTCGGAGGCGGCCTTTGCCCGCCGCATGAACCGGACGGCCAAGGCTTTGGGGATGAGCCGGACGACCTTCAAAAACGCGCACGGCCTAACGGAATCGGGGCATTTGTCGACGGCCCGCGACATGACAACGCTCGGGCGCAGGCTCTTTTACGATTACCCGGAATACTACAATCTGTTCTCGCGGATCACGACCCATGCGGGCGTGAAAGAAGTGGCCAATACAAATCGCCGCCTGTTGAATGCCTACCGAGGGGCCGATGGCATCAAAACCGGCTATACGCGGGCCGCTGGGTTTAACCTCGTGGCCTCTGCCGAACGCGGAAGAGAGCGCATTATCGCGACGGTGTTCGGTGGACGCTCGACCGCCAGCCGCAATGCCAAGGTCGCCGAACTGCTTGATCTCGGCTTCCGTCGTGCCCCTACCCGGGTTGCGGTCAAGAAACCCTCCCTGCCCCGATACGACAAAAGCCATTCCGATGCAGAACCCATTGTGATCAGCAATGCGCCGGAAAGCACCCAGAATTCAGTCATTCCGCCAGCAGGAAAAACGATCCGTTTGATCCGGGCGCCGCGGACTTCGATGAAACCTCCGCGTAGACCCGGATCTGATACGGACGATGCGGTGCTTGTGGCCATGCAGGCTGAAATTGATGAAGTGGTGGCCGAAGCGGCCAATAGTAACAAAGAGCCGCCCGTTCCGGCCAATATCAAACCGGCCACCGACAAGGCCGTGGCAGAGGCATTAGCGGAAGCGGAAGCGGCGCCTGAACCATTTGAACCGCAAGTCGCCCGTGCCACTCAACCCGCGATCCGGCCACTTCTGTCAGAAGAAACGACTGCAGCGCCTGCGATGCGTCCCTTGCCGCGACCACAGCGCGGGGGCGCCACCGAGGTTGCGCTTGCTGTGACAGAACCGGTGGAGGAGCCAGCCGCCGAAGAAGGCCCGGTTGTTGTCACCCGGTCCACGTCCGGCAGCCGCCTGTGGGGTGTCAGTATGGGCAAGTTCCCGTCTCGCCACTCTGCTGAGCGCGCCCTGCTGACCACCGCGCTGAAAGAGGCACAGTCCCTGAACGGTGCGCTGCGAAAGATCGTGCAGCGACCAACAGGGTTTGAAGCCAACTTTGTAGGGATGAGCGAAGACCAAGCCAGCCGGGCCTGCGAACGCCTGGCTGCGCGCGGCGCCGAATGTAGTACATTCGGGCCAAGCTAGTTAGGCTGTCTTACTCCGCAAACTCAGCCTTGCAGCGGGCAACGCCTGCTGCACTTTGCCGTTCCAATGTGCGTGCGCGGTCCTGCAAAGCTTGGCGCTTGCGGCTTTCGCTCGCCGGATCAATCGGCACTTCTTTGTCGCGAAAGAACGTTTCATTCTTCCAGCAATGGTCCTGCACCAATTTGCCGTCCTTATTCCTCGACGTGGAACAGACCTGATAAATCGGCACGGAATAGGGCTCGCGCTCAATGGCGTAGCCCCGGGCCAGATTGCCATCCACTTTGCTCAGAAGGCTTAGCACAGTGCTGAGTTCCTGAGTTTCCTGGCGAATGCACCTTTCCTGTGGCGTAGCGCAACCCGCTACGACAGCAAGGGAAAGTATGGCCAATGCGAACCGGTTCATATGTCCACCAAACGCTCCTATGTCGCGGCCAATGCGACACTTCCAGTCAAGGGCAAAAGGGGTTAACCAACCTGTAACGCTGGGAGGACAAATTCATGACAGAACAGTTTGACAATCGCAAGGTACAGGCTTCGTCATGGTTCCGGTCTCTGCGTGACGAGATCGTGGCAGCGTTTGAGGCCCAGGAAGCCGCGCACATCCGGGGTCCTTTGTCAGATCAGCCGGAAGGCACGTTCGAGGTTACGGAAACACAGCGCGCGACGGATGACGGTTCTGATGCCGGTGGCGGGCTGATGAGTGTCCTGCGCGGGGGCCGCGTTTTCGAAAAGGTCGGGGTCAATGTTTCGACCGTTTATGGCACGCTGGGTGAACGGGCGCAGAAAGCAATGGCCGCACGCGGAGTGCCCGGCATGGAGAAGGATCCGCGGTTTTGGGCCTCGGGCATCAGCTTGGTGGCCCACATGCAGAACCCCCACTGCCCCGCAGTCCACATGAACACACGTATGTTCTGGACCCCGAGCGCCTGGTGGTTCGGCGGCGGATCGGATCTGAACCCCTGTTTGGAGCGGGAAGAAGACACAGCGGCCTTTCATGACGTGCTGAAAGCGCATTGCGACCGGCACAAGGCTGACTACTACCCAAAGTTCAAAGCGTGGGCCGACGAATATTTCTATGTTCCCCACAGGCATCGGGCCCGGGGCGTTGGCGGCATCTTCTATGATGACCTGAATACCGGCGACTGGGAGGCTGACTTTGCCTTTACACAAGATGTAGGCCGCGCGTTTCTGCCCGCCTTCATACCGATCACCGAAAAATGGCGGGAAACGCCCTGGGATGCCTCAGACAAGGACGCCCAGTTGGTCCATCGCGGGCTCTATGCCGAGTACAACCTCGTTTATGACCGAGGCACCAAGTTCGGTCTGGAAACCGGTCACGACGCCAATGCCGTTCTCATGAGCTTGCCGCCTTTGGCCAAGTGGCACTGACCCTTTTTGGCTTCGGGTCAGGTTGTCGCGATCTCCTGCTCCACTTCCTTCAGAAAAGCGCCAACGCGCCGATGAAAGCGTTCGGTGATCGAACCCTCAGCCAATTGCAACGGCTTAAGAAGCAGCCGGGCGGCAATGCTCTTGGCGATGAGTTGAGCGGTTACGGTCACTTGGCATCTTTCCGGACCTGAGGCGGTACAGGCCACCTCAACCTCTATCACGACGCCCGAGCTTTTGCCTCTGGTGCGATAACCACTGGGTGGATCGAAAGCCTCAACCACACCATTGAAAGTCCAACTCCGTCCACCGAACGTGACATCACCCGACCACTCGCTGCCAACACCAGGTGTCGCGCCTTTGTCGGAGCGGGCCACTTGCCCACCTGCAGATCCGATCATGGCTTCAAACCGGTCGAAATCGCTGATCCGCTCGAACACGGCTTCCTGGGACGCTGAAACGTCGTGGGACGATGCGACCTTCAAAGCCGATCCTCCAGCCATCTTTCCAGAAGTGTTCGCGCAATCGCGCCCTTGCGCGCTGGCAAAAGACCCGGAACCTGACCGGCAAAGGCATCGGCCATCTCTTCCCGGCTGACCCAACGTGCATCCTCGATCTCCACCGGATCGATCGTGATGGTCTCATCCAGCGCCTCGCCCCAACATCCCATCATCAATGATGCCGGAAAGGGCCAAGGTTGTGAGGCCAGATAGCCAACATTTCCAACGGGCACGCCGGTTTCTTCCATAACCTCGCGCCTTACGGCCGCCTCGATCGTTTCACCCGGTTCCACGAACCCGGCCAGCAGCGAATACATGCCTTCGGGCCAACCGGGAGAACGCCCGACCAGCACCTTGTTTCCCAATGTTATCAGCATGATCACAACCGGATCCGTGCGCGGGAAATGCTTGGCGCCGCAAGATGGACAATCCCGCTGCCAACCACCCGTCGTCGGCACGCTAAGCGCGCCGCACCGGCTGCAATAGCGATGGCTCTGATGCCAACCCAGCACAGCTTTTGCCGTTGCGGCCAACTCCGCTGCGCGAGAGTTGAGCCGCGTCATGATGGCCCGCAGCTCTGCAAACCTGTGGTCATCCGGGAAATCGGGATGCCGCTGTTCCGTTGGGTCCAAGAACTGTGTCATGGCGGACTGATCCAGATCCGCCGGTTCATATGCCGACACATCTGCGCCGAACCAAGGCACCCCATCCGACCGACCGAGGAAGATTGCAGGCTCCGTCTGGCAGCTCAAAAGATCAGCATCCGGCGGCACGGTGGCCAAGGACAGGTCATCTTCCCCACCCCGCACGAAAGGTTTGCCCCGCCACATCGGAAGGTACTGCGCCTCGGGGGAGATTCTGAGCAGCTGAAGGGCGTCGGCGTCCCCACGTAATTCCGCGGCTCGATCCAATCCCGATCCGCCGAATGTCAATAGTTCGCTGTCCAACATAGTCCCTCCGCCTCTTTCAGCGCCTTCTTCCATGTCGAGGCGCCGGAGGGAAAGTGTCATTTTGCCAAGCCGACCGCAAAGCACTAGTTTCTCGATAGACGCCACGAGTAGCTTTTGTATTTAACGCAAAACCGTTTAGGGGTGTTCCCTTAGCCGACCACCGGAACGCGCTCAGCAATGGCGGCTAAGACATAGAAGGCCCCCAAGCAGGGGCAGAATAACAGGACCGCATTCATTTGAACGTCTTGCATCCGTACTCGACGCACGCGACCGCCACTCAGGCCCATCTGCGGATTCTTGAGACGACCGATTTGCACATGCACATCTATCCCTACGACTATTACTGGGACGAGCCGCGAGACACGGTCGGACTCGCACGGACAGCAGCCATAATTCAGCAATTGCGGGCCGCAGCCGCCAACTGCCTCGTCGTCGACAATGGTGATTTTCTGCAAGGGAACCCGATGGGCGATTACATCGCGTTTGAACGGGGCATGCGCAACGGCGACATCCATCCAATCATCGCGACGCTGAACGCTGTTGGGTACGACGCGGTCACACTGGGCAATCACGACTTCAACTACGGCATAGATTTTTTGATGAAATCTATGGCCGGAGCAACATTCCCGGTTGTGTCGGCCAATGTTGCAACCCGGCTAGGGTCAGACCCACGTCGTGACGAAACCTTGTTCCCGCCCTATGTCTTGCTCGACCGAACAATAATCGACGGCTCCGGGCAGACCCATAAAATCAAGATCGGGATCATCGGTTTTCTGCCCCCCCAGATCATCAACTGGGACCGGCGCCATCTCGAAGGAAATGTTCTGACGCGAGACATCTTGGAGGCCGCCCAAGGCCTTTTGCCCCAGATGCGCGAGGAGGGAGCTGATCTGATCTTGGCGCTCAGCCATTCCGGAATTGGACGAGCCAATGCGACCCCTGGAATGGAAAATGCCAGCGTACCGCTCGCAGCCCTACCCGAAATCGACGCCATCTTGACGGGCCATAGCCACCTCGTTTTTCCCAGCCCCATCTTTCAAGGGCTGCCAGCCGTTGACGCTGTGGCTGGTACGATCCACGGCAAACCCGCTGTCATGGCGGGCTTTTGGGGATCCCATTTGGGCCAGATCGATCTTTTGCTCGAACGATCCGGTTCCGACTGGCGCGTCGTCTCTACGGAAAGCACAGCCAAACCTATCGCGCAGCGAACGTCGGACGGCGGGGTCAAACCTTTGGTCGAGAGCCTTCCGCCGATCCTCGATACCGTATCCCGCGATCATTCAGCGACGCTCTCCTACATTCGACGGGCTGTCGGGCGCACCAAAACCCCGCTTCACAGCTACTTTGCCTTGGTTTCGGACGATCCGTCGGTCCAGATCGTTTCTTCGGCCCAAAGATGGTATGTCCGGCAACTTTTGGCGGGATCGCAATATGCCAGTCTCCCACTGCTCTCCGCCGCTGCTCCCTTCAAGGCCGGTGGCCGCGGAGGACCCGACTATTTCACGGATGTGGCCGTCGGCGATATCGCCATAAAGAACGTGGCCGACCTATACCTATATCCCAATACGGTGCGAGCGGTGGAGGTCAGTGGCGCACAACTCAAGGACTGGCTCGAACGCGCCGTTGGCATTTTCAACCAGCTCACGCCCGGATTGGCAGACCAACCGCTACTCAATCCCGACTTCCCCAGCTATAATTTCGATATGGTTCAGGGCGTGACCTACCGGATTGATCTCAGCCAACCGTCAAAATTCGACACGCATGGCGAGCTGATCCACCCAAGGGCCCGCCGGATCGTAGATCTTCGCTATGAGGGTGCGCCCATTGCGAACGACCAGACTTTCATCGTGGCCACAAACAGTTACCGGGCCAATGGCGGAGGCCAATTTGCCGGAACCGGCAAAGATCACATCATATTGCAGGCCCCCGACACCAATCGCGATGTACTCGTGCGCTACATCACCGACCAGGGCACCGTGCATCCTGTGGCAGAAGGCACTTGGGCGTTTCTTCCGCTGTCCAACACCACAGCGCTCTTTGAGACCGGGCCCAAAGCGCAAGGATACCTATCAGATTTCGCGAGTCTCCCCATTGAACCAGCCGGTCAAACTGCCGACGGCTTCTTTTGCTATCGCATCGCCCTCTGATCCCGTCTAAGGCGTGGCGCGAAAACAGTAAGTTGTCCATCGGAGTGACCCATGTTCAAAGCCGTGCTTTTCGATCTTGATGGTTTGTTGATTGATAGCGAACGTATGGGGATGGATGTGACACGCCAGGTCCTGGCTGACTTTGGTTTCCACGCCACCGATGCGCTCCTAACAAGTATGATAGGGCATGATGAGGTGGAAAGCCTCAATCGGTTGCGCGCAGCCACTGGGCCGGACTTCGATCTTGAGGCCTATGAAACGGCTCGGCAAAAGGCGACGGTGGCCCGAGCCGAAAGTGGTATACCTTTGAAACCCGGCGCCCGCGCCCTGCTCGAAAACCTGGCCGAGATGTCCATGCCTCGCGCCATTGCCACAAACAGCCGAACAGCATCCGGCGAACGGAAACTCCGCTTGTCCGGCCTGTCTGACGTGATCGATATTGTTGTGGGTTTCGATGCCGTTGCCGCTGCAAAACCCGCACCGGATGTCTATCTGGAAGCGGCGCGCCGGATCGAGATAGACCCAACCGACTGCATCGCCTTCGAAGATAGCGAAGCCGGATCCCGTGCGGCTAAGGCTGCCGGCGCTTATGTGGTCCAAATCCCCGACATCCTCCCAACACAAGGAGCGCACGCCAATCTCGTTGCGACAAACCTGCTGGAAGGTGCACGCGAAGCCGGCCTGTTGCCAGCCTAAGGGGCGCGTGGCTGGTGGGCGGGCCGCTGAGGCCAGAGGCCTCAGTCGGGGCGGCCTCCAGTAGCGCCCAATAATCCGACAAATGACGGCACTGTCCCAGATAGACACGCCTTTAGGTTGCCAGTCTCATGTCCGGTCTTGGCGGACCGATCCCGATGTCCTATTGCCTGAATTGGGTGGCGGCAACGCGGGAAAGGTCCTGCGGTTGGAGGGAAGGTTGAAATGACAGATGCAAAGGCCGCGGCCAATGGAGAACCGCGGGACTTCGTCAATATGGCGAGACTGACGCAAAGCTTCGGTGAAGTCGCGATCGCTGTGATGCAAACGCCGCGCTACCAGTACCAATCGATCGCGGATCTGCAAAAACTTTTCCTCGAACCCATGGTTCGCAATCGCGTTGCAGTGGCCCGTAAGGACGGCAAGATCGTGGGTTTCGCGGTATGGGCCAGCGTATCGGACAAAGTGCACGAGGCCATTCGCGATCAAATCTCTCTGCGGTCGTTCCCGGTCCAGCTTCGCCCGCAGGATTGGACCAGTGGCGACAAAACCTGGCTTTTGGATGTGATCGCGATCAATAGCAGCACCGCCACGTCCGTGGTCGAGGCCCTGCGGCAGGAAATTGATGCCGGTGAATTAAACGTCCACCCTCTCGTGGTCGGGCTCCTGGACCCAGAAACAGCAAAGTCACTCACCCGCCGCGACAGGCGCGACCAGGCACCCCAAACCGAAGCGGTCTGAGCAACGCGCAACCAGTCCTTTGCAAGAATTGATGCGCCCCCGAATTAGGAGGGCGCACCTGGTTCAGCCGACATATACCATTGTTTAAGGTTACAGCAGTCTTCGAGAAGACCTCTGGCGGATCATTCAATACATCGGCATCACATAACGCGCTGAAATCTTCGATTTCTGGCAGCGCTAGATGGTTCAGATTTTTCGCATCACGCTCTAGGTCTAACTAAAAGCCGTTAGGCCAAGCGTTGAGTCCGACGTCGCAAAAGCGCCAACCCACCCAATCCGCCAAGCAACAGGGGCAGGCTTGCCGGTACTGGCACCACAGCCGGTGGCGGTGGCGTTACGGTACCTCCGGTATTACCTTCGAGCGGATCAGCTGCACCAAAGGTAATATTGTCGAAGCCGATCTGGTTGATGGTCCCTCCAAAGTCTACGGATTGGGCAACGCCGTCAAATGACACACCCAGCGGCACGAACGGACTAAAATTACCTGTGGGGTCCGGCTCACCATTAAATGGAGTCGAAGGAAGTGTCAGCGAGGCCAAAACATCGCCTGTCGCGTTCAAACCGGAATAGACATCGATGTTTCCGGTGAAGTTGATGGACGAGTAAAAAAATGAAAACCCATCCGTGAATCCATCTGCGAAATTCAGCGTGGCTGCCGAACCTGTCAGGAAAAACAAGACAGTATCGGGTGTTGGTTCACCCCCGAAATTACCTTGGCTTGACGGCAACCCTGCCGCATCTGCGTCGACAATGGCCAAAGCATTGTCGGAAAAGGTGATGCCAAGATCAATGCCGGGGCCGCTGCCTGACGCACCAAAACCGCCATTGTAAAAATCGCCAACGCCTTCGATAACGGCCGTGCCCAGTCCTGGCACACCGACCCCGGACGAATCCTGAAGGACCCCAAGCCCTTCAAAGTCAAGAACGACCGGTGCTGCAGACAAAACGGTCGCCTGAATAGAAATTACAGACGCGAATGCGCCCACCACGTATTTTAACTTCATTTCTTTCCCCACTACACAAGGGTCACATCAACTGACCCAACGTCAGATTGAAACCAAATTAAGCATGTTGCAATACCTTTTGCGAAAAATTGCTGCGTGCAAAAAAGTAAGAGGAGAACCCTCGATAATACCTCCATTGGTTGGAGAATCGAGAAACAGTTAGCGACCGGTGACAAACGGTATTAACCACCGGTCGATATCCGAGTTATCGTGTTACCGGGTCAAGCAACAGATTTCATTTGAACCTGATCATTATGCAGAAAACAGGTTTTGTTGAATAAAGACAGATCCAAGGGATTCACAATTCGAACGTCCAATAGTCCCGGCAGGTTACGATCAGTTGCCTCAAATCGACGATCGATTTGGGAGATGAACAGAATTACCGCGCCAGCCCGCCTGGCAAACCCCGACAATGCCACAATTTGGGACTGCAAATCCGGGTGCCGCCGATCCTGATCCAGCAATTGTAGATAATCAACCACGACTAGAGTTCGGTCAACATGCTGACCTACCTGCTGGATAATGTAGTCCGCACAAATGCAGTCTGATGTATCCAGTTGAAGATCGTCCAAGGCGCGATCCGGATCATGGCCAAGTTGGCGAAGCCGATCCACCATGTCCGACTTTGAATAGTCCAGCGTGAAGAAATGGGCCCGCCAACCCGTCCGTGCAGCGGCAAGGGCGGCTTCCATCGCCAGCAGGGTTTTGCCATGCCCGGGTCGGGCGCCGAGCAAGACCAGGTCTCCTGCCGTTAACTCCGAAAGCAACAGCGCCGCTAGGTCGGGCTGGCCGCTATCGGCCATCAGGTGGCTCCAGGACTGAAACCCTTCGCGGCGAGCCACCTGGTCCAGGGCCTTTCCGTATTTCAGGCGCTGTTCCCGCGACAAAGTCTTGGCCTGACGGCGCAGGGCGAAAATAGGGGCTGAACGCATGTGTGTCTCCTCACGCGGATCGGTCGTGCAACCCTCCCTCATGCGCTCGTCCGCCATGAAAAGCCGATGTTTCGACGCTCTGCACACCAGTGCTGCCCCAAATGGGAGGAGGAGGCCCGAGCCAGGCCGACACGCATATGTTGCGGCACTCGACCGCCTCAAGTCAAGGTGTAGATACTAAAGGGCGGGCTTCTATGACCACAAAGGCTTGGGCCCACGGGTGGTCGTCGGTGAGCGTGACGTGGATCACCGCCTCATGTCCGTCGGGCGTCATTTCGGCGAGACGTTCGGCAGCCCAGCCGGTGACGGCCATGACAGGTTGGCCGGTTTTGAGGTTACTAACGGCCATGTCTTTCCATGCGATCCCCATGCGCAGGCCGGTGCCCAGCGCCTTGGAACAGGCCTCTTTCGCCGCCCAGCGTTTGGCGTAGGTGCCCGCTACATCCGCACGCCGCTCTGCCTTGCGCTGTTCGGTTTCGGTAAAGACTCGGTTGCGAAAGCGGTCTCCGTGACGATCAAGCACGCCTTGGATGCGCTCGATATTCGCCAGGTCAGTGCCGATGCCGAGGATCATAGCCTTTGGTCAGGCCTCTTCCCGCGCGCGGGCCCGCAGTTCGAACTTCTGGATCTTCCCTGTGGAGGTCTTGGGCAATTCAGAAAAGACCACTTTCTTCGGTGTCTTGAACCCGGCCAACCGTTCGCGGGCAAAGGCAATCAGTTCTTCTTCCGCCACTGACTGGCCGTCTTTCAATTCAACAAACGCGCAGGCGACTTCGCCCCACTTGTCGTCAGGCTTGGCCACGACTGCGCAGAGTGACACGGCAGGGTGATGCATCAAAACGCCTTCAACCTCGACAGAGCTGACATTCTCGCCGCCCGAGATGATGATATCCTTGGCCCGGTCGGCGATCTGCATATAGCCGTCCGGATGTTGGATCGCGATGTCGCCGGAATGGAAATACCCACCGGCAAAAGCCTCTTCGGTGGCCGCCGGGTTTTTCAGATAGCCTTTCATAACCGAATTGCCGCGCATGACTATTTCGCCCTGCGTCGTCCCGTCATGCGGGATGGCGGACATATCCTCTGCCACCACATGAACATCTTCCATCATTGGGAAGGCCACGCCCTGACGGGCTTTGATCGCTGCTTTCTCGTCGGCTGACAGTGCGTCCCAGTCCCCTTGCCAGACGCATTCTGTGACATGCCCGTAGGTTTCGGTCAGACCATAGACTTGGGTCACATTGAACCCGAGTTTTTCAATCGCATTCAGCGTCGCCGCAGCGGGAGGTGCTCCTGCGGTAAACACCTCTACCGTATGCGCCAAAGGCCGACGCTCCTCATCCGGAGCATTGACGATCAGGTTCAACACGATGGGCGCACCGCCGAAGTGGGTCACGCCCTGGTCTGCGATGGCATCGTAGATGGCTTTGGCGCTGACATCCCGGCAGCAAACGACCGCTCCGCCCAGAACCGGCATCATCCAGGTATGGTTCCAACCGTTGCAGTGAAACAGCGGCACAATCGCCAGAAGGCGGGGAAACAGCACCAGACGCCAGGAAATCACAGTGCCCATGGTCATAAGGTACGCGCCACGATGGTGGTACACGACGCCCTTGGGTCGCCCTGTGGTGCCTGACGTGTAGTTCAGCGCCAGGCTTTCCCATTCATCTTCCGGCATGATCCATGCGAAATCCGGATCGCCTTCGGCGAGAAGGCTCTCATAGTCGGTGTGCCGCCCCGTTGCGGGATAGCCTGCCGCCGGGTCTGGCACTTCGATTATTTCGGGCGGCTCAGTCTCCATCGCCGCCACCGCCGCTTCAGCCAGGGGCAGAAACTGCGTGTCGCACAGAACCGCTTTGGCGCCACCATGGGAGAGGATGTAAGTGACGGTGTTCTGGTCAAGCCGGATATTGATCGTGTTCAGGACGGCGCCGCACGCGGGAACGGCGAAATGCGCCTCGCACTGAGCCGGGACATTGGGGAGCAGTGTCGCCACCACGTCTCCGGGCTTGATGCCCCGTCTGGAAAGGGCTGACGCCAGGCGAGAGCAGCGCGCATGGTACTCCCGGTAGGTCCACGCTTGCCCGCCATAAACCAGTGCGTCCCGTTCGGGATAGACACTCAGCGCACGGTTCAAGTGTGACAGCGGGGTGAGCGGCACATGGTTTGCCTGCCGCCGCTCCAGCCCGGTTTCATCAGCCATCCACCCCATCACGTTCCTCCCAGACGATACGCGGTAGACCGTAGACTAGCCGCCCGCGCGGATTTGGAAAGCCAGAACGTGATGGTGCCGGCTACGCGGCCTTGGCTTTGGGCGCGCCGAAGCGGCCATAGATGCTGTCACCGCTGTCAGCCAGGTCTCGCAGCAAGGCTGGAGTTTCGAACCGGGCACCGTACTTCTCGGTCAGTGCCTCTGTCCGTTCCACGGCCCAAGCCGCGCCAACCATATCGAGCCAGCTCAGCGGGCCACCAGACCACGGCGCGAAACCCCAGCCCAGGATCGCACCAACATCGCCTTCGCGAATGTCCATCAGAACGCCTTCCTCCAGGGCGCGGACTGCTTCCAACACCTGAGCGAAGATGAGCCGGTGCTGCACTTCGTGCAGGTCAGGTTGTTCGTCAGCGAGCGGGTACTTGTCGGCCAGCCCATCCCAAAGCAGGCCGCGTTTGCCCTTGTCGTCGTAGCTGTAAAAACCCGCCTGCGACTTGCGCCCCAACCGGCCTTCGTCGGCCAACCAGAACAGAACCTCATCGACCGCACCATCGGGATAGGCATCGCCCATGGCGGCGCGGGTGGCTTTGGCAATCTTGACGCCCAGATCGATCGACGTTTCGTCAACAAGCTGCAGCGGGCCAAGCGGCATTCCCAGCAGTTTGGCGGCATTCTCGACCAACGCCGGAGCGACGCCCTCACCGACCATCCGGATCCCTTCGTTGATGTACGGGATGATGCAGCGGTTGGCGTAGAAGAAGCGCGCGTCATTCACCACAATCGGCGTCTTGCGGATTTGCCGAACATAGTCGAGCGCCTTGGCAACCGCCCGGTCGCCGGTTGACGTGCCGCGAATGATTTCGACAAGCAGCATCTTCTCGACAGGCGAGAAAAAGTGGATGCCAATGAACTGCTCGGGGCGCTTGCTGGCCTTGGCCAGTTCCGTGATCGGCAGGGTGGAGGTGTTGGTGGCGAAGATGCAGTCCGCGTCGACCACATCCTCGACCTTCTTTGTCACCTCTGCCTTGACACCGGGATCTTCAAACACCGCTTCCACAATCAGGTCGCACCCGGCCAGAGCCGCATAGTCAGACGTGGCCGTGATGCGATCTAACGTCTGCTCTTTCTTCTCTGGCGTGGCTTTGCCGCGCTTGATGCCCTTGTCCATGTAGTCTGCCGTATAGGCCTTGCCCTTTTCGGCGGCCTCGGCGCTTTGGTCCAGCAACACCACTTCGATACCGGCCTGAGCCGAGACCAAGGCGATGCCTGCGCCCATCATGCCTGCGCCAAGGACACCGACCTTTTTGACGGCCTGATCCGCCACACCCGCAGGTCGCACCGCGCCTTTCTCCAGCGCTTCCTTGTTCACGAAAAGCGACCGGATCATTGCAGATGAAGACGGGTTCATCAGCACGTGGGTGAACCACCGCGCCTCGATCTTCAAGGCCGTGTCGAAGGGAACCAGCGCGCCCTCATAGACAGCGCTGAGCAAGGCTTTCGCCGCAGGGTAAACCCCCTGGGTCTTACCATTGACCATGGCAGACGCGCCGACAAAGGTCATGAACCCGGCGGGATGGTACGGCGCACCGCCGGGCATCTTGTAGCCCTTTGCATCCCAAGGTTTGACCAGATCGGCATCCTTGGCGGCCAGAACCCAAGCCTTGGCCGCAGCGGCCGGATCTTCGACAACCTCATCAATCAGGCCAGCGGACTTGGCCTTGGCCGGTGCCGACAGTTTACCTTCCAGCAGGAAAGGCGAAGCCGCCATGGCGCCGAGCTTACGCACCAGGCGGGTCGTGCCGCCTGCGCCCGGGAAGATACCAACCAATATCTCCGGCAGCCCGATCTTGGCCTTCGGATTGTCAGCAGCAAATATGCGATGGCAGGAAAGAGGGATCTCCAGCCCAATGCCGAGCGCCGTGCCCGGCAGGGCAGCAGCAATCGGTTTGCCCCCCTTTTGGGTTTTGGGATCCATACCTGCCAGTTCGATCTTACGAAGCAACCGGTGCATGTCCATGATCCCGTCAAAGACACCACGCGCCGGTTCTTCCCCGGCCAGTTCCTTCATCTGCGCGATGACATTGAGGTCCATACCAGCGGCGAAGCTGTCCTTACCACTGGTAATGACAACGCCTTTGACCGCTTCATCCCCCAAAGCCTGATCGATGGCCGAGTCCAGATCTTTCAAACCCTGCAAAGATAGGACGTTCATGCTTTTGTCGGAGACATCCCAGGTGATGAAGGCAACTCCATCACCGTCAACCGCGTAGCCAAAGTCGCTCAATGGCGCATCCTTTCTTGTATCTTGCGAAACGACACAAGGTCGTCCGACTTTTCTGAGTGCGCCTGAGACAACTCGTCGGCGCCCACGGTGTTTGTAATCATCGTCATTTTCCACACACCATCGACATGCTGGATAACCATGCGGCTGTGGATTGGTCCGATGATCGATTTTTCGCCGTCAAGAAAATGGGCGTGATGGTATCCCATGATACGATCTGCACCGATAAAATGGGCGCGGTCAGCGGAACGGGTCAGGCGCCCCTCTTTGTAAGACCTCAAGACGGCACTGACTGTATCGAAAAAATCTCGCTGTTCATGTGGTTCCATGAAGCTGCGGTCTTCATGTTCCGAATGAAACCATAGTGGGTAATGGGTCAATTCGCAAAAGCGATTGAAATCATGGGTATTGTTGGCGTCCGACAAGGCATCCAGAAAGGCCTGGTAAATCGGGTCAGCGCTTTCAGATTGCGTGCGGAAGTCCATTTCCACATCTTCGAAATCGCCCGGAACGGATCCGGACAGGACACTGGGCCCAATCACCGGCCAACGGTCGGCCGACAATTCATGTTCTGCTTGGACCACTCGCCAGACGCCATTCTGCAAATGCAAAACCATCCTGCTGCGATAGGGCTCTACCACCGACATCGCACCTTTCAGCACATAGGTAATGTGCCAGCCGCTAATATAGCTGTCGCTGATAAATCGCGCCGCCTTGACCAGCCGGATGTAGTTATCGACATTTTGGATCCGCAGGCCGTTTCCATATTCCCGGATACCCACGGCCAGTTCGGTTTCATCTTCGATCACCATCTCATTCCGCCCCATGCGGACAAGGAACGGTACCTGGATCCGTTCACAGATGGTTGCCATATCATCTGACATGATCGCTTCGGACACCAGATCCAAGTTTTCCTGATAAATTGCCAGCGGATCTGATGCGTCCACAGCGCTCCCCCGATATTAGACCCTCTCGAGAACGGTGGCTGCGCCCATACCAGAGGCCACGCAAAGTGTGGCCAGACCGGTCGATTTATCCGACCGTTCCATTTCATCTAGCAGGGTACCAATAATCATCGCGCCCGTTGCACCGAGAGGATGGCCCATTGCGATAGCACCGCCATTGACGTTCAATTTGTCATGGTCGACATCAAAGGCTTGCATGAATCGCAATACCACCGAACTAAAGGCCTCATTCACCTCAAAGAGGTCTATGTCACCTATCCCCATGCCATTATCTTTTAGAATTTTTTCGGTCACAGGAACAGGGCCAGTGAGCATAATCGTCGGATCTGTACCGATTTTCGCCGTAGCCGCGATCCGCGCGCGGGGTTTCAACCCATAGGCTTCACCGAATGCCTTGCTTCCGATCAGAAGGGCCGCGGCGCCATCGACGATGCCAGAACTGTTGCCCGCATGATGGACATGGTTGATTTTCTCAAGGTGCGGATATTTCATCAGCGCGACCTTATCAAAACCCGGCATCACCTCACCCATCGCCTGGAATGAGGGATTGAGACTGCCGAGGCTCTGCATGTTCGTTTCAGGCCGCATATATTCGTCGTGATCCAGGATCGGCAGGCCATTCTGATCTTTGATTTCGATCACCGACTTGGAAAAGCGTTTATCGTCCCACGCCGCCTTGGCCCGCTTCTGGCTTTCCACCGCGAAGGCGTCACAATCATCCCGGCTGAACCCATATTCGGTCGCGATGATATCTGCCGATATGCCCTGGGGCACGAAGTAGGTGTTCATGGCCACGTCGGGATCTGCCGCAATGGCCGCGCCATCGCTGCCCATGGCCACCCGGCCCATCATCTCGACACCGCCGGCAATATAGGCCTCACCGCCGCCACCCTTGACCTGGTTCGCCGCCAGATTGACCGCTTCCAGACCCGATGCGCAAAAGCGGTTGATCGCCAGGCCCGGGATGCGTTCGTCCAGATCGGACGCCAGCACAGCCGTTCGCGCCAGGCATCCGCCCTGCTCCATCACCTGGGTGACATTGCCCCAGATCACATCTTCAACCGCGTGGCCCTCAAGGCCATTCCGCTCTTTCATATTGTCGAGAACCTGAGCCGACAGACGCACCGCTGTCACCTCATGCAGGGAGCCGTCCTTGCGCCCTTTGCCCCGCGGGGATCGAATGGCGTCGTAAATGTAGGCGTCGGTCATGGTGATACTCCAATCGGTCGGGGGCGCTTAGGTCGGCAGCTTTGTTCAGGCGCGGTCGGCGGGGCTGCCCGGCATCAGGTCGTAAGGATGTTTCCAACCCGGCACGTCACTAAGACGCGTCAGCCAGGCATCGATATTGGGCCATTCGGCCCGATCAAACCCGTAAGGTTCGGGGTAATACAGGTAGCCGCAGCAAGAAATGTCGGCGATCGTCACCGCGTTTCCAACCAGCCAGTCTCTGCCCTCGAGCGCTGCGTTCAGAACGGTGTAGGCCGATTTGAGACGGCCCTGCATGAAGTCGATCACGGGCTGCGGGCGCTTATCCTCGGGAAGGAAATTCATCAGGAACCGCGTCATGCCCGCCTGACTGGAAAGCTTGTGGTTGTCCCACAGGATCCAGCGCAGGATTTCGCGTTTTCCTTCGGTCGTCGCCGCCGTAAGCTTGCCGGTGCGCTCGACCACATAATCCTGAATAGCGCCAGACTGGGTCAGCTTATAGTCGCTGTCCGTTTCCACCATAACGGGCACTTCACCCATCGTGTTCAGGGCGCGATATTCGGGCGTGCGAGACTCGCCGCCAAAGAAGTCCACCTTCACCGGTTCCCAATCGAGCCCGGCCAACTCCAGGGTCAACGCCGCCTTGTAGGCGTTGCCACTTTCGCCAAAGCAATAAAGCTTGATCACCTCAGACACTCCCAGCTGTCCTGTCATGTGCCGCGCCCCTTGTCCGGGGACACGGTCATTCAGTTGTGCGGTAAGTCATGCGCGAGCGCCAGACGCGTCTGATCAAAAGTTCGCTGCGTCAAGTTCCATGACAGGCTCTGCACCGCTCTCGATCCGGGACAAATGCATGCCCGTCGCCGGCAACTGCCGGGACATGTAGTACTTACCGGTCGCGATTTTGGTCTGATAGAACTCTGTGTCCGACGCACCTGATTCTAGGGCGCCATAGGCCGCTTTGGCCATCCGCGCCCACATCAGGCCAAGGCAGACCTGACCAAACAGGTGCATGAAGTCGTAGGATCCGGCCAGCGCATTGTTCGGGTTCTTCATCCCGTTCTGCATGAAATACATGCCAGCAGCCTGCAGATCCTTGCTGGCCTGCTTCAGCGGGTCCAGAAAATGTGTCTTCAGCTCAGCATGGCCTTCGTTTTCCTTCAGGAACCCTTTGACATGCTCGAAGAACGCCATGACCGTCTTGCCGCCGTTCTGCGCCAGTTTCCTGCCCACGAGGTCGAGCGACTGAATACCGTTCGTGCCCTCGTAAATCATGGTGATCCGGGCGTCGCGGACGAACTGTTCCAGCCCCCACTCTTTGGTGAAGCCCGATCCGCCAAGGGTTTGCTGAGCCAATACGGTTGTCTCGAACCCTTTGTCGGTCAGAAACCCTTTGATCACCGGGGTCAGGAGCGAGATCATATCGTCCGCATCCTTGTCTTCCAAACGATGGGCCCGGTCGATCAACGAGGCACCCCAGAACGCAAAGGCCCGGGCACCTTCCACAAAACTTTTCTGATGCAGAAGGTTCCGGCGTACATCCGGGTGCACAATGATGGGGTCCGCGGGGCCGTTCGGGTTTTTCTCGCCCGTAACATCACGACCCTGCAGCCTGTCTTGGGCAAAGCCCAGTGCATTTTGGTAGGCCACGACCCCTTGGGCGTAGCCTTGCAACCCGACTCCCAGCCGGGCTTCGTTCATCATGGTAAACATCGCACGCATGCCCTTGTGCATGTCGCCGATCAGATACCCTGTCGCGCCATCATAATTCATGACGCAGGTGGCATTGCCGTGAATGCCCATCTTCTTTTCCAAGCCGCCGCAGCTTAGGCTGTTTCGCTGGCCCAAGCTGCCGTCGTCTTTGACCAGGAACTTCGGAACGATGAAAAGCGAGATGCCTTTCACACCGTCCGGCCCGCCTGGAATCTTCGCCAGAACGAGATGGACAATGTTGTCCGTCAGATCGTGTTCGCCAGCGGAGATCCAGATCTTCTGGCCGCTGATCTTGTAGGTTCCGTCATCTTGCGGCTCGGCCTTGGTGCGTATCAGTCCAAGGTCCGTGCCGCATTGCGGTTCGGTCAGGTTCATTGTGCCCGACCATGTGCCCTCGATCATCTTGGGCAGGTAAGTTGCCTTCTGGTCCGCAGACCCGTGGGTGTGAATCGCAGCCACCGCACCATGCGTCAGGCCTTGATACATGTTGAAAGCCATGTTGGCGGACGTGAACATCTCGCCCACCGCGATCCCCATCAGATAGGCCATGCCTTGCCCGCCATATTCGGGATCGGCATCCAGCCCCATCCAGCCGCCTTCGCGCATCTGGTCGTAGGCGCCTTTAAACCCTTCCGGAGTACGCACCACACCATTTTCCAAGGTGCAGCCCTGTGCATCCCCAACCGTATTCAATGGCGCCAACACATCGACGGAAAGCTTACCCGCTTCCTCCAGAATTGCCGATGTAAAGTCACGGTCCAGTTCGTCATAGCCCGGCACATCGCTCTCGCTGATCGCAAGGACATCGTGCAGCACGAACTGCATGTCTTTTGTGGGCGCCGTATATTGGGGCATTCATCCTCCGTTCGGTTTTTTAGGGTTCAGCTACTCGGCGGCTTCCTTCAGCTCATGTGATGTGAGCATCTGGCGGCCCCATTCAAGCTGCCCTTTTAGGTCTTCGATCGCCTCTTCCAACTCGTCCCGCTGACGTTCCATGACTGCAAGGCGCTCTTTGCCGATCTGATAGGTCCGGCTCAACTGCGTGTATTGCTGGTCATCACGATCATACAGATCGAGAAGCTGGCGGATTTCTTCCAGGCTGAACCCAAACCGCTTTCCCCGCAGGATCAGCTTCAGCCGTGCTCTGTCGCGCTTTGTGAAAAGACGCTTCGTTCCCTGACGAACCGGAAACAGAAGCTCTTTGGCTTCATAGAACCGCAAGGTCCGAGGGGTTACATCAAACGCGTCGCACATTTCGCGAATGGTCAAGAAAGTCTCATTATCAGTCATGTTAGCATCCTCCGTTGTACCGATGTGGAAGTTAGGGCAACGGAAATGCGCGGTTCACGGGGACCTTACAAGAAAGGTTGACCCTAGCGTAAACGGAACGCTACGTCACAACACCCCAAACGCAAGAATAGTTCGATTGAACAGTCAAATTCCGCAATTTTTCTCAATCAAAAGCGCTTTGGATCCGTAATACCACCCATAAGGAATTCCTTACTAGATCTGGACAAATTATGGGGATCAGAGTTCTTGAGCGGTCTCATCGCGTAGAATCTGCAGTTCGGCGATGGTCTTTTCCAACTCGACAACTTGGTTTTTTAGTTCACCTAATTGCCGATCCGCCATCTCGATCCATGTTTCCAGTTGCGCCCGGTTGCCTTTGGTTTCGTACATGTCCAGCCACTGGCGAATTTCCTCAAGGCTGAACCCAAACCGGCGTCCCCGCAAGATCAGTGTCATTCGTGCTCGTTCGCGGGGGCCGTAGAACCGGGACCGGCCTTCTTTGTCCGGCTTCAGAAGTTCGATATATTCATAATAGCGCAATGTGCGCGGGGTCACATCGAACTCGGCGCACATCTCTTTGAAGTTCAAACGATCAGACATTCTGCGGGCTCCTCTTCCCGGCAATGCCAGCGTAGGCGGATCACCGGAGCGAGGCAATCGTACCAGGGTCGAATTCCGTTGCACCCCAATCCTCCGGTGCCGATAAGTGACGAAATGAAAGAGATCAGTGCAGGCCCATGCCCTCCAACACCGCAGAAATAGCCCGGCAGTTCATCGATGCGATCCCCTATTCCAAGGCCCTGGGCATGTCGTTGGAAGAGATTGGGGAAGGACGGGCTGTCATCACTATGCCCTACGATCCGGCATTCATAGGCGACCCGCGGACCGGCGTCATCCATGGCGGTGCGGTTTCTGCATTGATGGATACGTGTGGTGGGGCCGCCGTAATGGCCCATCCATTGGCGAATGGCAGTACGGCCACGATTGACCTGCGTATCGACTATATGCGCGCCGCTGAACCTGGCCACCGCATCCGTGCGGAGGCCATTTGTTACCATGTCACTCGGTCGGTCGCCTTCATACGCGCGCAGGCCTTTGACGAGGATCCGGACAACCCCGTCGCCGCGGCCACAGGGGCGTTCACCTTCTCGCAGTTGGAGAAACAGGAATGAACCGGCCAGCGCCAGAACCGGTTCAGGTGATCAAGGAACGCCGGGACACCGCATTGTCCTCACTCGTGGAGGGCGTGCCCTGGATCGCATTCATGGGTATCCGATTTGAGCGCCGGGGCGATGAACTCACCGCGATACTGCCTTACGCGGAAAAACTTATCGGCAATCCCATGTTGCCCGCGCTCCATGGTGGCGCCACCGCGGCCTTTCTGGAAGTCACCGCTGTGATCGAACTAAGTTGGTCGCAGCTTTGGCAAGAAATCGAAGGCGGAACCCGCCAAGATGGCGCACTAAGCGCCGAGACCCGGCCCCGCATGCCCAAGACCATCGACTTCACAGTGGATTATCTTCGGTCCGGTCTGCCACGTGATGCCTATGCCCGCGCCACAGTCACGCGGTCTGGTCGGCGCTATGCCAGCGTCAATGTCGCTGCGTGGCAGGATAATCGGGACCGACTGTTTGCCCAGGCTACAGGACATTTCCTGATGCCCGAAACCTAACGATCGCGGGACTGCACCCGCTGGCGCGCCATGGCGCTGTCCCGATCGGTGACACCCAACAGATTGGCGGCGAGACGCAGAAGCGAGTTTTCTTCATCGTCGCGCACACCATCGGCCAGCACGACCTCCCAAAGGGCCTCGATCACTCCGATCCGCTCTTCGTAAATGACCCCATCCTTGATCGCGCGGGTAAAGCGCACAGTATCGGGGGCCTCTGCCTCCAGTGCCTCGGCCTGCTTGCGCAATTCGGTCGCCTCAAACGGGCTTAGCCCAAACCGACGGCAGGCAATCTTGTCGATCCGGGCAATCTCGGCCGCTGCATAGTCCCCGTCTGACCGCGCCAACCGGACGAGGAGCGCCACAAGCGCAAGGTTCGCGTCCGGCTCGGGCAACCGCGCCGGCTCCGGCGACATCAGGCGGTTCAGAAGATCAGCAAACATCAGATCGATATAAGCGCAACGGGGACAAGACCAAGATGCGCGTCACCCGTCATAGCCTTCAACAATGATCAAAGTGCCATCTGAAACCTCTGCCCTGATGGCTTTGGCCGCCTGATAGTCAGGATCATTGTAGCAGGCCAGCGCGTCAGCATAGGTTGGGAATTCCAACACCACACAGCGCGGATGACCGGGGCCTTCCTGTACCTCCTGGGTGCCGCCGCGCACCAGGAACCGAGCCCCATATTTCGCAAAAGGTCCGGCATTCGCGGCCTTATACTGTTCGTAGACCTCCGCGTCGTGGACGATGTTGTTTGCGATCCAGTAACCCTTCGGCATGCGAGCCCTCCCTCTGTTGCGGCGAGGGGCACTGAACACTGCGCGGCGCCAAAGCTCAAACGGTTTCCTGTCAGGATCCGTCGAAATGCGCTTCTTCGATCACGATGATATGCAGGCTCGACACGGCGTCGCGCATGGGGCGCGTCCGTTGATAAGCGTCCCCCTCCATGCAGGCCTTCGCCGCCGCCAGCGAAGGAAACTCGACAATGATCACGCGTTCCTCATCATCGGTAGGTGTTACAGCGTCTCGATCGCTTTTCGTCAGCACCTTGCCGGAATGTTCAGTCAACGCGAATGAAAGCTGCTGGAGTATTTCACTGACAGCTAACTGATCGGCCGCATCCAGCGCGACCACCCAATACCCTTTTGACATGTTTCCCACTCATCACCACATACCCATCGTGGCATCTGGAATTCTCCCTATTCCTAGAAAGCACACCAAATTTTTCGAAATAACAACGATGGTAAAACTACGTATCAGAAACAGTTTGTTTAATAACTTTCGCGAACTCCTCGTCAGTTCCTAGCCCACAATTGAGAATACGCTGAAAATTTTCGGTAAATTCACACTAAACGTGAATTTTCTTTTGCTGCCCTCACGAAATCGGCAAATAGCGGATGGGGTGCAAATGGTTTTGACTTTAGTTCCGGATGGAATTGTACCCCAAGAAACCAGGGATGCCCTTCAATTTCGACAATTTCGGGTAAACGGCCATCCGGACTCATGCCTGAAAAAACGACACCTTTTTCTTCCAATGCCTCTCGAAACCGCAGATCGACTTCGTAACGGTGCCGATGGCGTTCTTCGATGGCCAGATTCCCGTAAACCTCAGCGGCCCGGCTTCCTTTCTTGAGCGACGCCGTATAGGCGCCCAATCGCATAGTCCCGCCCAAATCGTCGCCAAGCTGGCGTTCAATGCGATGATTGCCCTGCACCCATTCTTTCAAATGGTACACGACCGGAGTGAAGCGTTTCTTGCCCGCCTCATGATCAAACTCTTCCGAGCCCGCATCGCCCATGTCGGCCAAATGGCGTGCGGCCTCGATAACGGCAAGCTGCATCCCCAGGCAGATCCCCATATATGGCACCCGCTTTTCCCGCGCGAACTGCGCAGCACGGATCATGCCTTCGGTACCCCGTTCACCAAAGCCTCCTGGCACCAGAATGGCGTGCAGACCGGTCAGGTGGGTGGCGGGGTCTTCGCGTTCAAAGACCTCGGCATCGATCCACTCAGCTTTGACGTTCACGCGATGGGCCATCCCGCCATGGGTTAGTGCCTCAACAATGGATTTGTAGGCATCTTCGAGTTGGGTGTACTTCCCGACGATGCCAACCCTAACGGTGCCTTCCGGGTTGTTGATCCGGTCGGCCACATCTTCCCAAACGCTCAAGTCCGGTCGGGGGGCCGGGCTTATCTGAAACGCGTCGAGCACCGCTTGATCCAGCCCCTCGCGGTGATAGGCCAATGGCGCCTCGTATATGGACGCCAGATCCTGGGCAGCGATGACGCTGTCGGACCGCACGTTGCAAAACAGCGCCAGCTTGTCCCGCTCTTTCGCCGGGATCGGCCCTTCGGAGCGGCAGACCAGAATGTCAGGCGCAATGCCGATGGATCGCAATTCCTTGACGGAATGCTGGGTCGGCTTGGTTTTCAATTCCCCGCTGGCTTTGATGTAGGGCAGCAAGGTCAAATGCATAAAGAGACACTGGCCGCGCGGCTTGTCCTGACTGAACTGCCGAATGGCCTCAAAAAATGGCAAACCTTCGATGTCGCCCACCGTTCCGCCAATCTCGCACAGCATGAAATCAACTTCGTCTTCACCAACCTTGATGAACTCTTTGATCTCGTTCGTCACATGCGGAATGACCTGGATGGTTTTGCCCAGATAGTCGCCACGACGCTCTTTCTCGAGCACGTTTGAATAGATGCGCCCAGAACTGATGGAGTCGGTCTTGCGGGCCGCAACCCCGGTGAATCGTTCGTAGTGCCCCAAATCCAGGTCGGTTTCAGCGCCGTCGTCGGTCACAAAAACCTCGCCATGTTCGAAAGGACTCATCGTGCCCGGATCGACGTTCAGGTAAGGATCCAGTTTTCGCAGCCTCACGGTATAGCCACGTGCTTGCAAAAGTGCCCCAAGGGCCGCTGAAGCAAGGCCTTTGCCAAGCGATGACACCACCCCACCGGTGATAAAAATGAACCGTGCCATGCTGCGAAAGCTCCCGTGATCGTCTTACTTTGGCGGGTCAGGCCAGCCCATTCGACTCACCATCACGGGATTTGAGCTATAGCCGAGTCGGGTCGAATTGACAACCGACCAACAACATCATCTAGGCATTTCTGACCTGAACGTCACAGTATGTGGATCAAGCCAACCGTTCGGATCAGTCCGCCGACTGCGGCACCAAAGGATCGTCACCCAAGGATGGAGGCAGAAGGTCTTCACCCGCTGGCAAATCTGTGTTGCCGGAAGAGCGAGGCGCGTCGGTTATCCGGTCGAGTACATTGCCACCTTCGGAATCCGCCGCAGCCAAAATGGTCAGCGTCAGCGATGTAGCGATAAAAGCAATTGCCAAGCCCCATGTGATCTTGCCCAGCGCGGTCGCCGCCGCACGCCCGGACATGACCCCACCGGCTCCACCTCCGCCGCCGCCCATACCGAGGCCACCGCCTTCGGACCGCTGCAGCAGTACAACGCCAATGATCGCCAGCGCCAGAATAAGGTGAATGATCAGGACCACATTTGCCATTGGGCACTCCGCAAAATCATCCCGGGTATCTAAGGGGAAGGTCTTGGTCCCGCAACCCCTTACGCATCAACGTCATCGACATCTGCTTGTCCTGACAGAGCGCGCCGAACGATGGACCAGCTCAGGCCGACGCCCAATACCAGGGATAACGCGAACAGGCCCAGCCAAACGGTAAAGGTCTGGTTGTCCAGACTCAAAACACCGTAGTCGACCAGCACCCAAATCAGAGCGCCAATCAAGGCCCCAACGAGAACCATGCCGAACACGCCGATCGATCGCAACGTGGCACGCAAATAGATGATGTAGCAGACCGTCAAGATCAGTCCGAACAGAACGGCAAGGGGCATTTGATCCTGCCAGTTCGCGCTCGCCCAACGCACGTAGTTCCAGTCGGTCGGATTAAACGTCAAAGCCAGCAAAACGAAGGCTGCGGCCCAACGGGTCAATATTGCCATGAACGGGTCTCCCGAAAGTCGGCCCCTCTCCTGCCGCACACCGCAGCGGCTGTCCAGCAGTTTGCGGTTTCGCCTGGTGGGTCCAACGGCTATAGGAGGCCGGGTTTGGCAAACGGTGAGAGCAAAACATGGCCAATGTCGTCGTGGTTGGCGCCCAATGGGGCGATGAAGGCAAAGGCAAGATTGTCGATTGGCTGAGTGAACGTGCCGATCTGATCGCCCGGTTTCAGGGGGGCCACAATGCTGGCCATACGCTGGTGATCGATGGCGAGGTCTTCAAGCTTCATGCTCTGCCGTCTGGCGTGGTGCGCGGTGGCAAGCTGAGTGTGATCGGCAATGGCGTCGTGTTGGACCCGTGGCATCTGCTGGAGGAAATAAAGACGCTTCAGGCACAAGGTGTCACAATCACGCCCGACACATTGATGATTGCCGAGAACACACCGCTGATCTTGCCCTTCCATGGAGAGTTGGACCGGGCGCGCGAAAGCCAGAACAGCGTGGCCAAGATCGGCACGACAGGCCGCGGCATTGGCCCAGCCTACGAAGACAAGGTGGGGCGCCGGGTGATCCGCGTGGCGGATTTGGCAGATGACGCAACGCTGGAATTGCGGGTAGACCGGGCGCTGGTTCACCATGATGCGCTGCGCCGGGGTTTGGGGCTGGAACCTGTGGACCGCGAAGCATTGCTGACATCGCTGCGCGCTGTTGCGCCAGACGTGCTGCAATATGCGGGGCCGGTTTGGAAGGTCATGAACGAACAGCGCAAGGCGGGAAAGCGCATCCTGTTTGAGGGCGCACAGGGCTCACTTTTGGACATCGACTTTGGCACCTACCCTTATGTGACCTCTTCCAACGTCATTGCCGGGCAAGCCGCGACGGGCACAGGCATCGGGCCCGGATCTATAGATTTCGTTCTGGGTATCGTTAAGGCCTACACGACCCGTGTGGGCGAAGGTCCGTTCCCAACAGAATTGGAAGATGCTGACGGGCAGCGTCTTGGCGAACGGGGCCATGAATTCGGCACGACCACGGGGCGCAAACGACGGTGCGGCTGGTTTGACGCCGTGCTGGTCCGCCAGACCTGCGCCACGAGCGGCGTGAACGGCATATCCCTGACCAAGCTGGATGTGCTGGACGGCTTTGAGACACTGAAAATCTGCACCGGCTACCTGCTGGACGGCGAGAGATTGGCCTATATGCCCACGGCCGCCGATCAACAGGCGCGCTGCACCCCCATTTACGAAGAAATGCCCGGATGGTCCGAAAGCACAGAAGGCGCACGCAGCTGGGCAGATCTGCCAGCCGCAGCAATCAAGTATGTGCGCCGTGTGGAGGAGTTGATTGAGTGCCCAGTCGCTCTACTCTCCACCTCGCCAGAGCGGGACGATACAATCCTCGTCACAGATCCGTTCGCCGACTAAACCGAGCGAGGAGCAACAATTGAGCTTGGGATACAAGGCCCGCAAGCGTTGGGCGCTTATTATTCTTCTGGTTGGCCTGCCGGCCTACATTGTGGCTGCCGTCACAATCTTGAACTGGCTGGACCGGCCATCCTTGTGGTTGGAAGTCCTGGTCTATGTGACGCTCGGCATTGTTTGGGTCCTGCCATTCAAATTTGTCTTCCGCGGCATCGGTCAATCAGATCCCGACGATACACCGGACTGATTGCAGGTAGCCGCCAACACATTGAATAAAGTCTTTGGAAACCAATTCGAATTAGATTTAGCTCAAATGCGATCTTTTTGTCTGGGTTCAATTTGGCTCGCGATCCAAAAGACCCAAGGCACGCGCAGTGAAAACCACGCGTGCCCTAATACTCGTCACCCACACGCGGGTCGCAAATCCTAGTTTGCTGCACTCCGCGCTTCAGGGATAAAGCGTGAACTTTGAGAAACTGTGAATTGGCCTCGGGTTACTTTCTTGATTTTGCCTTGGCGCAGCAATTGACCAAAAGCCCTCAAGCTTTGTTCTCGGCTCGTACGTTCGTAACCGGAAACGCCAATTGCCAGATTCATTAGGTCCAAATGGGTGAAGTTTTCCTGCTCCTGTTCCGTAACAACAAAAGCAGCGGCACATTCCAGCAGTTCCTGCAGCGAGGACACTCCGGTTCGATCAGCAAACTCTTCCAGAGCGCCGGAAGCCGGGTTGTTCTCGCCCGCTATCGGCTGCTCACCCTGTTCCGCTGTGGAGCTTGAAGGAACCAGCATAAGTGGTGCCTCTTCTCCCGCGGTTTCAGTTTCGCCAACCGCTTCGTCTACAGTAGTATCAGGCTGCTGTTCCACCTCGGTTGACGTTGGCTCTACAACAGGGCTGGTTGGCTCAAGCGGCATTTCGGATGCGGTCGTTTCCTGCATCGACGATGTATCATCGGAGGCGGGCATTGTCTCACCAGCGGCACCTTCAAGATCAGACTTGACCGCTTGAACCTCTTCCTCACTGGGAATCCGGGAATGCCGAACCACGCGGGCCAAATCATCGCGATACTGTTTCGACGGGTCAATGCTGCGATTGTTACGTGACTTTCCCTCAGCCTTGGTTGCCATAACCGCAGCTTTGAGATGGGCAATCGCCGAACGACGCCGCTTGTTCTCTGCTCCTGCCAACTGCGAATTGGTGCGGTGCAACAACCGGTTCATCCGATCTTCTTCGCCTTCGCCCCGCTCCAACACGGCATTGCGCCGTTCGGCGGCTGCCTCGGATTTCGCAAGCTTGGCAATAATATCTTCAATTTGCGGGGAATTCTCCGCATCGGCCTCTGCTTCGGCCTGCTCCTTCAACGCCGCTACATTCGCAAACCGCGAAGCAAATTCTGGCGATGTCAGTTTGCGTACAACAGGTACGTCGCCTTCATCATCAGCCAACTCGTCTTCCTCACATTCGTTGGAGGCTACCGCCTCGTCTTCTGCCGGAGTTACAGGTCCGGCATCATCATTGGTCAAGCTTTCGTCCGTCATCAAAGATTGATCGGATTCAAGATCACTCGCTACTACAGTCACAGTCTGGTCGTCTTTGGCGACCTCTTCCGTGGCGTCAATGAACTCCGATCCCGCTACAACCTGTTCGGTTTCGGTATTCGCCTGTCGGGCAACTTCGCTTAAGATGGCGTCATCGCCGTTTTCGGTAACCGTTTCACTAACTTTTCCAGTGCCAGACGATATTCCAATCGCTCCAGCGACTTTGCGGAACGCCATATCGAAGGCCGAAACAGCATTTGCATGTTCGTCTCGGTCATTTTCAGCGGAGGTTTCTTCGTCGGATGACGCAACCGCCGCATCGCCTTTGCTTTCAGATATAGGATCGATCGACTCAAAGTCGATAGGATCGTCTTCTTCCAAACTGTCCAGCGGGTCGGCAGAAGTTGGTTCATCGACAATCTCGGGCGCACTGACCGCGCCGCTATCCGACTCTACTGTTTCCGCCCCAGAAACATCAACGTCCAACGATCCGGCAGACCAGGGCGCGACCGCCTCACTCGTTGCTTCAGGGTCCGTTAGGTCTGCGACGTCACCATCCACGGATGATCCGTCCGTGTTTTCATCCGGTTCGGCAAAACCGTCATCGACCAAGGATGCAGATGCAGGAACATTCTCGAGTTCCGGTGCGTTTGGCGTTTCGGGCGCGGCGGCGTCCTCGTCAACAACGACTGTTGTGCCCGCTTCGTCTGGTGCATTGGAAACGGCGGGTTCATCCTCCGCTTCAATCTCGCTGACCACAGGCCTATCGAGGTTTTCTGCAATTTCTTCTTCAGGCAGACGACTATCGTCAGTTTCCGGCGAAATCACCGCATTAGCGAGAAGCTCCGCGGCGTCTTTTTCGTTGGCTCCTGTTGGCGCCAATTCTCCCATCGGTTCCGGTTCATCGGGCAAATCGATTTCACCGTCCGCCGTGTCGTCGTCATTGGCGGCTTCGTCGGGCGCGGCCAATGTCTGACCGGCATCCGGTTCATCTTGGGAAACGGGATCAGCTAATGGCGTCTCTGCTTCGTCTTCGCCGAAGTCAATGTCGAACGCATAGCTCCGCCGTTCTATCGGCTCATCTTCCTCGACAGAATCGACAGCGATTTCGTCAACCGGGATTTCGTCAACTGGAGAAGGCTCATCCGCGTCGGCGTGCTCGTCTTCTGCCAGGTCGGTCTGACCTTCATCATTGTCCGGCGGCAGAAGCTCCACTCCATCGAACAAAAATTCGTCTGCCAACGGCGCTGCGTCAACGGCATCGGCAAGAGCCGACGCCTGCTCTGCCCAACTGAAGGGGCCGCCCGGACTGTTCGCGCTAACATCACGAGACACATCCGCAAACGGGTCGCCCACCACTTCAAACTGTGCGGTTGGATACGCGCTTTCGTCTACATCCTCCGCAGACGGCAGTGGCTCTTCATTCGCGATGACGTGAAGCTCCGGAACGATTCCCGCGGCGGCGGGGGTCGCGGCAGCAACGGCTCTCAAATGAACCGACCCGGCGGCGACAGACGCATGTACCTGCTGATCCTCGGTTTCTTGGGTCAGGCTCAAAAGGTCGTTGTCGTCTGGCAGCGCCAATGATTCGTCGAACACAACATTTTGGTCAGACAAGTCGCGAAAATATTCCGCGACACGGCGCACAGTTTCGACAGGATCATCAAACCCTTCAACCGTGCAAGAGAACGTGCCATAGGACACTGTCAGGATTTTACTCACACCCACCATGTCTTCGTTCCAGCTCCTGCGCAGTCAGCTTGTCTTTTCTACCACGGATTGGTTCTTTGAAAGCAACACAACAGAGTTTTTCCTGGTATCATTTCATGACCGGAATGTGGTGATGATCGCATCTTTTGCCACAATTCGAAGTGGATGAGATGATAACGGATACTACTCAGGGCGTCACCTTGGTGGGCGGGGGTGAGGTGGACCGGTCTGATATGAGGGCCGCTCTTGCCCTGGCCCCCATTCTTGTCGCAGCTGATGGAGGCGCCGAGGCAGCACTGGATGCAGGATACACCCCGACCGCAGTAATAGGTGATTTTGACTCCTTTTCGCCCGATCTTCAGCCGCACATCCCCGCCGCGCGGATGCACCATATCCCAGAACAAGAGACGACGGATTTCCACAAAGCACTGCGATCAATTTCAGCGCCATTTCTGTTGGGGGTGGGATTTCTCGGGCGGCGTGTCGATCACGAGCTTGCCTCCCTTAACACTTTGATAAAACTTCAGGAAAAGCGGTGCATTCTCATCGGGCAACGCGACATTATCTGGGCCGCTCGCACCGAAACCACGCTTGATCTGCCAATAGGAACCCGGCTCTCCCTCTTTCCCATGGGCCCGGTCACGGGACGATCGGAAGGGCTGGAATGGCCGATAGAAAGCATCCATTTTTCCCCTGCCAATCGTATCGGTACGTCAAATCGAACAACGGGACAGGTGCGGTTAGAATTTGATCAATCCGGTATGCTGATCATCTTGCCTAAGGCGCATTTGAAGATGGCGATCGCTGCGCTGAATTCTCCCGCCAAATGACGTAAAGGCCCGCCACAATCACGATGGTGATGCCCAACATCGCAATGTCGTTTGGGAAATCTCGGAACATCAACCAGCCTATCAGGGTGGCCATGGGAATCTCTAGGTATTGCATCGGCGCCACAGTCGCGGCGGGAGCGAAGCGCAGCGACCATGTCAAAGCGAGGTGCGCCAGCGTTCCCACGACCCCAAGCAGCACCAGACTAAGCCCTATGTCGGCGTCAACGGCCACCGGATCCATCTCTGCCAAGCCGCTCCCGTCGGAGAGGATCAGCAAAGGCAGAAGCAGCAGACAGGCATATCCGCCACTGATGACTTGCAGCCGGATCGGCTCCACTTCACGGACCAATTGCCGGGTGATGAGCATAAAAAGCGCAAAGATCACCGCGACTCCCAAAGGCATTAATGCGGGCCATCCCACGGTCGCAAAGGTCGGTTGCGTCACCAAGAGCGTGCCCGCAAACCCCACGGCGCAGGCAATCAGGCGCCTTGGGCCGACGACTTCGCCTAGTACCGCCCAACCCAACAAAAGCATGATGAACGGCATCACGAACGCGATGGCGACAGCTTCCGCCAACGGCAGGTAACGCAAGCTGAGGAACATCAGGCCTATTCCAGAAATGTGCAGAATGGTTCGCAAAAGTGTGAGCCAGACGACCCGCCTATTCGGCAACAAGAGCCCAGCCCCCGTCCACACGAACGGAATGAGCAGTAAGAATTGTACGCCGAATCGAGCGGCCACCAACTGCAGCAATGGCACCGATGACCCGACGAGCTTTGCCAAACCGTCGCCCAAGGGAGCCAGGATGCAGAAGCCAAGCATGAGCAGAATACCCAGGGTTGGACGGTCCGTTGTCACCTGCCCCAGCCTTCGCTTTGCATCTCGCGCAATCGGCTCGCGGTCCGCTCGAATTCAAAGCTGCCTTCGCCCTCAAGGTAAAGAAATTCAGGTTTGGCGGCGGCAGAACAGATCAGCCGGACCCGGGCCTCGTAAAGCGCATCAATCAGCGTCACGAACCGTTTCGCTTCGTTGAAGTTACTGCGGCCGAGTTGCGGCACGTCTTCCAACACCAGGACGCGGCAGGCCTCGGCAATGGCCAGGTAGTCAGCGGGCCCCAACGGCAGACTGCAAAGGTCGTGAAATCCAGCGCGCCCGACGCCATTGCGATAGGCGGGGATTGTGACCTTGCGCCCCTTTACGGCCAGATCCAGCGGCGGGGTGTCGCCCCGGGTGAGATCCGCGAACATCTGCCGGATCTTTGCCCGTGCCTCTCGGTTCACAGGCGAAAAGTAGACCGCCTCGCCCGCCAAACGCCCCTGGCGGTAATCGATGTCAGAGGCCATCTCATGCACTTCCATCCTCTCGCTCAGCAGATCGATGAATGGCAGAAACAGCGCCCGGTTCAGCCCGTCTTTGTAAAGATCTTGCGGCACCCGGTTAGAGGTCGTTATGATCGCAACGCCCGCCGCGAAGAGCCGTTCAAAGAGCCGCCCGACGATCATGGCATCAGCGATGTCCGTGATCTGCATTTCATCGAAATTGAGCAGCTGGGTGTCAGCGATGATCGCATCAGCCACCGGTATGATGGCGTCCTCCACCTCCGTCTGTCGCGCTTCATGCAGGGCCTGCTGAACTTCCTGCATGAAGGCATGAAAATGCACGCGGCGCTTCTTTTCGACAGGTGCCACCTCGTGAAACATATCCATCAACATGGACTTGCCGCGTCCCACCCCGCCCCACAGGTAAACGCCCTTGATGGGCTGAGTCGCAGCGGAAAAAAAGCTCAGCAATCCGGTGCGGGGTTCTGGCCTGCTTGCCAGATCATCAAGAAGCCGATCAAACAAGGGCAGCACCGCCTCCTGGACAGGATCCGGTCGCAGTGAGCCTTTGGCCACCTCCGCCGCATACG
This sequence comes from Pseudomonadota bacterium, assembly GCA_038526275.1. Classification (GTDB taxonomy): domain Bacteria; phylum Pseudomonadota; class Alphaproteobacteria; order Rhodobacterales; family Rhodobacteraceae; genus 188UL27-1. Next base: position 12,005 of record JBCBGY010000005.1, on the reverse strand, counting down.
CTTCTGCCATTGTGATCACAGCTATCTTCCTATCCACTCGCACCGCGCCAACCTACTCCAAACCCGTAACATTTCCGTTCTAGCCGAACCCTCTCGGCAACTTTGAAGGCTACTCCTTTCCTTAGCGCTACCGAACTCAATCCGGATTTGCGAGCAGATTGCAAAACACATCACAGATCGTGATGTTGGGCGTCATAAACGATGAATTGACCATCCCCATAGCGCACGGCACGGTGCCGCCATGGCACGTGCTTCTCTCTTTACGCCGGTCCTGATCGGCGGTTGCATCATAATGCTGCTCAGCTTCGCGGTTCGGGCGTCCTTTGGCGTCTTTCAGATCCCGATCGCCGAGGAGTTCGGTTGGCCAAGGGCAGAATTCTCACTCGCCATCGCTATCCAGAATTTGGCCTGGGGCATCGGGCAACCGATCTTTGGGGCGATTGCGGAAAAAATCGGGGACCGAAAAGCCATTATCCTCGGCGCTCTGATGTATGCGGCAGGGTTGGTTCTGAGTTCATTCTCGGTCACACCCGAAGCGCACCAACTGCTTGAGATCCTGGTTGGCTTCGGGATTGCAGGCACCGGTTTCGGTGTGATCCTCGCTGTCGTCGGACGGGCCGCATCGGATGACAACCGCTCTATGGCGCTGGCCATTGCTACGGCGGCAGGTTCTGCGGGCCAGGTCGTGGGTGCACCGGCAGCGGAGTTTCTGTTAGGCTTCATGACCTGGCAGTGGGTGTTTGTTGTCTTCGCGGCCATCATCCTGGCCTCACTTGCCGCGCTTCCGATGATGCGCACGCCGGAAACAGCCACAAAAGCCGAATTGGAAGAAAGCCTGGGCGAAGTCCTGATCAAAGCATTCAAGGACCCGTCATACACACTGATTTTCCTGGGCTTTTTGTCTTGCGGGTACCAGTTGGCCTTCATCACGGCCCACTTCCCGGCATTGGTGACAGAGATGTGCGGCCCCATTGCCGTGGGGGGCATGCTGCATTCGATGGGTGTAACCACGACGTCGGCCTTGGGCGCGGTTGCAATTTCGATCATCGGTCTGGCCAATATCGGCGGCACGCTGGCTGCGGGCTGGGCGGGCAAACGCTATAGCAAGAAATACCTGCTGGCGGGCATCTATCTGGGCCGAACGTTGGTTGCGGCAGCCTTCTTCCTGACCCCCATCACCCCTGGCACGGTGCTGTTGTTCTCTGCAGCCATGGGGTCGCTTTGGCTCGCGACGGTTCCGCTCACCTCCGGTCTGGTCGCGCACATTTACGGGTTGCGGTACATGGGCACGCTCTATGGGATCGTCTTCTTTTCCCACCAGATCGGCAGTTTCCTGGGCGTATGGTTAGGCGGCAGGCTTTACGACATAACCGGGGACTATACGGCAGTTTGGTGGATCGGGGTTGGTATCGGCGCCTTCAGTGCGCTGGTCCATCTGCCGATCCGGGAACGCCCGCTGGAGAGTTCACGGGCTGTTCAAGCCTAGGACTTTCTCCAGCGCTACCCGGCGCCGTATGTTTTGCCTCGGGCGATCTCGACCGGTCTAAGAAACTCTGCAATCTCCCGAGCGACCGGTTCTGGGTGGGAAAATGCCAGACCATGCCCTGCGTCAGCCACCACATAATGACGTGCAGACGGATTGGCAGAGGCCAACAGATCCCGTGCTTCCAGCGGAATAACCCTATCCGCCGCACCCCAAATGCCCAATACCGGCAAGCCCGCCGAACCCAATGCGCCGTGGGTTCGAGCCTGACTGTCTCCTTGGGCCAAAGTGTGCCGCAGGCTCGACAAAACGGCTGGCAAGTATCCTCTTATGTGGGTCTCCTTTGCCATCACATCGGCAATATCTGGCACCTGGCTTTCTAGGTCACGGGACTGGTCGGCCACCCGACGCAAGGCAATGCCGCCGAAAAGCATCATCAAACCGTCGCCGATAATCGGAACGGAGATACAAAGGCGGGAAAACCAATCCGGATTGTGTTTGAGCCCTGCAGAAGCCAGAAGAACCAGCCGGTCCACCCTTTCCATGTAGTGCGCCGCAAATGCTGTCGCGATGACACCACCCATGGAGTAGCCGACCAGTGCCACGGGCTCCTCGATCCTCTGATCGGCAAGCAGGTCGCGCAGTTGCCGGACAAAAAAGGCCCGGTTTTGCTTGCCACCCGGACGGTCAGAGGCACCGCGACCATAGAGATCATATGTCAGAACCCGGAAACCTTTTGCTGCGAGGCGGTCCGCCACAGCGTCAAAAACCTGACTGGGTGTCGTCAACCCATGCACCAGTACCACAATCGAACCGGAATTTTCGGACCCGAACCAGCGATAACGGATCGCACCATGGGAGTTTCTGGCCAGAAGAACTTCGCCGCGAACCTTTGAGACCGGATGCCTCAACCGTTCGGCAACCAGCGGCGAAAGGGCGAGAACGACCAAAAGCACGATCAGCCAAATCATCGGTTCAGAACCTCCAAGATGTAGCGGCACGTCATCAAATCGAGATGCGCGCCACCGCCATTTTTGCAGACTGTAATGTCATCGTCGGATTCCCTCCGGAAATGCGGCAGGTCATAAAAATCAGCCAAAACATCCGACTCTTTAATGACGCCATCGGCGAGAGGGATCATCAATTCGCCAATATGGCCAATGGTCGTGCCGCGATTGTCGACGAAGAGCCGCGCGCGACGCAGGGTTTCGTCGTCTGCTTCGCGCATGTCGGATCGGAAGGCACCAATGAGATCGATATGGGTTCCGGGCGACACCCACTCGCCTTGCAACACCGGCTCACGGCTCATCGTCGCGCAACAGATGATGTCCGCTGCCGCGACCGCTGCCGGCAGATCAACTGCCGTTTCCACCTCATAGCGTACCGCCAGTTCCTGCGCCCGGGCATCAGTCCGGTTCCAAATCTGGATCGTCGCTGCTGGAAAGGCAGATCGGTAGGCCTCTACCATGGATCCGGCCACCGTCCCGGCACCCACAATCAGGATTTGCGCGCTATCCGGCCGCGCCAACCTTCGGGCCGCCAAGAGCGAATCCCCGGCCGTTTTCCACTTGGTGACCAGATGAAAATCGATCAGCGCCTCTAGCGTCCCGTCTTCGTCGGAGAACACACTGACGGCCCCATTGATTTTCGGTCCTTCATTTTCCGGAAACGCTGTGGCGGTTTTCACCGCAACGCCCATACCATCGATCCAGGCGGACCGTGTCAGCATCGTGTCGGCGCGACGGTAGAGAAAGGTGTCGCCTAATTCCGCTTTTGGCAGTTCATGACCCGCGGCTAATGCATTGGACAGCTCCAGCCAGTCCATACGCGGTTCAGCCATTTCGGCAGATACGATATGCACCATTTCCCGTCTCCCTAATCCGGCAACTTTTACCACCCTCGACCGGGACACAAGGCCTAGTTGCGTTTTTTGATGTTGCCCAGCCGTATTGATACGTTTTGCCGGTTTCAGGGCGAAACAGAGACCCAAGCGATGATCAGCGAGACCGATACGATGCTTACCATCGTCGATACCAGAATTGAGGCAGACACCCGCGTTGGAGCAACTCCGTAATGCTGGGCAAGGATGTAGATGTTGCCTGCAACGGGCAAAGCCGCGGCGGCCACCATGACACTGGCTGCATAGGGCTCAACCGGCAAGATGACGAAGGCCGCTATGAACACTGCTGCAGGGTGCAGGCATAGTTTGCAAAAACCTAACCATCCTGCCGTGCTCAGCCGTTCCGTGCTCTTGCTGGCCAAAGAAGCACCAATGGCAAAGAGGGCTCCCGGCGTGGCCGCGCCGCCCAAAATGGTCAGAAACTCATTCAGCGGGGTTGGTATCGGCCAGGCCAAAGCTGACCACAGAAAGCCCAAGCCGATTGAAACAATCATCGGATTGCTGATCAATCCTACCGTGATGGTCCGCAAGAGCGAGTCCGCGCCGCCCCGACTTCCCGTAATCAGGATCACGATCAAGCTGCCGAAAATCAGCAAATCGGTCGCCAGAACCAGCATGACCGGGCCGATGGCATCCGCTCCCATCAAAAGAACCAACATGGGTACGCCAAGAAAGCCCACATTCCCGATGACAGCGCATTGCGCCTCAACTGCAGCTTCCGCCATCGGCAGTCGGCGCGCCAAGGCAACAACTGTGGCCAACACATAAACAGCCGTCGTTCCAATCAGATAGGCTGCGATGAAGCGCCAACTGAAGACCTCGGCAAATGACAGGTTCGCAGAAAACTGGAACAACATCGCAGACAAGGCGAAGTAAAACACAAATTTGGTCAGGTATGCTGTCGCTTCTTCGGTAAAGAAACGCGTTCGCCCGGCAAGGTAGCCCACAGCGATGAGCCCGAAAAACGGCAAGGTTTTGAGAAAAATCGCCACCATCTCCGCGCTGCTAACATGCGCCGCTTGTTGCTTCTACTGGTCTATCCCTTTCGAGCAATAAAATGAACTGGTCAGTTCATTTTTGCCTTGCAAAGTAAACTGATCAGTTTAAATAGAAGCTAACGGATACATCTACTAGCCTATAGGAGGTCAACCATGACTAGATATGGTTTGGTCACTGCTATCATTTTGCTCTCCAGTGCCGTCACTGCCTCAGCAGGTTGCTCCGGATTTGCATTGCCCAGACTGGATTTTCCTGACCCTCCCGTTGCCACCACTCAGGGCACCAGTTCCCCGGTCGAGATCACAGATCAATAGATCGGGGGGCTGGACTTGATCACTTGCTCTGCGCAAATAGGCCCGGTTATAGTACTGTGCGGCAGGGACGGAGCCTATGAACGCACCCACACCCGGGATCAAGAAGGGTCGGAAGTACGATCAGGTGCTTGAAGGCGCAAGGTCTGTTTTCCTTCAAGATGGCTTTGAGGGGGCCTCTGTCGATGTGATTGCCCGCGAAGCCGGGGTTTCGAAGGCCACGCTTTACAGCTACTTTCCCGACAAACGCCTGCTGTTCATGGAAGTCGCGACACGGGAATGCCGCAAGCAAGCCGAAGCGGCTCTCCAAGACATTGATCTGACCCAACCGGCGTCTGAGGTCCTGCGTTTGGCGGCGACTCGGATGATGCACTTTTTTCTGTCCGAGTTTGGGCGAGGCGTGTTTCGCATCTGTGTGGCTGAAAGTGATCGTTTCCCTGAATTGGGCCAGGAATTCTACGATTGCGGTCCGAAACGGGTGCGCGAAAGCATGGTAGCTTATTTCCGCCAAGCCATTGATCGCGGTGAACTATCTATCGATGATCTTGATCTGGCCGCCGATCAATTTGCTGAATTGTGCAAGGCTGACATGTTCTCTCGCATGATAACGGGTGTTTCGAAAGAGTTTACACCAAAAGAGATCGATCGTGTCGTCACGGGTGCCGTAGAGTTGTTTCTGGCCCGGTATCAGACACAACCAACGCTTTAAGCCTCTTTTCATTTCCGCCTGATATTCCTCTGACTGGGTGTGGAACAGCGGGGGTGCGATTATGGCCGACGATGGCGTCGCTCCAATCATCATTAAGAAAAAGAAGGTGTCAGGTGGTGACGGTCACCATGGTGGCGCCTGGAAGGTGGCCTATGCAGACTTCGTGACGGCCATGATGGCCTTCTTCATGTTGATGTGGCTGCTCAATGCGACGACCGAAAAGCAGCGCAAAGGGATCGCAGACTATTTCGCGCCGACAATAGCAATCAACCGCGTGTCGGGGGGCGGCAGTGGCGCGTTTGGCGGCGACTCCGTCTTTACCGAAGAGACGCTGTCACAAAACGGGACTGGCGCGTCAAATCTTCAACCCACCGAAGCCCAGGGGGCGTTTCAGCAACAACCGCCGGGAGACGATGGTGACGACGTCCTGGAAGAAGCTGAAGCACTATTGCTGGGCAAGGGCGGCGAAAGTATGTCAACCGAAAATCCCATGCGTCATGTGATAACCCGCGTCACGGATGAAGGTTTGATCGTGGAATTATTTGATACAGAAGACCGGGCTCTGTTTGAGCCCAATTCTGCAAACCCTGCTCCCGTTCTATCGGAATTACTCAAAATGATCGGGCAGGTATTTTCAATTTCAACCAATCAAATCGCTGTGGTTGGGCACACCCGATCCCATGCCGTCGTACTCGCTGAAAATCCGGTTTGGGATCTGTCGATGCAACGTGCGTCTGATGCCCGTCGCAGACTGGTCGCAACAGGATTAAATGAGCAACGATTTGATAGGGTTACAGGACATGCTGATCGCGATCTCTCGGACGAAAACCCCATGTCAGTGCGCAATAATCGCCTAGAGATCATCCTGCTGCGTGAGCCCTAGTTCACCCAATAATAGCGCCCATTTTATTTGTTAGGCTGACCTTAAGCCCAACAGTTCAAAACTCTGCCAAGCTTTTGCCATAAGCTGCAGAAAGGCGCTATAGTATGTCGATTTCTTCCTCGTTAAATGCCGGAGTAGCCGGTCTCAATTCCAATGCCAGTCGTCTGGCCTCAATTTCCGACAATATCGCGAACTCCGCGACGTACGGATATAAAAAGGTCCGGACGGATTTTGCATCAATGGTCACAAGCTCCGGCAGCGGCGCCTATTCTGCCGGCGGCGTTAGAGTCAATAACCAGCGTCTTGTGGATCAAACCAGTTCATTGGTTACAACCAGCAACGCGACAGATCTGGCTGTGCGCGGTCGCGGTTTTCTGCCCGTCACAACAGAGAGTTCCCTTGGGACTGATGTTACGGGCAACTTCCCGATGTTTCTCACGACGACCGGCTCGTTCCGAACAGATGCGGAAGGATTGCTAAAGTCGCAGAGCGGCCTTGTCTTGCTTGGTTGGCCGGCCAACCCTGACGGGACAATCCCTGACAATCCCAGAGACACAGCAGACGCTCTGCAACCTATCCAAATCAATGTGAACCAATTCGTTGCCGAACCTACGACGCAGATGACACTTGGAGTCAATCTACCCGCAGTGGACACTCAATATGATCCTCTGGGCTTACCCACTATTCGGACCACACCGGTTGAGTATTTCGACAATCTGGGCGCATCGCGGCAAGTGATCGTAACATACACGCCCGACGTCAGCGTCGTCGATGAACAATCGAATATGTGGTCAATGACCCTGCAAGACAGTGCCCAAATCGATCCGGCTACAGGTGAACCTGTCGTTATCGGAGAGTACTACCTGGAGTTTGACGACACCACACAGTTTGCAGGCACACTGAAGAACGTGACCCAAGGTACGCCGGCAATCGGCGGAACCTATGATCCGCTCCTCGGTACATTCGACGTACAGGTCGATCGTGGCCCGATAGAAGTGTCAATCGGTGGCATCGGTCTGGGCGGTGGCATCACTCAGTTCGCCGACAACTTCGCTCCAACATCGATCTTCAAGGATGGCGCCCCTATCGGTAACATGGTCTCGGTGGAGGTAGACGCAAACGGCTACGTAACCGCGAATTTCGACACTGGCATCAACCGCACAATCTATCAAATTCCGCTCGTCGACCTTCCTAACCCAAACGGGTTGGTCGCCATGGATAACCAAACCTACAGAACCTCGAACGACTCTGGTACGGTCTTTCTTTGGGATGCAGGTGACGGCCCGACAGGCGAAATTATCGGGTTCTCCTTGGAGGAATCCTCCACCGACGTTGCCGGCGAACTGACAAACCTCATCCAAACGCAGCGAGCCTATACATCGAACGCTAAAGTCATCCAGACCGTCGATGAGATGCTGCAGGAAACCACCAACATCAAGCGCTAACCTCGGCGCCTAGCGGAGTAATGTAATGAGTTTGTCAGGATCAATGACGAATGCCCTCACGGGCCTCACCGCTTCCGCGCGGTCGGCGGAAGTCGTATCTGCGAACGTCGCCAATGCTATGACGGAAGGGTATGGCAAACGCGAACTGATCCTGACATCTCGGGCAGATGATCGATCAGGCAACGGTGTGTATATCGGAGGCGTCAAGCGGATCGTCAACGAAGTCGCCATCAATGATCGCCGTGTTGCCGAGGCTGGACTCGCGTATTCCTCCACCACCGGAACGGCTTTGTCACGGATCGAAGACGCGATAGGGCTGCCGGGAGAAACCGGCTCCCTGGCGGGTCGTATCGCAGCTTTCGAAAGTGCACTGATTTCGGCGTCCAGCCAACCGCAATCGGAACCCCGTCTTGCTGCTGTGGTACAAAGTTCCGAGAATATTGTCACAACATTTGCGGATATCTCGGACACGATACAAGAAGTCCGTCGGGATGCCGACAATACAATCGCCTCAGAAGTGGATGCGCTCAACACGGCACTTCAAAAGGTCAAAACGCTCAATGAGTCGATCTTCCGTTTGGGCGATGCCGAGCGCGAAGCTAGCGGTCTTCTCGACCAAAGACAGCAAGTTATTGACGAGATATCTGAAATCATACCAGTTCGCCAAGTTCCAAGGGACCGCAGCATGGTCGCCCTCTTTAGCGAGAACGGTGCCATCCTTTTGGACGGTCGGGCTGCGGAGTTCGAGTTTACGCAATCCGGCTTCATTACGCCTGCACAAACAGTCCAGAACGGAAGCCTTTCCGGCTTATTAATTGACGGTCAAACCGTCGACACGCTGTCGGATTCCAGCCTAATCGCCGGCGGTCGACTCGCGGCTCTTTTTGAAACGCGCGATGAGATAGCACCGGCAGCCCAGGCTGACTTGGATGCCGTAGCCCGCGATTTGGTCGAGCGCTTTCAAACGTCCGGCGTTGACCCAACCCTATCGCCTGGCGATCCGGGCCTTTTTACCGACCTGGGCTCAGCTTTTGATCCCGCCGACGAAGTGGGGCTTTCGGCCCGCTTGAGTGTCAATGCAGCAGTCGATGAAGAGTCCGGCGGCACGGTCCTGGCAATTCGCACCGGCCTGGGCGCGGGCGCAACTGCCGAAGTTGGCGATGCGACACAAATCAACGCCTTCATTGCCGCAGTTACCGATGATCGTGTTCCCGCTTCCGGCCCCTTCGCAGGCGTTTCCCGGAAACCAACTGAACTGATCTCGGACTTTCTGTCTGGCATTTCAACCGACCGTCAAATTGCGGAAGATGAGCAAAGCTATAACCAGTCACGCGTCGATCTTCTCACGCAGTCCGAACTGGCAGGCGGGGTCGATACCGATGAAGAGCTACAAAAACTCCTGCTGATCGAGAAAGCCTATGCTGCCAATGCAAGGGTAATTTCGACGATTGACGAACTGCTTGACACGATGTTGAGGATTTAAGGTATGACCGTAGCATCTCTCGGAGATCTTGCGCACAGCTTTGTAATGCGGCGCCAAACCACTCAGCTAAAAAACGAGGTCGTGACGATCGTCCAAGAGTTGGCAAGCGGTCAAAGTTCCGATTTGGCAAATCAGGTAAGGGGCGATCTTAACCCTCTTACCAGCATTGAACATGATCTCAGCAGACTAGAAGCATTCAACAGTTCCACTACTGAAAGTGCTTTGTTCGCAACCACCCTCCAAAGCACTCTTGGGGTCGTTCAAGATGTCACCCAGGAGCTCGCCGCAGCCTTCGTCACGACAGGCTCTTCTCGAAACGGCGCACTACTAGAAACCGCCGGGACAAATGCCTACGAAACATTTAAGACCGCGATTGCGGCCTTGAATGCCTCAGTTGGCGGACGCTCGCTTCTGTCAGGCGCGGCTACCGACACATCTCCAATGGCCAGCGCGGACGACATCCTCGACGCTCTGGAGATTGCCGTCGCCAGCGCAACAACTCCAAACGGTGTAATTGCCGCCGCCGGTGCCTGGTTCTCCGCGACCGGCGACTACGACACCATCGCGTATCAGGGCTCTGCAACTCCACTTGCACCAATTCCAATCGGGGACGGTAGAGAGGCAAATTTCTCGATCACCGCCCTTGATGACCGCATAAAAGAGACATTGAAGCCACTCGCCATGGCAGCCCTGGTTGATCGCGGCACGCTGACACTGGACGTGCAAGAGCAGCTGGAACTGATTGGTGAAGCTGGGTTGGAATTGTCGGCGGCACAGTCTGGGCTCTCCGCCTTGCGAGGAGATGTTGGTGCAATCGAGGCTACGATTGAGGATGCAAGGCAAAGCAACGAGACGGAAATCTTCGGACTGGAATTCGCACGCGCCGAGATCACCGAAATCGATCCCTATGAGCGAGCAACTCAGTTGGAGTCAGCACAATCGCAGTTGGAAGCGCTTTATGCCATTACCGCACGTCTTTCGCGCCTATCTCTGTCGGACTACCTCTGATGATCCGCTCGGCTCTCTTCTTATGCTTCTTTCTCTTGATCGGATCTTCAGCCGCAGCCAACCCGATTCGGATCAAGGATCTCGTGGAATTCGATGGCGTTCGCGGCAATGACTTGGTGGGCTATGGCTTGGTGGTTGGCTTGAACGGCACTGGCGACGGTCTTCGTAACGCGCCGTTCACTGAAGAAATTATGACCAACATCCTGGAAAGGTTGGGCGTAAATGTAACAGGCGAACAGTTCCGCCCCAAGAACGTCGCCGCTGTATTCGTTACAGCAACCTTGCCACCTTTTGCACGTGCTGGGAGCAAAATTGATGTCACAGTATCGGCCATCGGCGATGCCTCAAGCCTTTTGGGCGGGACCTTAATTATGACCCCGCTCACCGCAGCTGACGGCGAAATTTATGCGGTGGGCCAAGGCACAATCATCGCGGGCGGCGTTGCAGCAGAAGGCGATGGCGCAGCAGTGGTTCAAGGGGTTCCCACAGCAGGTGTCATTCCGTCAGGAGCGCGAATAGAGCAGGAGATTGATTTTGAGTTTGGCGACTTGAGTGTGGTTCGCCTGGCATTGCGAACGCCCGACTTCACAACAGCGGTGAGGATTGAGTCGGCGATAAACGCCGAATTCGGGCAGGCCGTTGCGGTTATGCTTGACGCCGGCACAGTAGAGTTTGACGTCGCCGGAAGCAGAGCTCGATCGCCAGCCCATGCACTTGGCCAGGTGGAAAACCTGTTGGTCGAACCTCAACGAAGGGCTCGCGTGGTCGTGGATCAACGTTCCGGTACAATCGTCATGGGGGAAGATGTGCGGATTTCCCGGGTAGCCGTATCGCAAGGCAATCTCACCCTACGGATCGAAGAAGCCCCGATCGTCGTTCAACCAAATCCATTTGCCCGAGGCGAAACCGTCGTTGTCCCACGCACAAATGCAGAGATTGAGGAAGAGCCTGGCATAGGTCTCGCGGAGATACCGGAGGGCACTTCACTGTCCGATGTCGTCGCAGGATTGAATGCGCTTGGCGTGGCGCCTCGTGATATGATCGATATTCTCAAGAGCATCAAGGCGGCGGGGGCCCTGCACGCCGAGTTCATTGTGAGATAGCACCATGACGGGATGACCACGGACGAACACAAACGGTGCGGTCAAACAAACGCTCAGTGTACTTCTACACCGTTTTGAGGCCTCATAATACCTTTCTTACCGTATCTTTAAGGTAAGCGCTGTGTGGCGGTCACAAAAGCGGGTGCTTGACGGGTTTCAAAATTCCTGGAGAGGAGTTCGTCTAGCTTGTTCTCTGGGTTGCCGCGGGCGATGCGTTCGAGAGTAGATCTGAGTTAGGCGAAGAGCTCGACGCCGTTGATCTTTGCGCTCTCGACTAAGGAGGCGATGCGGTTCCAGGATTTGCCACCTCCGTCATGGCTCGCAAAGAGGGCGTTCTTTCTGTTCAGTGCCAGTTCCCGTTCATTCTGCCCATGTCGGGCAAATCTGGCGTTCATCATCGATGTATGCTTATTTCGGGTCGGACGTCCGGCTATTTCTGACCGGTCAGCGAGGGGATGGGGATACGTTGCCCTGGAGCGTGATCCCGGTGTGGCGATCATGGCTCCCGCATGGGTTCTCGATGCTGCTGTTTGCTCGATCAATGCGGCTCATGTCATCGAACAAATTGACTCCATTTGTTGGAAAACGTTGCCTTGGCCACGAACTAGCTGACCGAGGACGTCCGCGCCGCCAAGCGGTAACAGTGAGTTGGATCTGCAGAATAGGTCGGTAGGACGGGGT